>CAZZKO010000001.1:0-4021 GCA_964654925.1 uncultured Candidatus Bathyarchaeia archaeon
TAAAATAAGCATTCAACTGCAGCATTTTAGTGTTGGGGTATAGGGGCTGCTCCTGTTTGATGTAAATTTTTTAGCTATGAATGGCTTCAGGTGTGTTTACGCTAAGGGCGCATCAAGCCCATGCCCAACATGTAGAGCTAAGCCAAACCCAAATAGACATAGGCTAACGAAACACCCAAACTCTAAAACGAAAACACACAAAAACACGATAGCCTCGAAAAACCCACCCCAAAAAATACCAAACGAACACACCCCCCACCCATCCAAAGCAAAAACCCTCCCAAAAAACGAGAAGGGAAGACCTGGTAACGGAATTTAACGCTAGACCAGAACGGGTATTTGGGAGTTACCGTTAGAAACGCATTGGCACCCATAGTTATATCATAGTTATATCGAACAGTGATACAGCACGCGCGGCAGATAACCAGATAATGAAGGATGAAACAGCACTTTAATTCTTCAGCCAATTCTGACGCTTGGAGATGAGTGTTTCTGCTTTAGCAGGATTCAAGTCCTTAGCTTCACACGCCTTAATGTAAAGTAAATGTTTTACAAAAGCTCCTTATAATGTTGTGATGATGCGGCATGCCGTTTCCAGCGGGTGACTGTTGGGAATGATTATCGTATTCTTTTGGATATGCAGAGCAGCTGCGAAGCCCGTCAGGATCGTTGGGTGAAACTATGGAAAAATACCGTGGCGTCAAGTTTAAAGTCTTCTTCCTAGACAGGAGTCCTCCGGACGATGAAAGGCTGGAGAAGTTGGCGTCATGGTGCAAAACTTTTCACTCCTACGGTCTAACCCCGGTGGTTTGGGGGCGCTCCATGGGCAATTTAAGCTTCAGGCTTCATGAGGGGATGAATGAATTCATAATCACCGCTTCAGGTCTCGGACCCAAGGACGACCTTTCGCATGAGTGCTTCGTCAGGGTGGTGGGCTGCGATCTTGAAAGGAGAGTTGTTTATGCTTTTGGGGTTAGGAAACCCAGCTCGGAAAGCATGCTTCACTATCGAATTTATGAGCTGAGAAGGGATGTTAATGCAATATTTCATGGCCATAGCGAGGAGATTCTTAGGGCCGCGGACGGCATGAACCTAATTCAAACTAAAAGCTGGCACCCCTATGGAAGTTTGGAGCTTGTGAGGAGCGTAGAGGAGGTTTTGGACAGAAACAACTTCATAATCATGAGGAGACACGGATTCTTATCACTCGGGGGTAGCATGGATGAAGCTGGAAAGCTAGCCCTAGATGTATTACGGAAGATTATGAAAAGCTTTTGATATCATAGCCCATTTCTGATAGTTTATTAGCGCCATGTTCCAGCTTGTTGCTAGACATTTAATGTTTCAAAATTCTCCGTTTATATTCAGCGCGCCATTCAAATGAGACTATAGAAATTAGGATTGAAGCATTACGGCGTGGCTTCAAAGCCTAACTGCTGGTCTGGATAGTTTTCAAAGTACTTTTCAAACTGCTCGGCATACTTATACCCTGTGTCAGGGAATACAAGCACGTATACTCCCTCTTCCTCGGCAATTTTATGGAAGGCATGAACCACGGCTCCAGCGCTTAACCCTATTAAAATGCCCTCTTTCCTTGCAATACTTATGGAGCCTTTGATGGCTTCCTCCTGTTTAACATCCACTATTTCATCAAAGCGTACCTGATGGAACCACTTCATGCCCGTTTCAATCCTTCTGATTCCGGGAATCACCTCGTTTGGGGCTGGCTGAACGCCGATAACTTTAACGTCATTTCCATACTTGGTTTTGAAGTAGTAGGATATGGCGCTCATGTGCCCTGAAGTGCCTAAACCTCCGATTATACATGTGGGTTCTAGTCCTACACTCTTCAGTTGCTCATCTATTTCTCTGGCTGTGGTTTTCAAATGTATTTTGAAGTTAGCATCATTCCCGAACTGGTTCAGATGGATGCCCCCGTGGGTTTTTGCCTCCGCGTCCACCTGGCTTACGGCTTCAACAGTTAATCCCACTGGAAGCCTAATAACTTCAGCGCCTAGGACCTTTAGGTATATGTCGCTTAACTTCTGTACATGTTTGGGTATGAAGAGTTTGGTTTTTATTCCAAGCATGTTTGCTATGGAAGTTAAAGCTATGCCGGTGTTTGTGGACGTAGCCTCATAAATCACTTCTTTTAATTCGCCTTTCTCTTTAGCCTCTTTAATCATCGCCCAGCCTATGCGGTCCTTTACGCTGTTGCTGAATGGGTTATAGCCCTCAAGCTTGGCCCAGACGCTGCGCTTCTCCGTGGACAGGGAGTTTAGTCTAACGAGGGGTGTGGGCCACCCTTCATGAAGCAATGCCAATGTGTTGTTGTAAACCTTAAGTTGTCTGGGGGCTCCCGGTTCATGGTTTGTCCTTAAATTCTTTAAGGGAACATTTATCTTGTATTGTTTAACTTCCACTTCGAAACTCTTCGGGGGTAATTTCGGCCCTTTAATTCCAGCGTTCAATATAACCTCCTTTGCGATAGGCTTCGAACATGTTTTCGCAGGTCTTATTTTCAGCTCTTCAATATCCACTTTGAGGGCTGGGGCAGTTTCAACTGAAAGCAAGTCAAGCGCCTGGAAGGCCTCGTAACCGGATAATAGCACGTTGGTTTTTTCATCTAGCAGTAATGGAACGTCTACGAGCTCTGTGCTTAAGAATTTTGAATATTGTGGCAGGGCATCCTCAAGTTCGACCTGCATTGCTGTTTTAACATCTTTCATCTCAACGAATGTTAGCCCCCTTTTTAGCATGCTTAATGGGACGTCCACTTTCTTCTCGATCGCCGAAATATGTAATAATCCATCACCGCTCCTTATCATGTGCTTTGAGGACTTCGGCGGAAGCTTTTTCCCACTCAGTCCAGCCTCAATTATGTCCTTTTTGGTTAACTTTTTGCCTTCATGCCACGATTGAACCAATATGCCTGGAGAATTATAATCAACGTAGATAACAGGTATTATTCTGCATCCTAGCCTTTTGAGGGCTGCGTAGCGGTGTTCTCCATCAACAATTATGTTTGTATTTTTGTCAGCTACTATTGCCCGTTCAAGAATCCTGCTGGATTCAATCTCGTTAATGATGCTCTCTAGAAGTTGCGCGTCTATATCCTCATGTTGTGAAAGCTTTTCCAATTCCACCAAGTAGACGTCCGTGGCTCCGAGGACTCTATGGTTTTCTTCAGCTGGATTGGTGTTGGTCAAATTGAATCCCGCGTAAGTCATTTAACACCGTTAAAAATATATAAATTTACCGCAAAATAATTATTGATCAAAATGAAACCCCCATGCGTAGTTGTTGTGAAGTATATACTTCCAGCCGTAAGATTTCTGGTAACCAAGGAACTTGTTGAAAAGTACAACCTGAGGAAGATTGAAGCTTCAGAAAAAATGGAATTAACACCAGCAGCCATAACCCAGTACTTCAAGGGCGAGAGGGGCGTAATGCTGACGCAGGAGTTAATGCAATCCAAGGAGATTATGGAAAAGGTTTCAGAGGTTGCTGAAATGCTGGCGAAAAGCGATGTCCCCGCAGACTACATAATAGAAAAGATATGTGAGATTTGCATGACAATAAAACATGAGAGGATAACCTGTAAACTTCATCAAAAAGACTTGCCGACACTGGGGGAATGCAGATGCTCTACATGTCCGCCTGCAACTACGTCTAAAACCATGTTATAAGGCGCGCTTTTGCCCTATGGCCGCTAAAGTTCTTATACCCTCAGCCTTGGCGTTTACCCTTACAACCTTAATTGTTGCTTTGCCGACAAGCTCTCTTGCCGCCTCCTTAGCCGCCTTCCTTGTTCCATAGATGCCCTTAAGCTCTATCCATGGAAGACTTTCATCAACCTTCACCCATACTATGTAGAAGGCTTTCACCTTCATGCCCAAATTAAAGGGAATAATTAAAATGGTTATGAACTTCAAATATGAATCCAAAATTCATAAGGCATTTTAATTTTTAAGGCGATTTCCCTATTGCAGGGCGGGGATGTATTTGAACAGTCAAATTC
>CAZZKO010000002.1:0-94007 GCA_964654925.1 uncultured Candidatus Bathyarchaeia archaeon
CAATGAATCACCCCAAGGCCCAGTAACCCCGACCCTTCTAATAACGGCTATAGGCATAATCCCGGACATACGCGCCGCAATCACGATGGACTTGAAGGCTCCAGGCAACCTAATATATATCATCGGAGAAACCCTCCAAGAACTTGGTGGATCAGAATATTATGGGCTCATGGGCTTCCTAGGTTGCAGCGTGCCAAAAGTTAGGTCCAAAAAATCTAGGAAAGCCTTCAAGGCCCTTATTAAAGCCATGGATCTCGGTCTTGTAAGCGCGTGCCACGACCTTTCGGAAGGCGGTTTAGCCGTCTCCGTTGCTGAGATGGCCTTTACAGGCGGCTATGGCGTTGAATTGGACTTACGTGAAGTTCCTAGGGAAAAGGGTCTAAACCGTGAGGACCTTATCCTATTCTCAGAGTCCAACAGCCGATTCCTCGTGGAGGTTCCGCAGAATTGCGGCGAAGATTTTGAATCCATCATGCGGGGATGCGTTTATGCAAAAATTGGAGAAGTATCCAAAAGTCCAACGATGTGCGTGTATGGACTTAACGGTGAAGCCATAATAGATGCCCCGATAAGCGATTTGTTGGCTGCATGGAAGAAAACTCTAAGCGGAGGTTTTCCATGAAACGTGAAGAAATAAGGGTTTGCATTCTCCGCGTTGGAGGAACAAATTGTGACATGGAAACTAAAAACGCTATTGAAGACTTGGGTGCACGAGCGGAAATTCTCCACATTAATGAGATGATAAAGCGCCGAAACCTGCACGATTATCATGCCTTAATTTTTCCAGGAGGCTTTTCCTTTGGGGATTATGTGCGGGCTGGGGCGATATGGGCGAAATGGATAATTGCTAAATTGGGCGTGGAACTCAAAGCCTTCATTGATGATGAGCATCCAATCCTTGGTATATGTAACGGCTTTCAGGTGCTCGTTGAGGCCGGTTTGCTTCCGGCTTTTGAGGGCATAAGCCCATATCCAGAGGCATGCTTGGCTACAAACAACCCGCCTGGATATAATTGCCGATGGGTCTATATCAGGCATGAAAACATGGGGAAATGTGTTTTTACAAAAAATATTCCATTCGGAAGGGTTTTAAGAATTCCAGTGGCCCATGCTGAGGGAAGGTTCATATTCCCAAAGGAAAAGGAAACCCAGTTTCTGGAGAAGCTTCAAAGACACGATCAACTTGTGTTCCGCTACTGCGATAAGAACGGCGAATACGCTAATGGCCGATATCCAATAAATCCAAACGGTTCCCTTTACGACATAGCCGGCATATGCAACCCATCAGGAACAGTTTTAGGGTTGATGCCCCATCCTGAAAGGGCCTTTTACTGGTGGCAGCAGCCAGACTGGACCAGGCAGAACTTTATGCCCCAATATGGCGACGGCAAACTGATCTTTGAGGGGCTCATTGAGTATTTAGAAAAGAAGTTTTAAATCCTCTAATCGTGGAAGCCCAGCTCGCGCGCCTACCTTCATAATGCAGCGTGAAGCCACAAAATTTCCAAGTCTTCCACAATCATAAAGACTCTTTTTATGAATCAACCCGTAAAGAAAACCTGCACAGAAGGCATCACCGGCGCCCGTGGTGTCAACAACGGGCACTTTAAAAGCTTCTACATAATGCTCTTCCTTGCCGTCCGTAACATAGCATCCTCTGCTACCAAGTTTGACGGCTACAATTTTAACGCCCAATTTTAGCAGTTTTCTTGCCCCCTCCGCTGGATTCTCCTCCCCGGTTAGAAGGACAATTTCCTTTGCGTTTGGCATAAAAACAAAAATTCTTTTAAAAAGCAATCCCAGCTTTTCAAGACCTATCCTTGCATAAAGCATACCTGGATCCATGCTCACCTTGATATTTTCGGGCAGACTCTCTGCAAGTTTCCTCTGGGTTTCGAAGGATCTTTCCCCAGCAAATGATGAAAAGTGGAGAAATTCGGTTTTTAAGGCATATTCCCTGTTTATTTCCTCAAATTCTATGGTGTCGTTTACGCCCGGGTCAACATATAGGGCCCTGTCGCCCTTCTCATCCACAAAACCCAAAACGGTGCCGCTTCTACCGCTTTTTGTCCTAATTATGCCTTTCAAATTCACGCCTTCCTTGCGGAAATCATCCAAAAGCATCTTCCCCTCCCTGTCATCAGCAACCTTGCCGATAAAACCGACGCGGCAGCCTAACCTTGCCAACCCTACTATAGTGTTAGCAGCTGACCCGCCGCAGGACTCCTCACAACTGATGATGAAGCTTTCCTCTTCAGGTCCAGCTATCCTGTTCACTTTATAAAGCTTGTCAACATTTAATGCGCCAAAACCTATCACATCAAATTTTTTCATCTAAAAAGCTCCCGCAAAAAAATCTTATACTCCCCAAGTTTCCCGCCGTAATTGCCGGCTGAAATTCCAGTAACGCCCTCAACTTCTAAAGCCGCCTCTATACCTGCCCTCATGGCTCCCTTTACGGCTTCAAGCGAAACTCCATTAATCACTATTTCGGGAATATATGACACGCCATTCGGGACCTTTGAGGCTTCCCCTAAAATCTTCTTTAGAGATGGGCAGTATGGATGATTGGTTGTGGGCCCTATCCAAGGAAAACGTGTTTCAGGCTTTGAACCTGCTGAACATATATCAAAGGGCGTAGTTACTCCCTCAACATTATGAATGGCTTCAAGAGCCTTTCTACCCACTTCCAGCACCGCCTGCTTAGTTCTACACATTATCCAGAAGTTTGCCCCCATAACCCCAATTGAATATCCAATATATCGCTCTATTATAAAGTCGGGAACCATTATTGGCACAACTATCACCCTCCGCCCATGGCGCTCCTCCTCCCACTCGTATCCATCGCCACAGTGGCCTACCCTTTCCATCATGTCCAATTTTCCCTCAAACTGCTGCATGGCATTAAAAACCGCCGTGAATGGCTTAACCAGAATGTCCTGTCGAATTCTATATGAAAGCTCAATCTCAAACCTCCTCAGAGACTCGGATAAAGGCTTCTTCGGGTCTAAGCCGCCCCAAAACTGAATGAGGGCACCCTTGCGTCCATCTGGCGTTTCAGCCTCGCTTAGCCACTTCTCCACCCCTCCCTCGATTCTTCCAATAACTATGGACGGCGTTGCAGTAGCATCCTCAGCTGCCCTTGCCAGGGTTTCCTCATCATCAGCTGTGACTATTATTCGACAGAATATCCCCCTAAAAGCCTCGGCATATGTGTCTTCTATAAGTTCCAGCTTAACCATCATCCCAAACCTCCAATAACCTCGCCGCGAACCTTCTTCCTGAATTCTTCGCTTTCTAATGTAAGAGTCTCCATGTTCTCACTTGTGATCAGCTCGACCTTAGGCAGCCTTGCAGGAAATATTCTGAAAACTTTTTCAAGCAATTCTTTGCTTACACCACTTTCCCTCAAGGATTCTCTACTCCACCGTTCTAGAATCACCAGTGTACCCTCCTTTCCATGAAATGCAAAGAGCTCTGTAATCACAGATGTTACAAGGCTGCTTTCAGATAAAACAGCGACTTCCGCCTCTCTTATGGCATATCTATTCCCATTAAATGAAACCGTCAGACCCCCATGGCTTCTTACAAGCCTAAAAGCTTCAACATCCGTTATGCTATCTCCGACATACATTACATCCTCCAAATCAACATTAGCCCTCCTAGCGGCATCCCTCACAGCCTCTGCTTTTTCATAACCTCCCACAGGGTTAACTTCATTCAACAATTTCCCGATCTTCATACCTGCAATTTCCTTCCAAAATATATCATCAAGCCGCTTAATAGCCCAGCGATATTCCTCTGGGAAATCCTCAAGCGACTTTGCTCGGGGCGGTATCTCGATTATAGGCATGCCTGCTATCTCTTGGGCAAGTTTCTTAAGTCTCTCCTCCTCCCTTTCTTCCAATTCATAGCGGTCTAAGTCAACCCGTGTGGAGTACGTATTTAAGTATGGGAAATTTATTGCTTCGCAAAGTGCTCTAATGTAATGTTCATAACTCGTGCTGACAATAAAGGCTTGAGCTACCCCTTGAATATGCCTTAAGGCTTCCTTCACATGGGGTATTAGAATCAAGCTTTTGGCTGAGAAATCCCGCATAGTCTCGTTCGTAACCCTATATGCCTTCAAGAATGGGAGAATAAGCTTTAAGGTATCTCCCGCCTTATAATTTTCCCTCTTTAAAACATCGGCAAGCACATCATCATAGCGGCTTATGACCGTGAAAAGGCGATCACCCCTTGGAACACATCGGGCTGTCAACTCAAAGGCGTTGTCATTCTTTGAAATAGGCCCTTCACAATCGGAGATAAAAACCCTCATCGCCGTCTCCTTAACTCCTCCATGTGCCTAACACTCTTTTCTATGTGCTCCTTTGAAGCTATATCTGTTCTATACCAGAGGGCTCCACCCCTTATGACCTCTATTCCTTCCATTGAAATTTCCCTAGCCGATTCTATGTCATCGCCTATTCCAACAACGCCAACGGCCCTTGACTTAAGAGCGTAAATTTCATTTCCCCTAAGCTCCATTGAAGCGGGATAAATCCGAATTTTTCCATCATACTTTCTTTCCAGCTCATAAGCCCTTGACAAGTCCACAGGTTTGCCTATTTCCTCCTTCCTAACAAGCCATGGGAAGGTTTCTATATAGCCGCCATAGCTTGGAGGCACCTTATACGTCACAACTGTTGCCTTTTTGTCTACCTCTACCCTTGTCAGGTTCCCATCAATAATCCTAAAGCATACATCTACAAAGTCATCTTTCATTATTGGGAGAATGTTTATTATCTCCGGATCTCCCGGGCGACTGTTATTCTCAAGAATCTTTGCTCCATTGTAAGTGTGCATGAACGCCACATAAAATGGAATCCCCCTTAAGGCCTTACTGTCTTCAGCCTTTAAGCTCTCAAAAATTCTACTGACCATTTCGATTTCCCTTTCCCTGTCAGCCCTGCTCATAAAGGGCAATATTTCGCCCACATCTTTATATGAGCCCATACCACCCGTGTTGGGCCCCTTGTCCCCGTCGAATGCCCTTTTATAATCCCTTGTCTCTGGCAGCGGTGCTAGGTGTTTGCCGTCACAGAAAGCCTGAAAACTTGATTCTTCCCCCTCTATTTTCTCCTCAACTATAACTGGACCGTGTTTAAGGTTCTCCCAAAAGTGGATGAAAAGCTGTTCCCGAGTGGTGAAGTGGTCTCCCCAGACACCGACGCCCTTCCCAGCTGCTGGCTTATCCGGCTTTACAACAGCCTGATTATTTAGCTCATCAAGCCACTTGTACAGAGATCTTCTAGCCTCGTCCTCTGTTTTGAAGTCCTCTGGGTTAAATATTTTAAATCTAGGATTGGCTTCGGGCACTATTCGCTGAAAGAGCAAGCGCTGCTGAACTTTGCTTGCTTCTATGGCGTATTTCCTTGTTGGACAGATTATAGGTATGCCTGTTTGTTCCTCAACGAGGTCCCTCACCCCCTCGATTATGGGCTTCTCCGGGCCCACTATGCCAAAATGTATTTTGTCCTTACGGGCTTTCGCAAAGCGGCATATATCCTCAACATTTAGGTCGGGGACCACCGTATGCTCAGCCGCCATATTAACATTGAAAGGGTTCAGCTGCTTATCCACCACGTATACTTCCACATCATAATTTAGGCTTCTTTTGAAAGCGTCAATCATCGCAGCTTCGCGAGCGCCGTAGGAAACTACGAGAACACCAATTTTCTCCACCAAATTAATCCCAGCCAATTACAGTTTATTTATTGTTGCTAAGCATCTAATCTCTTTTACCAATAACCTCCTCTATAACATCTTTAAGTTCATATGGTCGCCCCGCTTCCTTTCGTCCTTCTAGAAATCTTTCCTTCATGGCGTCAGCAATTTTCTGCGCTATCGGTGTTGGATATTTTCCGTTTATACATGCCAAACATAACTCGTCTTCCCTAAAGCCCGTTGCCCTCACATATCCCTCTATGGACTGGTAGCGGACAGCATCTGCTCCTATTATTTTGGCTATCTCCTCTGGAGTATGTCTAGCCCCAATAAGCTCGCTGTATGTCGCCATATCTATTCCATAAAAGCAAGGTCCAATTATCCGTGGAAATGTGACGAACATGTAAACCTTTTTAGCTCCCATCCTGCGTAACTTTTCTATTGTAATTCTGGTGGTATCGCCTCTAACGATGCTGTCATCAGTCACTATAACTCGCTTTCCCTTGACTTTAGATGGCAAAATATTGACTTTCTTGTCTATGGTTGAGTGTCTATCTTTGTCAAGCAGAATAAACGCCCTTTCCGTAACATATCTGTGTCTCCTGGTAGCCCGCTCCCATCTTAAACCAGTTTCATCATGCACCCCGAAAGCAGCGTCATCACCAGTTTCTGGCATTGAAATAACAATGTCCGCATCTTTAACTATGTCCGGATTTTCCCTTGCAAGGTTTCTTCCAAACTCCTCTCTTATTTCATAAACGTACTTATCGTTAAAACGAGAATCTGGTCTTGCGAAATATGCAAATTCAAATGCGCAAAAAGCCTTCCGGCTTTGAACAATCTTCTCCCTCTTGAATCCCTCCCTCGAAACGGTTACAAGCTCGCCCGGCTCAATCTCGAAATCTCTTAAAAATTTGTTTATGTCTAAACCAACGGATTCCGAGGCAAAAGCGTAAACTTTTCCATTTTCATCATGCCCTGCGCATAAAGGCCTTATGCCATGCGGGTCTTTGAAAGCGAAGAGTTCACCATCATTTGTTATTCCCACGACTGAAAAGGCTCCTTCAGCATCCCTCATACATGTTTCAACAGCGGAAAAAAGATCTTCCCCTCCCAAGAAACCCGTTAAAATTTTTGCGCACAAAACCTCCGCGTCACATAAACTTGAGCAGGATCCTTTCCACTTCTTCTTAAATAGCTCATCCCTAAGCTGAACAGCGTTGACTATGTTGCCGTTAAATGAAATAGCGAGCTTAACCCCTCTAATTGAGGCGGTAACGGGCTGCGTATCCCTTAAAAGGGACACCTCATCTGTTTTTCCAAAAGTTGTATATCTAACATTTCCAAGTCCAATGGAGCCTGGTAAACGTTTGAACCATTCATGGATCGCGCTCGACTTTATCTTAGGTACAAGATCCAAGCCTTTATGAATGTAGAATTTCCCGTTATTGTATGTAAGAAAACCATGAGATTGATGCCCCCTATGATTTTGAGCCCTTAACCCCCAATATACGTAAGGAAAAACAGGTTCTTCGCCAAAATTTATTGCGCCGAAGACTCCACACGCTATCTTTAAGGTTTCTCTCATACCCACACGTAAAGATATCGTCATTTATCAACTTTTATGACATTTTCAAATAAATGCCTTCACGGGCGCTAACTATCTCCTTTAAGGCGTGAGTCTGAACCTGTCCCTTGGGTATAATGTCACTTCCCTTATGTTCCTCTTGCCAGTCAGCATCATCATTAGTCTCTCAAGCCCTACAGCCCAGCCTGCATGAGGCGGCATGCCATAATCAAAGGACTGTAAATGATGTTTAAAGGATTCCGGGTTTAAGCCATTCTCCTTCAATCGCTTTATCAGTAGCTCCTTTGAGGCTATCCTCGTACCGCCGGAAGCAATTTCTAACCATCGCCACATGAGATCAAACCCTTCACACAGTTGCGGGTTATCCTCTTTTGGCTGTATATAGAATGGTTTAGAACCTGTAGGCCAATCAGTTATAAAATAGAAATATGGATGGATTTTCCCTAGTGTTCTAAAGGCCGGAGTTGGTATGTCCTCCCCCCATGGAACATTTACACCTTCGCTTGCCAGTTCCTCAAGAACTTGGCTGTATGTTAGACGTTTGAAAGGCAAGTTTGGCACTTGGATTTTATAGTTTAGCACCGCAAGTTCCTTTTGGCATTTTTCACTCACGACCCGGCAAATATGCTGAATAAGTTGCTCCAGCAGCTCCATGACATCTTTTGCCGTGGCAAAGGCCTGCTCAATGTCTATAGAAACAAACTCGCTTAAATGACGCCTAGTATGCGATTCTTCAGCCCTAAAAAAGGGTCCTATTTCAAAAACCTTCTCAAAACTCATTGTAAGCTGTTCCTTGTACAGCTGGGGGCTTTGGGCAAGAAAGGCTTTTCTTTCAAAGTAATCTACGGAAAACAGCGCAGCCCCGCCCTCTGTCGCCGAAGCGATTAGACGGGGGGTGTGAACTTCTATGAAGCCCCTTTCTGAAAGAAAATTTCTCACAGCCCCTAAAACTATGTGCCTAATTTTGAAAATTGCAATGTTTTCTTCGCTGCAGAGATCTAAAGCCCTAGCATCTAACCGTACATCAATGCTGGATGGCACCTTTCCCGTAATATCGATGGGCAACTGCGGGTTGGCTGTGTTAAAAATCTTAATCTCCTTTGGTATTACCTCAACCCCGCGTGGAGTCATTTCAGTCTTCCTTACAATTCCCTTGACGCCGATGCTATATCTTCTCTGCAAGGCGTTAACCTTTGAAAGGACATTTGGGTCAACCTTGTTCCTTGGAACAGTAATCTGAACGGCCCCTTCTGAATCTTTCAGGATTATAAAGCATATGCCGCCCAGGTCCCTAATCTCCTGAATCCAGCCGAAGAGGGTTACTTCAGAGCCATCTAAATCCGGCTTTACTTCTGCGGAATAATGGGTTCTGCGCCAGTCACCAATGGAATCAAGAATCATTACTCCACACATCCTAGTCCGCAAACTCCACACGCAGTGTCATCCTGCGAACTTTATACGCTATTTCCTTTAAGGCTTCTATGTCAAAGGGTAACTTGCCGCCCTTCTTCCGAAGTATAACCCTGTTTTCGGTTGTACCGTCAGGGAGCCATATAGTGTTTATAGTGACTATGCTTAGGGGCGCAAATAGGTCCTCCAAAAACTTCCTGTCATCAACGTTATGCTCTAAGACACGTATATTCTTGCCCGTCTTTTCCATTAAGGCTTTAATGATTTTGCCCCCATGGCCAAGAAGACGGTGGGAATCTCCCTTGCCAACAATTATTGCTAATGTTTTTCCGGCATCTATTGCCTTATGAAAATATACATTTTGGATGGATGGATAGGTTTCCTCAAGGGATAAAAGTAAACGTGCCACCTTTAGATCAAGCTCAGTAAATTCTCCAGACTTAACTTTACTTGAACATTTTTGGCAGAGTATTCCGCTTTTCAAGCAGAAACTACATAGCGGTGTCTTCACTTAAAAGTGCGCCCTCCAACAAATAAAGGAGGGGCGGCGGAGCTTTTAGCCTTTAGATTCGCTGAATTCAGCGCTCTAGTGTTATTTCGATTGTGCTGACATTCGTAGCCGTGCCGCCTTCGACCTTAGGCGCCACTTGCTCTGTGCCAATTCCTACTTTCTTGATCTTGACGTCTGGCAGAAATCGTCGTCTCACAACTTCAACAACGTCCACTGCGCGGCTTATTGCTTTACCTCTTGCCTTAATGTTCACTTCTTTTGCTCCGCCGTGGAAAAGGGTTATGCAAGCCAGCACATAGTTCATTACTGGCTTTTTCCCGACCAACACTGAGTTGCTTTCAGCCACTTTGCACCGCCTCTCTCCTTGTATCTTGTAGCTTCATAACATCATTTATCCACAAATAAATACATTGCGGTTTTGATCATACAGCAAAATTTATGTACAACAAATATTATGCTCTGAAAAGCATAAAGTATATTTAAAACATCTCCATGGGTAGATTTACAACATGTGGGTTGATTAAATTGCCAATAACAGACCTCTTCAAAAAGACCTTAGCCCAACGGCGGAGACTTTACGTGAAAATATGCCGCGAGTGTGGGGCAAGAAACGCTGGAACTGCCGTTAAATGTAGAAACTGCCGAAGTAAGAACCTTAGATGGAAGAAGAGAGAAATTGTAAAGTAGAAAATTACAATATAGCCTTTTTAGCAACTTTGATCATGGTTTATAATTAACTAAACCCTCCCTTTTAAGCATGCAAAAAATTATAAACTATAAATGCAAATTTGATATAGTATTTGAGGTGTAAATGCTTGGCTTGTAAGAAGGCAGCAAAGAAAGAGGCTGAGAAAAAAGAAACCGAGAAAAAAGCTAAAAAGAAGAAAGAATGACGCTCTAATCAGCCCTCCCATTCATTTCCCTAATTTTTCTTTAAAATCCTCTGCAATGTCTGCATATTAAAAAAGGTATTTGAACAGCCATTTTTCAGCAATGGAACAGCTTGACCTGCTATCCCCATGCTTTCCAATACCTTTCCTGCTAATTTTAACTCTTTGCCACAGGCAACTCCGATGACGCCCTCGTAATTCTTGGATTTCAGAATTTTAGGTACACACGAACCTCCAGGAAGAATGTATACATCGTACCCCTCCCCTTCAGCTAAGAACACTGCTTTGTTAATTAGACAATCTTCAGAACAGTGGGCGCAAATATACGATGGAATATTCGGCTCGAACTTTGCTTTGCATCTGTTGTCCATATATTTCCTCGCGCAATGCGGTAAGAGAAGAGCCCTTCTGCCAGCTCTCTTAAATTTCTCTCTCTCCAAAAGGTTTCTTGCTTCCAGATCCACTAAGTCTTCCAATAACTGAATGGCATCAGATAAATTCAATCCTGTTGTTTCTTGGATTTTAAACTTTCTGATAATGTCTTGAAGAGCAGCACCCACCTTTCTATGCATCCTCTTCTCATAGCCTATTCTAGTTAACTCCGCGAAAAAGAAACGAGGGATCCTCGAAAGGTCAAATGTAAACTTGTAGGGCATAATTTAAAGCCTTAAAGTAAAAGCCCACAGGTCAACTTTGAGGTTTATCTGCCGGCTTTTCGACTTGGTTGATGGCCTTTTCGTTGACGTGCTCCAGAAACTCTTGGAAAGATTTTGCTCCTCTCGTAGTGCATTTGTTTCTGCTTCCAGCAAGTTAATTCTCTCTAATGCCGCCTTTTTTAGTTTCTCGATTTCTAGAAGCAAATTAGCGCGTTCGGCTTCCAATATTTTTATCCTTTCACGTAACTCTCGTAGGGTTTGCATAAGCCCACCCTTTATGACTTTAACTTTCTCTATCACGTTCCTAATATTTGTTATCTCCTTGGACTTCGTTTTCCGTTCCCTATATTTGAGCTGTGATTTGATGGGATCACATTGAAATCAAAGGGTCATGCTAAACATCAGCTTTTCAACAAGTTCCTTGTAACGGTTCCGAATTGTCACCTCGGTTACTTGCGCTATTTCAGCGATCTCTCTCTGCGTTTTCTTTTCGCCCGTAAGCACGGAAGCTATGTAACTTGCAGCCGCCGCTATTCCTGTCGGCCCTCGGCCGGATGTAAGTTTCAAATCTTTTGCTGCAGCTAAAATTTTGTGGGCTATTTCCTCCACCTTACCCTGTAAAGTTAGCTGGTTTGAGAATTTTGTTATGTATTGGCTTGGTTTCATTGGTGGAATGAAATAGTCAAGTTCCTTTATTAAGAAGCGATAGCTGCGGCCAATTTCCTTTTTATTCACACCTGACGCTTGGGCTATCTCCTCCAAAGTTCTTGGAAGCTCGCATTGTCTGCAGGCTAGGTATATCGCCGCAGACGTTACTCCTTGGATGGATCTTCCGCGTATTAAACGCTCCTTAACGACCTTTCTATAAATTAATGATGCAGTTTCAACAATATTCTTGGGCAAGTTTAAGTTACCAGCAATTTTTGTTATTTCTGACAGCGCGAAGGCAAGATTCCGCTCCGTTGCATCCGAAACTCTTATGCGACGCTGCCACTTTCTTAGACGATAAATCTGGGCCTTCTGTCCTGGAGATAATCCTTTTCCATGTATATCCTTATCATGCCAGTCAATCATAGTCGACAATCCCTTGTCGTGAATGGTGTATGTTATCGGTGCTCCAACCCTCGTTCTTTTTGCTCTTTGTTCGTCATCGAATGCTCTCCATTCAGGCCCTCTGTCAGCTATCTTTGCGGCTATGACAACTCCGCAGTTCATGCAAACTATTTCTGCATTTTCATAATCGCGCATCAGCCTTGTACTGCCACATTCTGGGCAGAATTGTATTTTAGATTCTTTGACATGCACTGTAGAGCTTGAATCTACAACTTCTACATCATCCATTTTAGATCCTACCCGCCTTTTTTCCAGTAGAAACATACAATACTTTATTAACTAGAGTTTCAGGTGACTTTACTTTTGGTTTAACCGAGGCATAAGGTGCAGATACGGGGCCGAAAATGTCAAAAACATTCCCAACAGATTTTAAATTTTCGTCGAAGACAACATCACCAATTTTCGGGATTTTTTCAATCTTAACTATAATGTTCCGGTTCGCACTAACATGAAGCACTCGACCTAGTCTAATCAAATTTAAATAGCCCCGCGGAGACATGAACCATCAACGAAGATTTTTATTTAAATCTTTCTACATCATTTTTTGTGGTGAACAACTTTTGATTTTCCGTCGAAACATTCATAAGTAGGTGTTGTTGATAAAGATGTGCGTTTAAAAGGGTGAGGCTGATGCCAAAACCGTTCTACGTGAAATTTGAGGTTCCGCAAGAGGTTGTAGATGCGGCCTATGAAGCCCTCCAAATAGCCGCAAAAACAGGTAAAGTTAAAAAGGGCGCTAATGAAACAACAAAGGCCGTTGAGCGTGGACAAGCAAAACTAGTGGTTATAGCGGAGGATGTTGACCCACCAGAAGTTGTAGCACACTTACCCCTGCTATGCGAGGAAAAGAAAATACCCTACGTCTACGTCCCAAGCAAAGATAAGATAGGAAAAGCTGTTGGAATTGATGTGTCTGCATCCTCAGCATGCATTATTAACGAAGGTGAAGCTGCAAATTTAGTTAAGGAGATAATAAAGAGAACCGAACAACTCAAGAAAGGCGCTGCATGATGAGTAAGGAAAAAGGAGAAGCTAAATCTGATGAAGAATTGACCCCCGCCGAGGTCATCCAAATTATTGGTCGTACTGGAGTTACTGGAGAGATTACTCAAGTTCGTGTTCGAATTCTGGAAGGCAGAGATAAGGGACGCATAATAACACGTAATGTGAAAGGTCCAGTTCGCTTACAGGATATTCTAATGCTTAGAGAAACCGAGAGAGAAGCTAAGAAAATCACAAGATAGCGTGTTGTTCATGGAGGGGATGTTTCTTGCCTAGATTCATAAAATGTTCATTTTGTGGGAATGATTTTCCAGCAGGCACTGGAATGATGTATGTTAAAAATGATGGTTCAATATTGTGGTTCTGCTCCAGCAAATGCAGAAAAAGTGCCCTCAAACTAAAAAGAGACTCACGCAAGCTTAAATGGACTGCATATTACGGAAAAGAGGAGAAGGGCAAAGCCTAATACTATCAACTTCCCTCAGCTATATTTTCTTTCTGCGTTTAAGCGACACTGTATAAAGGTAAAAATATTCTGTTAGCGGGAGGGGGTTAAGATAGTTTTAGTAGCGGGGGGTCGACTTTCAAGGGGTTAGGGCTTAACCCCTTTTTGAACGACCGATCTCTGGGTTTCCAAGAGCTATGTTGCTCTTATGAGCCCAGCGGGTTAATCCTGGCTACCCCACCCCGCTATATGTATGCTGAAACGGAACTTTCTTAAATCTTTTTAGGATCCGAGAAAAGTTTATTATGTTAATTTTCTCTATCGAGGTTGGTTCGATGATGGACAAGCCCTATACCCGTCAAATCTTTAATCCCATGCTCGTTGACCCAATCTTTATCCAAGGCCTTCCGGATGTTGGAAATGTAGGAAAAATTGCTGCTCATCTCATTATCAGGTTCTGCGGAGCTAGACTTTTTGCTGAGTTATATGCGCCCTATTTCCCCGATCTCGTCCACATAAATTCTGATGGAATCTGTCGGCTGCCAAAATATGAGTTCTATGCTGCTTCAATGGAGAAGAATGATTTTATTATAATGACTGGAGATACCCAGCCATCGTTTGAAGATGTTTTAGCACACTATCACTTATGTAGCGAAGTACTAGACTTTTTAATAAAGAATCGTTGTAGCTTTATCATAACTTTAGGCGGCGTACCCACATCCGATGGTGGGTCCAAAGTTTATGTTGCTGCCACCTCTCGGAGGCTCGCAATTGAGTTCATGGAAAAAGGAGCAATAATATTTAGCAAAGGTAAGATAGCCGGAGCCACCGGGCTTATGTTAGGTTTAGCTAAGGAACATGGATTAGATGGTGTATGCTTACTTGGATCAACAATAGGTCTCCAACCTGACCGCGGCGCAGCCTTCTCTGTTTTCAAGTTTCTCATGAAAGCCCTTGGAAACGAAGTTAAGGAAGGGTTATAAGGAGAAACCTTCATCTTAAAGAGATGAGCCTTTAGGAAGTGAAAACATGGGCGTCATCGTAAAGAAAAATACTCAAGACAATATTCTCATCACAGATTTAAATTCGGCTTTCTGGAAGGTTTTTCTCATAATTCTCGCAGCATTTTTGATGTTTGCTGGTCCTACATACCTAGTTCTTATACTCATTAATGCACTCAATGTAAATTATGGTGTTTCGATGATTATTGGCTTCATCCTATTCCTGCTGGGCTTATCCATCGTATTATTCCTAACTAAGAGGAAAATCATCTCCTAAAATGTTGCCTCAGATACCCCAGGGAGCATCATTCTCTCAGCTGTTGAGTTCCTCATCGGCACTAGAAAAATAATTGAGGGGTATTAAAAAGATTCTGTTAACGATCAAAATAGCAACACATTTAAGACATGTCTAAAAAATAAAGCCGTGTATGCGAAAAGCCAGGGCGCGGGAAATAAAAACACCCGAGAAAGGGATAGGGGTTTAACCAGAAGAACAACAATCATTTTGGGAAAAGAGGAAAGGAAGTTTATACACACGCTGATTAGAGAGAGAAAAGAGCCCGGCATAAAACCGTTAAGAGTTCAAGGCTTTGGGACTTTTTATCTTAAGGACAAATATATCTTAATAAAGGCGCCCTTCATAAATGAGCCTGAAATCTGGACGGGCTTTCTGGAAGGGTTGCTTTGTACAGAGCTGGACATTAAGACCATAACTCCACCTCTTGTCTTCGAATTAAAAACCGTAAAAAATTAGATTTAACAAGTCTTTCTAGCACTATCAAGCCTTCATGCAATTTTGTGGCGTCGATGAGAAAGATAAAAGCACTTATAGTTGTTTTTAGATGGCCTTTCTTGGTGAATAAACTTGCGTGAAGCAATGCTTTACGAAAAATTGCAGGATAAAAAAGTGAGATGCCACCTTTGTGGGAGAAGATGTTTAATAAATGATGGGGACACCGGATTCTGTTTGGTTAGGAAAAATGAAAATGGCTCCCTCTTCACTCTTGTATACGGAAAAGCTATTTCCGCATGCGTTGACCCCATAGAAAAGAAACCCCTTTATCATTTCAATCCTGCATCTTCAGTATTATCTATTGCAACTGTCGGATGCAATTTTCGCTGCCAATTCTGTGACAATTGGATGATAAGTCAGAAAAAGGAAATTAATGGTAGGGATTTCCCACCGGAGGAGGTTATCAAGGCTGCGGGGGATAATGGCTGCCAGGGGATAAGTTACACGTATACAGAACCCACAATATTCTTTGAATATGCCTACGAAACGGCTCGGCTTGCGCGTCAAGTTGGACTCTTCAACACGTTCGTAACAAACGGGTACATGACCCCGGAGGCCATTAAGATCATTGCACCCTACTTGGACGCTGCTACTGTGGACTTTAAGGGCGGAGGAGACCCAGAATTTTACAAAAAATTTTCGTCGGTGCCTTCGGTTGAACCAATTTTCGAAGCCCTAAAGGAATTGAAGCGGAATAATGTTCACATAGAGATAACAAATCTTGTTGTGCCAAAAGAAGGCGATTCTATCGAGCATATTAAGAAACTTGCAGTATGGGTAAAGGATAATTTAGGCGAGGATACGCCCTTCCATCTATTACGCTTTCATCCAGACTATAAATTGACAACAATTTCATCCACATCTATCCAAACATTAGAAAGGGCCTACGCAGTTGTAAAAAGTGTTGGCCTAAATTATGTTTACATTGGGAATGTTCCAGGTCATCCAGCTGAGAATACATACTGTCCAAGCTGTAACGAACTTTTAATCAAGCGTTACGGCTTTGAAATTACGAGGTGGAACCTAAAAGGTGACATGCGATGCCCCGTTTGCGATAGGGAGATTCCAATAAAGGGTAAACTACACGCAGGCGGATTTTCCTACCCCTATGCCCTATTTTGAAGGTTAAATTTTTATGGTTGATGATTATGTGGAAGGTGTTCCGCCCGGATGCCGTTGCGGTGTTAAATGATGAGTTGGCGAAGAAAAGTTTAGCCAGGTATTTTGCTGTGATGCAGAATGAAAAACTGGCAAGGTTCATTTTGGCAAAGATGCTTCCAGCCGATTTTGATGAAAACTTACCTTTAGAGGAGCTTTGGAAAAAACATGATGAACTTACGAGAACCTTCTATAGCTTTGAGAAGGAGCTCGATACGCAGGGGAAACTGCCATCAGTATCTTTCGCTGAAAGATCCTACTTAGACCTGAAAATTGAAATTTCGCGGCGAATTCTTGAAAAGTGTCATTTCTGTGTTCGAAGATGCGGTGTAAATAGGCTTAAAGGTCAGCTAGGTTTTTGTAGATGCGGAACAAAAATTGAGGTTTCAAGCATTTTTGAGCATGTGGGTGAAGAGCCTGAATTAGTTCCCTCCGGAACGATTTTTACCATGGGCTGTACTATCCGCTGTAAGCATTGTCAAAACTGGACAATATCTCAGTGGATGGAGAAGGGCGAGGTTTTCACACCTGAGAGGTTGGCGAAAGAAGTGGAATGCCTGCGTAAGAGCGGTTGCAGAAACGCAAACCTTGTCGGAGGCGAGCCTACACCATGGCTGGAGCAATGGTTAGAGACCTTCAAGCACGTGAACGTCAACATTCCAGTAGTTTGGAATTCCAACACCTATTACAGTCCTGAAACCGCTCAGCTTCTAGCAGGCTTCGTGGATGTTTATCTTTTGGACTTTAAGTATGGACCCGGAGAATGTGCGGAAAGAATTTCAGAGGCTCCAAATTACTGGAATATCTGCACGTATAATCATTTAATGGCGAAAAAGTACGGCGAACTTATAATTCGTGTACTTGTGCTGCCGGGTCACCTTGAATGTTGCACGCGTCCCATATTGAGTTGGATAGCTGAAAATCTAGATAAAGAAACAAGGGTAAACATCATGTTCCAGTATAGACCGGAATGGCAGGCTTATGAGCTTCCCGAGTTAAGGCGAAGGTTAACAAGAAATGAGATGGATGCTGCCATTATAATGGCAAAAGAGTTTGGGCTAAGAAACTTCATAACTTAATCTTCAACGAAAGATATTTCTTAAAGGCCGCCCAACCTTATCTCGTAAAGTGGTTTAAAATGCCCTATTGTCCAGAGTGCGGCGGAAAAATGCGTTATATGTCAGCCATAAAACAGTATGTTTGCCAAAGCTGCGGTTTATCCGTAACACAACAAGAACTTATGGAGTTAAGAGAGAAATTGAAATCCCCTTCCATTGACAACGAGGAGGAAAAGGAAAAGCGAAGAAAGGAATACTTGAAATGGTGGCTTAGCAAGAAAAAATAATTTTTATGGATGGCTGGCCGGTGCGTGCTTTTTAAGTCTTCCTTGTAGAAGGTTATACGAATGAGTGTGAACATGGAAATAATATGTATAGGCAATGAGCTCTTGATAGGTAAAATTTTAAACACTAATGCTCAGTGGATAGCCAGACGCGCAACCTCGCTGGGTGTAATTGTTAAAAGGATAACCGTTGTTAGCGACGACGTTGATGAGATAGCGTCAGCAGTAAAAGAGGCCGTGCAGCGGGGGTCACGCTTTATAATAACAACTGGAGGGTTAGGTCCAACTTTTGATGACAAGACCTTGGAGGGCATAGCAAAAGCCCTAAATAGAGAGTTAAAACTGAATGAAAAGGCCTTAAAAATGATTAAAGAAAAATATGAATCCTATTTTAAAGCTGGAAAGATCGAAGAGGCTGAAATGGCTTCTTATAGGGCCAAGATGGCTATGCTTCCCGAAGGAGCTGAGCCCTTGCCAAATCCTGTTGGGACAGCGCCGGGAGTTCTTATCAATACGATGAGTTCAATTCTGATAGCTCTTCCCGGGTTCCCCCATGAAATGGAGGCTATTTTTGAGAGTTCCATTGTTCCTTTACTTAAGAAAGAGTCTAAAGGGCTAACATTCTACGGGGCAAGCCTGAATGTTAATGGTATTATGGAGTCAACTTTGGCTCCTCTACTAGAGATTACTATGCGCGATAATCCACATGTCTATATAAAGTCCTATCCGAGAAGCGAAAAGGGGGAACCCCATATTGAGGTTTACTTATCAACGATAGCCGAGAACTCTGAAATCGCAAAGTCGCGTCTAGGAAGGGCTGCAATTCAGCTTTCAGAACTTGTTAAGGAGAAAGGTGGGAGGGCTAGAGCTTCGGGTTCAAGTAAAACTTATTCCTCACCTTAAGTTAAAACCATTGGTTGCGATGAGGGGCAGGCTAGACGCTGACGTGATGATGGAAAATCCGGGTGACTTGAGCAACCCTCAACAATTTTGGGAAAGCTTTTACTCTTAAGTTTGAATTTTACTCTTACTTAAATCTTGGTGAACATAAATGTTCACAGTGTTCTTCATCGGAATGGCAGGCTCCGGAAAATCATCCCTTACTGCAGCCTTCGGAGAATGGTTGCGGCTGTCGAAGCAAGATGTTGCGCTTGTGAATTTGGATCCAGGAGCCCTAACTCTCCCATACTCGCCTGATGTGGATGCTCGTGATTACATAAGCATAGAAAGAATTATGGAGGAATATAACCTTGGACCCAACGGCGCACTAATTATGGCGGCCGATTTATTGGCGGAGGAAATTGATGCAATTTCAAGGGAGATAGAGGACTTAAAGTCAGACATAGTTTTAGTTGACACTCCTGGTCAAATGGAATTGTTTGCTTTTAGGGCGAGCGGCCCATTCATAGTAAGCGAACTCACAAAGGGCCCAAAAGCAATAGTGTACCTTTTTGACGCTGTTTTTTCCTTAAATCCATTAAATTACGTTTCAAATCTTTTCTTAGCATCTGCTGTTTATACCCGCTTTTTTGTTCCTCAGCTTCATATCCTTTCGAAATGTGATATGCTCTCAGAAGAGGATGTAAATAGGATTGTTGATTGGTCTGCAAGCCCAAAGTCCATGGAAAGAGCCATCGAGGAAAAACTTGAGGGAACAAAGAGGCTTCTTAGCCGAAATATGATGAGAGCTATAATCCAGCTTGGCCTAAAATTTCCATTGATCCCAATATCATCAAAAACCAATGAAGGGATGATAAACTTCAATATGGCGTTAGAACGTATCCTAGCGGGAGGGGATAGATATACCTGCTAGTGATGGTTTTCATGTCATTAATCTTCTAGAAGGGTCCAAACAGCTGCCATTGCGCCATACCTAGCTGTGTGTAAGTCGTCGGCGCCTGCGACGATTATGACATCGTTTTCATCTGGCTTGAATAGCTTAACAATTTGTTCTGCAAGTTTCGGAAAATCCCTCGAAACGTCATCGCTTACGGATGGAATAATCAAGCGTCCGCCTTTAAATACTATTACAGCCGCACCTTTCGCTCCAACTTTTATTGCGGCATCACGCTGTTCTATTCCTGATTTGACTTTGTCGCCCCGTTTTCTAACCAGTATTGCAAAATTGCGATTTGTGTTTATCAGTTTGTCTTCTTCAATTTCCCCTTCTCCACCAAAAATCTCTTTGGATTCCTCCCAAATTTTTTCGCCTTTACTTGTGAGTTTGCAACCAGCCTTCGAGGTTATAATTAAGTTTTCATCCTTTAATCTTTTAATTATTGTGCGAATCGCGCCCGGGCCAACTTTTAATTCTGCGGCAAGTTTTCCACGTCCTATCGGGCCTTCGGCTATAAGCTTTAAGGAATACAACAAATGCAGCGCAGAAAATGTGGGGGTCGGACCTGGAGCTCTCTCGCTAGCAAGTTTCTCCAAAAAATCTTTTACTTTAACAGGCATGAACTTCACGTAACCATTTATCCAATTATTTGGTTATTAAAATTATCTGAGGAGATTGTTTTCACACCGTTTTCAACGTCAGCAAACCGATATTTTTCCTTCCACTAATTCCATGCAGAATTTATCTATATTTTCGAGTTCGTATTCTATTACCGCAGCTATTTTGCTCTTAACCGTCTCAATTGCACAAGAATCTTCTGCAACAACCTGAGCGGCTGCAACTGTTGGCTGATCTATAGGCTGGCCTATCCTGCTGAGGAGCCATATGTAAACTTCCTTGAGTCCAGGGACTTCTTTATAGACATGTTGGGCAATTTTGAAGGTTAGAATATTATATATCTTTCCAACATGACTTACCGGATTTTTGCCCGCAGCCGCCTCTGAGCTAAAGGGTCTGTTTAAAGAAATCAATCCATTAACGCGATTTCCCCTGCCGACCTGACCAGAATCTCCACTGTCTGCACTTGTGCCTAGAACTGTTAGGTACAGGCCGCCTAAACCCCTGCCTCTAGCATCCAATGTGTTTAGCTGTACGTTTATATTGTCAAAGTCTGCATTTTTCTGCACGAACTTGTTGATTTCCTCAAGAATTTTCGCTTTTTTCTCGAAGTAATCCTCTTCGCTGTATATAAATCGGTCTACGAAGGCCATGGAAATTGTAAGGTTCAAATTGTTATTGTTCCTATAACCCATAACCTTTATGTCCTCACCGGACTCCGGGAATCTTTGCTTGAATTCCTTAGAATTCAGAAATCTTTCGGTTTCTAGAACTATCTTTTCCGTTTTGGTCATGGGTGCATACCCCACCGCCGCTGAGGTGTCGTTAGCCCCTAAAATTTTTCCTTTTCTTTTGAAGATATCAACAAGACCCATTGATCCTGGTTTCAGTTCCACTTGATACCTAACATGTTTTTCGGGATCCACGAATCTCATATTCTTTTTGAACCACTCCTTTGCAACGTTTATGGCTATTTCCTTAACATCTATTTTTATTCCATCAAACTCCGTAGTAGCCCTGTCGCCGAATATGAAGAGCATAGGCTGAATTATGGACCCCCCGCCAAATCTATTTTCGGATTGCCCCGCAACCAGCAGCGATTTATCCACGTTATGATGTAATATCGTCCCTGCCTTTTCCATGTATTCTTTGCTTAAACGTTGAGAAATTTTTTCCATAATTGCGTCGCAGATATAATCTGGGTGTCCAAGACCCTTTCTTTCAACAATTTCAAGCTTCTGTTTTTCGATAGGCGTCTGCCTTAAACTTTCAACAATTATGTTTCGCAAGTTAAGCCTCCTACAAAGATTTCAACGTATTGCAAAAGCAGATATATGTTTTGCCGTCCTTATGTAAGGGTAATGCCTTTCTATTTGATCATTTTAATAAAGTAATGGAGGTGCTTTAGATATCTCTTAATGATTTTAACAAACTTACGGAAAAAGCTGTTAGCCTTTTAAGGCAGGAAAAGCCCAGAAAGGTTCTGGTTGTTCACCACGATGATGCTGATGGCCTATGCTCAGCTGCAATATTGAAAGAGGCGTTGGAGATTGAAGGCTTTAAGGTTGCAACGCTGTGTCTTGAAAAGGTATACCCTGAGGTTATAGCCGATTTACATTCCAAGGGGAACTTTGTAATATTATATGCCGATATAGGGTCTTCTCACGCTGACATGATATCAGACTTCAACCAAGGGCGCACTTTGACAATAATCCTTGATCACCATGATCCAAAAGTTGTGAGGGATCCAAGGGTTTTAGATCTGAACCTAGAGAATTTTGGCTTCAAGGGCGAAACAGATTTTTCTGGGGCTACGTGCTGCTATCTTTTTGCAAGAGCATTAAACGAAAAAAATTCGGATCTAGACTATTTGGCATTGGTTGGAAGCTTTGAAATTCCTGAGGGGTATAAATCAATAAACAATGCGATTTTGGAGGAAGCAATGAAGAGTAATAGAATATTTAGAAAAGGGAAAAGTTTCGAAATTGCAAAATTAGGCATAAGCGTGGACGCTCTGTTCTCTAAGCTTCAAATTCTGGGCGCAGTCGGTTATTACATAGGTGGTCCTGATCTTGGCATCGAAGTATGCTTAAAAGGGATAAGTCCCGAAGCAGATGAGAAAATTTCGGAGCTTGAAAACAGGCGAAAAGAGGCTAATCGAAAGCTTTTGGGGAGACTTTATAGAGAAAGGCTTCAGGAGACAGAGTACATTCAATGGTTTGATGCTGGAAACATCTATGCTGGCATGGGCACAAAAGTGATTGGCCAGTTCTGCTCATTTCTTTCATATCAAACGCGTCTTATAAAACCTTACAAGTACATCCTTGGACTTGTCAGTGTACCGAAGGATATTCCGAAGTGGGGTAAGTTAAGCGAATCATTCGTGAAGGCTTCCTTAAGGGTTCCGAAGCAGATGCAACGTTTCATTGATGATGGAAATATGCTGGGGGCTGTAAACCTTCTAGATAGGGCTTCCGAGGGTTTCGGAGTGGCTGACGGCCATCAATATGCTGCAAGCGTTATAGTGCCAGCCGATAAGAAGGTGACTCTCATAAATAATGCTGAGAATGTTGCCAAGAGCTATACTAAAACCCGGACTTAACAGGGTTACGCGTTTTCATTATCTCCCTTAGCAGAACCGTTGCATAAGACCCTCTGTGCAGCATGAAGCTTGTTTTTACCTTCCACTTTGTCATGTTAGCTTCATCCCTAGATATTTCGTCAAGTGAAAAATTGTTCAATGGAGTTATGATTGATCTAATGCCCCCTTTCAAGCTTATTTCAGGCATTTCCTTAATTTTAAAATTTTTATGCGATACTCCCTCTTCTTCAAGTATTTGTCTTTTAATTTCCTCCTGAGGGCCCTGGGAAAATTTCTGCCTAAAACCTATGAGTGGCAAAGCTACACTCTTCCTTCCAGATGCTATCATGGCATTCAGATCGGATATTGTGCTCTGACTCGCAATGGTGTAAATCTTAGGGACTGGTAGACCCGAGGTTTCGATACTGACAACGTAATCGCCAACTTCCGCCCTATTTAGGGCGAGTCCCATAGAGATTCTTCTGCTTAAAAATCTGTTAAAAAGGTAAGCTTGATAAGCTTGGACGAAAAGTCTAAGAAGTCTCTTGGGCAGCCTTCTAAGCGCCCCTATAAAATCATCTTGTCTCTTAGTTAAATGTTTTAGCATAACTCGTTCGTAATGAAGCCTTTTAGGGAAATTGTCTAGTGCTTCTTGGAAATTTTGGTTTTTCCAAAGTCGTTTACGTGTCTCCTTTAAAGCTGGATTTTCATAAGGACTTGGTTTGGCTAGAAAGATCATAACAGCCTTTCTGAAGTTTCTTTGGATTATAGCTTTCCCCACCAGATGCGTTATCGGTCTGATTGTGCCAAATCTCTGGTGGCCGAAAAAATTTGGAATGCCGCCAATTAATGTTATTTCCTCTATAATTCTTCTTAAACGTTCTTCTATCGTTGTTTTAGAATGGCTTATTCCTCTAACAGTCACCTCAAAGTGATTCCCTAAGAGGTAATATTGTGAGAGTTTGCTACGGAAATATGCGACCGGGTAAACTTCAACATCTTTAATATGGATTTTTTGAAGGTCCTCTATTGAAACGCCCTTAAAGGTTACGTGTTGTGCTGTGACAGCTTTTTTGTCCTTAATTCCTGCAATGTGCACATCGCCGGGATGTATCCCCAATTGTCTGGCTATAGCTTCAAGCGTCAAAAGAGTATCTCGATTCCGTTTTACGAGAACGCAAAGCAAATATTTTCGACCCGGAATTTGGGAAAAACCGCTTAAATTCAAGGGTTCTTTCTTTCTGAATTCTGCCTTTAGGCCATTAACAAGGATTTCCTCGACGATAAAATCTTCAAAATAATGTTTTATTGTTCCTCCAATTCCTTGGGATTTTGTTGCATAGACTTCCATGCCCATCATTTTTTCAATTTTGGGAACTTGCAAATCTCACCCTCTTTTATAAGAGTGGAAGTGTGCCTGTCAGTCTATCTATTTTCTCTGCGGGTGCAGGGCCTATTCCCAGACATGTTATTGTGCCAGGCGGAATTTCTGTCAAACCCCTGTCGACGATAAGTGCGCATGGTAGGGACAACTCTTTTGCTCTTTCTTCAAGCTCTAAAAGTTCTTTTTCGCTCTTTACTTTAACCACTATTTTGCACTGTCCTTCATTCATCCATCCTTCCCACCACTCTTTGTTCTTTTTCCTCGCTTCCTCTGCTGCAGAGACGGCGGCGTGACCTGCCTGGGCAGCAATTTTGCCTTTACTTAACTTTAAATCTGAACGGAAGACAATAACCTGTTTAAAGCGAAATTCAGCCATGTGCCAACCGCCAAACTGTTTGAAAATGACTATTGTAAAACTTTAATTTTTGCTTGGCAAACAGGCTGCTGCAATGAAATGTGCTACGGCGAGAAAAATCCTTGGATTTTTAATGGCCTTGAGAATAGCCCGCCCTTGAAAATCTATTTCTTCGATTTCTTTTATGCTATTTTCCAGATGAAATTTTGCGCAAAACTTTGCAAATTCATCTAATTTTTCATCAGATATTTTGTCAAGCATCTTTCTAATCATTAGCATTACTTGCATGTCAAATTTAAACAGTTTTTCAATCCTCTTTTGATAGTCCATAAGCATCTTTGCGGAGAAATTGTCATTATCTAATGCTTTTTGAATAACATCTGCCGCTATCTTTGCGCAGCTAAGTCCAAGGATTATTCCACCTCCAGTTGTTGGTTTAACCTGGGAGGCCGCGTCACCTACAGCTAAAAATCCATTAGAGTATGCTTTTTGTATGATTCCTCCGAGCGTTATAGGGTGAAAGGATTTTTTGAGGATTCTAGCCTTTTGCAACTTTTTGGATGCCACTGGATGCCTATACATGAGTTTCTTAAGAAACTCTTCCGGGTTTCCCCTCTTTACAGCTAGTCCGATTTTGGCTTTTTCGTCACGTTTCGGGATAAGCCAAGCGTAAAAACCTGGCGCATACGCTTTTCCAAGGAAGACTTCGACAAAGTCAAGTTCGGCATCGATGTTTTCGACTTCGGCATGAATTCCATTTACAAAAATGCGTTTTCCAAGATTTTTTATTCCAGCTTCGGTCAGCATTCTTGGCGGAAAACCTTCAGCATCCACAACAATTTTAGACGAAACCGTGAATGTTTTATTTTCTTGTTGGGCTTGAACCCCGCTCACAAAACCATTTTCTCTGATCAAAGATTTAACGCGGGTCCTTAGATGATATATGGCTCCGTGTTTTTGGGCTAGTTGTGCAATATGCTTGTCAAACAGTTCACGGTTGACGGTGCATGTTATTGGCTCATTGAACTTTAAAGTTAATTCCGCACCATTTGGGAAGTAAATTTTTGCGCCTAAAAATATGTTTTCCACAATATTTTTTGGCAGTGGATAAAGTCCCAGCCGTGTCAGGTTTCCAATACTGATATGCCCAGCGCAATGGAGTGGAACTCCTATTTCTTGGTGTTCCTCGAAAACTGTTACTTTGATGCCCCTTTTTGCGAGGTTTAGGGCGGTGAAGGAGCCGGAGGGCCCCCCTCCAATAACTACTACCTCGGAAAATTCTTCCATGACCACCGCTAATATGATTGCTCTAAATTTTAAGCTATAAGTTCCACCCTCTTTTTGCCTCTTGTCAGCGAGGTTGTTCGTATCTTCCCCGCAATCTCCAGTCGCATAAGCATCTCATTAAAATCCTTGAAGCCCAAGTCGCTGAATTTCTCGCTTATATGCTCAAATAGCTCCGTGTCTGTTGCGGCGCCTTTCTTTTTAAGAATCTCAAGCAGCGTGTAGTAGGCTGGATAAGTTTTCCATATTTTCATGGGCATAACCGCTTCCCCCCTCTACGTGACTGGCGTGGCTGGCTTCTGCACCTGTCTCAACTGCTGCATAAAGCTCCTATACCATTTCTCCATGTCAGGCGTTATGGATGGTCCTATTCTTTTTAGCGCCTCTTCGAAGTCCTGCATATTAACCTCTGTTGCATTTATATTCCTCCTTAATGCATGCATCGCGGCTTCTCTACAGACAGCCTCTATATCCGCTCCGGAGTAGTATTTAGTCATGGAAGCAAGTTGCTCTAAGTTTACGTCCTTTGCCAGTGGCATGTTTTTGGTATAAATTTTGAATATTTGAAGTCTCGCCTTTTCGTCGGGTTCTGGCACGTATATGAGCCTATCAAATCTTCCTGGACGGAGCACTGCCTGATCAACCATATCAGGCCTATTGGTTGCAGCAATGACTATAACATCCTCTAATGCTGTTATTCCATCCATTTCGGTCAACAGCTGGCTTATCACCCGCTCAGTTACGCCGCTATCAGCATAGCCTAAACCTCTGCGGGGTGCCAGAGAGTCTATTTCATCAAGGAATATTATTGCAGGAGCAGCCATTCTTGCCTTCCTAAAAACCTCCCTTATAGCCTTCTCGGATTCGCCGACCCATTTTGAAAACACTTCCGGACCCTTAATTGTTATGAAGTTAGCTTCGCTTTCTGTAGCTACTGCTCTCGCTAGCAGCGTTTTTCCACATCCAGGAGGACCATAAAGCAGAATTCCTTTGGGTGGTCTTATTCCAAGCCTTTTGAAGATTTCAGGATGCTTTAGAGGCCATTCAACGGCCTCTCTAAGTTCCTGTTTAACCTCTTCAAGGCCACCTATTTCATCCCAGTGGACAGTTGGGACCTCAACGTAAACTTCACGCATGGCAGTTGGTGTGATCTCCTTGTAGGCATTCAGGAAATCCTCCATTTTGACTTCCATTTTTTCAAGAACCTCTGGAGGAATTCTTTCCTCTTCAAGGTTTATCTGCGGGAGATAGCGTCTCAAAGCTTTCATGGCGGTTTCCCTGCAAAGGGCTGCCAAGTCGGCTCCGGTATAGCCATGAGTCATCTCGGCAAGCTTTTTGAGATCAACATCTTCTGCTAATGGCATACCTCGTGTGTGTATTTGAAGGATTTCATATCTCCCCTGCTTGTCAGGAACGCCTATCTCGATTTCCCTGTCAAATCTTCCAGGTCTGCGAAGTGCTGGGTCTAAGGCTCCAGGTCTGTTAGTGGCACCTATAACGATGACATTTCCCCTTCCGGATAGTCCGTCCATTAAGGCTAGAAGTTGGGCAACAACCCTCCTTTCAACTTCTCCTGTAACCTCCTCACGTTTCGGCGCTATCGCATCTAATTCGTCAATGAATATTATGCTTGGTGCATTCTGCTGGGCCTGTTGGAAAATTTCTCTCAGCCTCGCTTCAGATTCCCCGTAGAACTTGCTCATAATTTCAGGACCATTTATGCTGAAGAAGTTGGCTTCTGCCTCGTTGGCTACTGCTCTCGCTAGCAGCGTTTTTCCACATCCAGGAGGACCATAAAGCAATACTCCTTTAGGAGGTTCGATGCCTAATCTTTGGAAAAGTTCTGGATGTCTGAGTGGTAGCTCCACCATTTCTCTAACCCTTTGTATTTCCTCATGAAGCCCTCCTATGTCCTCATATGTGGTTCTGGGCACACCCTTGCCTTCAGGCGCCGGCTCTGACAGTATAGTTAGCCTTGTTTCAGCCGTGACCTTTACAATACCATGGGGGCGTGTTTTTGTCACTATAAAGGGTATTGCATGCCCAAGCATCATAACAAGGGTTGTATCCCCTTCAACAAGGGGTCTTTCCATGAGGCGGTTCTTAACAAAATTAGTAAAGTCCTCGTCAACGTTGAGTCTCATATCCACCGGAGCCAAAGTAACATTAAGGGCCTCTTTCACCTTCGTAGATCTTACAATGACATACTCATTTATCGCCACACCAGCATTTTTACGCGTAAAACCATCTATTCTTATGATGTCGCGGTTTTGGTCTTCACTATAGGCTGGCCAGGCAATAGCGGCAGTGGTGCGCTTTCCAACTATTTCTATTACATCACCAGCGCTTATGCCCAGCTTCTGCATGGTCTTTTGATCGATGCGTGCTATGCCTCTACCTACATCCCTCTGTTTGGCATCTCCTACTCGAAGCTGAACTTCCGTCATTCAGAACCCTCTTTAAACTTAATTACAATCGTCGTGTGAAGCAGTTCTTGGGATTAATATAAAGGTTTATGCCTTTTAACCTTGTGTGCTTTGCCTTCCTATGTACTTGTTCTCCTAACCATTACTGGCTGAATTTGACTTATTTCGCTTATTTCGCTTAATTTACTCTCCAATTCCTCAAGCATGCCCGTTTTATCCTCTGGAATTTTTATGGCGCATATTAACGCTTTTAATCCAAAGGCTATTGGTTCTTCTCCATATCCATAAACCATTGCATGTTCTGGGAGCATGCTTTCTATTTTCCTTTTTAAATCATCGAAATTGACCGTAATATCGACGGGGAATATTTTATATGTCACTACAACGCTTCCCATGTTTCATTTCCCCTAAATTTTATGGACCCATAAATCCGCATTTAGGACACTTATAGGGTCTTCCAAATTTTCTACATTTAACACATCTTCTTATTATGATCTCTCCGCAATCCGGGCATGGAAACTTCGTAGCCTCTGCTCTCGGCGGAATTGGCTTACCGCAGCTTGTGCATGTTGCTAAGGTTATAGTTAATGCTTTCTCGGACATCTTGTTTCCCAAAGATATACTGCTGTAATTGTCGAGGTTCCTTATATTTTATACGTTTTATTTTTACATTCCGCCTCATAACTTATTCGCAAAATTATTATTGTTCTTGTTGTTTATATGCTCAAGTGGGTCTGTTTGGGAGTAAACCTTCGAGACATCGTACCTAAAACCGTTGTAAGGCTTGAAGATTTAAGCGGAAAATCCATGGCAATAGATGCCTATAATGCACTTTACCAGTTTTTGGCAATAATCCGTCAGCCAGATGGTACCCCACTTAAAGATAGCAGCGGGCGAATCACAAGCCATTTAAGCGGCCTTCTTTACAGGACATGCAACCTTGTTGAGCTTGGAATTAAGCCAATATACGTCTTTGACGGGGTTCCTCCAGCTTTAAAAGAGGCTGAAATTAAAAGGCGAATGAAAGTAAAGGAGGAGGCCCTAATAAAGTATGAACAAGCCCTAAGGGAGGGCAGAATCGAAGAAGCACGCATGTATGCGCAAGCTACGGCGACGCTTAAAGATTACATGGCTGAAGATAGCAAACGCCTTCTAAATTTAATGGGAATTCCATGGGTTCAGGCTCCAAGCGAGGGTGAGGCCCAAGCTGCCTACATTGTTAAAAATGGGGATGCTGATTACTGTGCAAGCCAGGATTATGACAGCCTGCTTTTCGGTGCACCCCGTCTTGTAAGAAATGTTACAATTTCTGGCAAGAGAAAACTTCCTGGAAAAAACGTGTACGTTGAAGTTGTACCTGAAATAGTTGAACTTGACCGCGTGCTAAAGGAGTGGGAGATAACCCATCAGCAACTAATTGATATAGGCATACTCATAGGGACGGATTATAATCCTGATGGTGTTAAGGGATTAGGTCCTAAGACTGCTTTGAAGCTGATAAAAGAATATAAGTGTCTTGAAAATGTTCTTCCTCAATTGAAGAATGCAGAGTTTCCAGTGGATCCATTGAAGATTAGAGAGCTTTTCCTAAAACCTAACGTTACTACTAATTACAAGATAGAGTGGCGGGAGCCGGATATCGAAGGTGTGGTTGACTTTATCTGTGGTGAGAGGGATTTTTCAGAAGATCGTGTAAGAAAAGCTCTTGAAAAAATGCAGAAAGGACTGGCTAAAATTAAGGGGAAAACAACGCTTGAAAAATGGTTTGGATAGCAATCCACTAATTAACATAACTAAATTTTGTGGCCATAGCGTCCGGTTAATGGAACAAAAGCCACTCCTCCAAGGTTTTCTTCTATAATTCTGCCGTCGCTTCTTTTTGTGATCCTCATTAAGTTTTGAAAAAAGTGCATGCTTCCCACGGGGATAACCATTATTCCTCCAGGCTTTAACTGCTCTAATAGAGGCCTCGGGATTTCAGGCGCCGCTGCAGTAACTAAAATACGATCATATGGCGCTTTTTCCGGGTAGCCCATGGAACCATTTGCCGATATAATCGTGATGCGGTCGCTGTATCCTGCTTTCATGATGTTTTGTCTCGCCATTTCAACTAACGCGCCTATTATCTCAACCGTATATACGTGGCCCCATTCACTTCTAGGCGCATCGCTTGGGGCTACAATCTCCGCTACTGTCGCGGCATGCCATCCTGACCCTGCACCTACCTCCAACACTTTTTGGCCTACTTCCAACTGGAGGGCTTCATTCATTATTGCGACCATGTCTCGCCTGGCCAGCTTTCAGCTTGGCCATGTGGCGCAGAAACCGTCTGCCCATATCCAATTGGAAGAGGCGTGTCCGCTGCACTGTATGCTTTCATGTTTTCCGGTAGAAATTTTGATCGAGGTACAAGGCGCATGGCTCTGATTACTCTCTTGGATCTTAATATGCCTTCTTTTATTAAATTGTCAATAAGTCTATTCCATTCTTCTTCCAAGATTTTTCACCGCCCAATCAGGTTTCATGCGTACATTTTAACATATGTCTAATTTTAGGGAGAAGTGCTTGTTAATGCTTACTTCACAGTCACCGATTTTGCGAGATTTCTTGGCTTATCCGGGTCATATCCTTTTTCAACCGCCATGTAGTATGCAAAAAGCTGCAATGGGACGATGAAAGGTATTGGCGACAATACATCCGGTATTCCTTTAGGCAACTCTATGTAGTCATCAACCAGTTTTTTTATTTCCTCGTCTCCCTCTTCTATAAGGGCTATTATGGAAGCCCCTCTTGCTTTCATTTCCATAATGTTCCCAATAATTGTTTTATGCGTTTCATCTCTTGGACAAATGAAAATTACTGGTACACCCTCTTCAATGAGACTTATGGGTCCATGTTTGCTTTCACCTGCAGGAAAAGCCATGGCTGGAACATAAGCGATTTCCATAAGTTTTAGTCTGCCTTCATAGGCTGTTGCCGTGCTTATTCCCCGCCCCAAAAACATGAAAACTTTAGCGTCTCTGTATTTTTGGGCGAGTTGCCTAACTTTTTCCTCCTGTGTTCTAATCACAGTTTCAACGATGTCCGGCAACTTTTTCAACTTAGCCTCTATAAAGTCCATTTCATCTTGGGAGATCTTACCCCTTTTCTTTGCTAATCTAAGGGCAAGTTGAGCTAGAACTGAAAGCTGAGATGTGAAAGTCTTAGTTGCAGCTACGCCTATTTCAGGGCCTGATTGTTGGCATATGTAAACTCTCGAAATTCTGGTCAATGTTGAACCGATAACATTTGTTAGCCCTAATATAGTGGCCGCTCTTTGTCGCGCGGCGTTTACCGCTGCGATCGTGTCCGCGGTTTCCCCGGACTGACTCACCGCCAAAATTGTGCTGTCAATATTAACAGATTTTCCATGTTGCTCTATGAATTCTGATGCTATGACCGGGTATGTAGCCAAAAAAGCAAGTTTGGAAAACATGTAAGATGCGGCTAAACAAGCATGATAAGATGTTCCGCATGCAACTAGAAAAACCTCGCGGGCGCGATCCAAAAATGTTGCCATCAGATCCAAATAATGCTCCTGCAACCTAAGGGTGTTTTTTAAGCAGGCTGGCTGTTCATGAATCTCTTTTAACATAAAGTGCTTATAACCTTGCTTAATCGCCATTTCCGGGGTCCAATCAATTAGCTTAGGCTCCCTCATCACAATGCTTGCGTCTGCTATCTTTCTGATCTCGAAACCTTCAGGCGACAAGACTGCAAATTCGTCATCCTCAACTATTATAACTTTGTTGGTTAGAGGCAGAAAGGCTGGTATATCTGAAGCACAGTATAACGCGTTTTTTCCTATGCCAATAATGAGTGGGCTTTCCCTTCTGGCGCAGATGATCTTGTCAGGCTCTTTAGACGAGATTACAGCGATGGCAAAGGAACCCTGGAGTTTCCTGACGGCTTCAAGAACTGCTTCTGCAAACTTTAAGGAAGGGTTGCTTTTTAAATTTTCCTCGATGAGGTGAGCTATGACTTCTGTGTCGGTTTTAGATCTGAATACATGACCTTTATTTTCCAATTCAAGTTTTAACTCAGCAAAGTTTTCAATTATGCCGTTGTGAACTAAAGCTATTTGGTTCCCACAGTCTGTATGGGGATGCGCATTTTCCTGTGTAGGCGCTCCATGCGTAGCCCATCTTGTATGACCTATCCCAACTCTTCCAGGCAAATCGTCCAGGTTGTGGATTCTATGAATCTCATCAATTTTTCCGCCATCTTTCTTTATGTAGATTTTACCATTATGTAATGTCGCTTCTCCGGCTGAATCATAACCCCTGTATTCAAGTCTCTTTAGGGCTTGATGTATAATTGGCGCCGCGGCTCCATCCTTCAATATGCAGCCAAAGATTCCGCACATTTCTAATCCTCTTTTTCAACTATTTATTTTGGCTTCGCTTTAAATAAGCACTACTTAAGACAAATTTTTCAATTTTTAAAAGTTTTTGTTAATGTTGATTCTCGTAAACTTTGTAGCAACATTTGTTTACGCGCGGGAAAACCGACCATAAAAAAGATTTTAATAATGGACGTGATGCTACATATGAAAAGACCCATGAACAAAGCGGCGGTAAAGTTTCTTATATGCGACTATGTAAAAGTCCAAATGTTTAAGGATATCAAGATTTTTGAGGATCCACAGAATGCTCAAGATGATTCTGAACAGAACCACTTGGAAAATTTTGTCAATGCTTTACGAGAAGGAGAAATATCCGTTGGAAGTGGCCCGGGCTTTAGGAGTTCATGAACAGAAGGTTTACTATCATATGAGAAAGCTGTTAAAGGCTGGGGTGGTGATCCTGGCTAGGCAGGAGGAGAGAAAAGGGCTATTGCTAAATATTAAAGGTAATTATCCCGCTTTTGGAATAGAGTTTCCTCAGGGATACAAGCCTATTGAAAGGCTTCCGTCATCATTATTATTTATTGGTGGTCATAGTCCAGTGCGAAAGTTTTTTAGCGAATTCATAGATCAGCATGGGATTTTCAATGGGAAAATTATTGTGGGAAGTCCAATACCTCATGGTTCTTTTAGGACAAGCGCTAGGGATGACCATTATGCCAGTCACTTGGCTTTCTTCTTAGGGCAGTTTATTAAAATGCCCGCCGATTTTTCCGTGAAGTTGGACGTTGATGTGAAAGTAGAATAAGGAAGAGAAGAATAATCTGGTGCTCGTAGGCGGGCCGGGAACAAATCTTTTGACGCAGGAGCTTAACGATTATCTCCCCGTGAAGTTTAATATGATGCCATCCGAGCAGGGTTATCTTTTCGGCGGTTTTGTGTCTCAAAAAACTAGACGTGTTTATGTTGCAGACTCTGTTGGTGTTGTGGCGAAAATAGTTAATCCGTGGGATTCCAACAAGAGGGTTATAGTGCTTGCTGGAAACAGGGCGGTGGGCACCAAAGCATGCGTTCTGGCTTTGACGAACTTCTGGAAAAACCCTTAGGGATTATAAAGGCGAGGACACTTTTGCGAAAGTCATACAGGGTTATGGCATGGACGGCGACGGAAGGGTTGATTCCATAGAAATTCTCGAATATTTATTCAAGCAAGAAATCACCATCTCCCATGAGCTGATCACCTTGGAGGCATCCGAAGTAATTATAGCCTATGGGCATGAGAATGTCCAAGCTACCCATCGATCAACTTTGGAGATTACCAAGGAGAGTCATCTATCTAAACAAGGAGATTGCATAATCGCTGTTTCCGCCAGCAAGGGTCTGGCGGAATTAAGCGATACTTTTAAAGAAGCCTTACGTAAGCACGGCTCCAAATTAACTATTGTAATTGAGGCTGGGGGAGTAAGCGATGTGATAAATGCCTTTGGAAGCCCTCTACTTATTCTGTCCCATCCTACAGAAATGGTCGTGAGAAAGAGCAGTTATGTGTGTAGGCGCACTTTAGCCATCCAAGCGGATAAAGCCGCATGTGATCTTTCAAAGGCTCTTGTTGAAAAACTTAAAACCCCTGGGGAAGAGGTTCGTATAACGTTGACAGTTAGGGTTTAAAGCACTTCCATATCTAGTACTATTTGCCACTCGTAAGGTGCTGTTTCACGAACATTCCTTGAAAATAGGAACCTCTTTACTTTTCTTCCAGCCTTCTCAACTTCTTTTTGAAGACGAATTTTTAAGTTTTCAATAGAATCCGAGGCTTTTACAAAAGTGTAAAAGTGTATTGTGCCCCCTTCAGGTTTTATTGTTTTGCATGCAGCGTCTAAAAATTCTATGGCCTTCTCAGGTAGATTCATTATTACCCGGTCTGCAATGCCTTTGAGCCTATCCTCAACAACCTGTTTCGCGTCTCCGAGTATCGGGTGAACCTTATTTTCAACTCTATTCAGCCTAATGTTTCTCTTTAGAAGCTCGAATGCGCTTGGATTTATGTCTATGGCATAAACCCTGACGTTTTCATGAGTTTTAGCAATCAATATTGAGAAAGGGCCTACTCCGGCAAACATGTCCACAACTGTTTCATTCTCTTTAACCAAGGAAGCTATGCGGCTGTGTTCATATGAAAGGCGTGGCGAGAAGTAAACCTTAGCTAAGTCTATGTAATATTTACATCCATGCTCTTTATGTATAGTTTCAGTTTTAAGTTCACCTGCAATGAGGGTGAATTCTCTAAGGCGATAAGTTCCAGTTATCGCGCTAGCTTTGGCTAAAACTGTGCGGATTCCCTTGTGCGCCTGCAGAATCGCATAGCCTAAATCATTTTTATATGGTTCAAGTTCCGGGGCAATTTCGATTATTGCTATGTCTCCTATGATATCCATAGATTTAGGAATACTTGCAAATAAGTATGGTGGAAGTTTGCTCTCAAGAAGTTCCAAAAATGTTTTTGGTTTTTCTCTAGGGGGAAAAGTGTAGTCAATAACCTCCATGTTCATGATGTTCCTTTTGAGAATTTCATATTCTTCTTGGGTTGGATCCCGGTTTAAGGGTATGTAAACGTGACTGCCGTTCCTCTGAACCGCTAATTCATCATCGACTATTTTAAGCATATGGGCTATTCTTATTGCTTTTTCGCCTTCTGTCTTAGGAACCTTGAGACATCGAGATTTTTTGGGCATAAATTTCATAACTTCTTGGTTTCACAATTTTATGATCAAGCAGTTTCAAAATTGTATTTATTTAATTCTCTCCTATTATGATGTTGAGGTGTTTTGTTAACTTTCTAATTCGGCCCTGCAGTCTTCACAAATGAATTCTCCATTCCTTTCCTTTAGGTTGTCTGACCATCCTCCACATCTGTCACAGTATCCTGTTAAGGAGGCTCCCTCTTCCGTTGCCACTTGTGCCATATGCTCTCTTTCAATTATGGCTTTTTCTTGGATTGTTTCCAAGAGCTCGGGCATCACACTTAGGATATCCTTGCTTGAAATTAATCCAATCAGTTGCCCTTTATATGTCACTCCAAGTCTCCTAATGTTCAATCTATTCATTTTTCTTGCTGCTTCATTTATTGTTTCGTCAGGCTCTATTGTTATTAATGGACTAGACATAACATCTTTGGCCTTCACTGATTCTGGTTTTATGTTTTTAGCGAGAATCCTTGTGACTAGGTCTCTCTCCGTTATGATCCCGATGGGTTTTCCATCTTTTCCTGTCACAATTATGCAGCCTAATTCATGTTTGTCCATCAGTTCGGCGACATGGTTTATTGGCGCATTCTCGTCAACTGTTATCACTGGGTTACTCATGACATCTTTGACTAGCATTCTTGGTCTTAATCCTATTTCTGCCATTGCCCTCAGCCGATATCCTTTCTCAACTCAATTCAAATTAAACATGCATTTAAAACTTGTCATATCTTTAGAATAAAGTTTCTGCAAGAAGAAACATATATGACGGATAAAATTTGGCTAATTTGAGATATGCATGTTGAGGACAAACGTGGATAAGTTGGTGAAAATCTCCGTAATTGGTGAAGTTGCGAGTCCAGTGTATCGAAATGTTTACAATGTCTCAGCTGAAGGGGTTCCCATGGTCTTGCCTTGTGTAGGAGAATAACCTACAATGTTAGGGTTGGTGATACTGCGTGTGGTTGAGAAGCTGATCATGTAGAGCCTGAAGTTAGCGTAGAAAACAAGGAAAATGACCCGAGTTTTGGACGAGGGGCAAATGTTGCCCTCAATTTGCTTTCATGTGTTGGTAATGAGGCCATTGTGGTTTCAGGAGATGCTAAGGGTGCAAGGGGTGTTGTGACGGTAAGCATGGCGGGATAGAACACGTGCTTGTTGACTTCCCGCCTGAGGTTCTTGAAAAGCTTGTGATCGGTGATAAAGTACTAGTGAAGGCTTTCGGAGTTATCTTAAAACTTTTAGACTTTCCGGGAGTCAAGGTTATGAATATGGACCCTCGCTTCCTTGATGCTTTGGGCATAAGGGCTATTGGAGATAAACTTGAGATTCCTGTGACACATGTTATTCCCGCGGCAATTATGGGTTCAGGTTTAGGAGCGAATCAAACCTACACGGGCGATTATGATATTCAACTTTTTGATGAAGGTATCTGCAGGAATATGGTCTTGATGATCTCCGACTCGGCGATCTTGTGGCCATTCTCGATGCTGACCATTCGTATGGAAGAATTATATCGAAAAGGCGCGGTTTTCTGTTGGTATAGTAGTGCATGCAAACTGTATGACTTCAGGCCATGGGCCAGGTGTGACAACACTGTTCACTTCAGCGTCGGGCAAAATTATTCCAAAAATAGACTCAAAAGCTAACATAGCTTATGTGCTGAAGCTAAGGACAGATATATAAGTGAGTGAATGCTATCCTCTCATAGTAAATTATAATGGACTGTTGAGATTATGCCATATAAAAGGAGGAGTCGGGGAAGATCGAAAGGCGCCAAAGGAAGAAGTGGTTTCGTCCAATGTGCAAACTGTGGTGAGCTGGTGCCAAGAGATAAAGCCAAGAAAGTTACCCGTCGAGTATCCTTAGTTGATCCTGCCTTGGCCAGGGAACTTCGCCAGAAGGGCGCCTACATATCAGCTCCTGTTGATACTAAATATTATTGCATTTCATGTGCTGTTCATTATGGCATAGTTAAGGTTAGGGCTAGGGAAGAACGTAAGCTCCGCACTAGCAGAAAATTCTAGTTTGTGGTTTTCCTCTTTTCTTTAGAATTTTATGTGCATAAATACTCCTTTGTATAACTGTGAGGTTTGTAAGAATTGCTAGTAGTATAATGCCAACTTCTAATGCCCCTGCCCAAAAAATCTCCATTATGCTTGTTGTTGCAAGAATTATTATTCGCTCCGCTCTTTCTGCAATTCCCACGGTCTCCATTTTGACAGCAAGAGCCTCCGCCCTTGCTCTTGAGTAGCTTACAAGCAATGAACCGATAAGTGCCGCTAGCCCCCACATTGGCGAACATAATCCCCCAAGAATTACCCCTGCATAAACTATGGCATCTGAATATCTGTCCAATAGCGAATCAAGGAATCCTCCGAAGGGTGTTTCCTTTCCATGCAGCCTTGCTAGGGCTCCATCTAAGATGTCGCAATATCCTGATAGCAGCATAAAAATCACTGCTGGGGTGAGCCATTTGTGTCCATTAACGTAAGCCGTTGCTGATAGAAATGCTAAAACTGCTCCAATAGCGCTTACAATGTTGGGCGTTAAACCTATCTTATTGGCTATTTTTGCCTGTCCGGCTATGATTAACTGCACTTTAGCCTTAATTTTTGTCAGCATATGTTTCAGATTTCTGTGCTGCTAATCTTTTTAAAATTGACGTAGTAGTTGTTAGTTATAATCATCCTTGGAGGACTTTGTTTGATAAGTGTAGATCGTTTGAAAGTTGACGATAAGGCTTGTTTAGGGGTTAGAGTTGAACTTTCGGGCTCACCTCCGCTGGTTTTAATCGTTGTTGAAAAAGCTTCATAATGTGCGGTTTCATGAACGTTGAGGTTGCAGAGAGTTTTGGTGTAGCTGCCGCCGTGGTTAGTGGGGTTAAAAACTTTCAGGATGTTTTAAGTGGTTAGATTAACGCTGTTACCTCAAAGGCTAAAAGTCTCGGCGTAGAGCCAGGCATGTCGGGTTTGGAGGCCTTAAAACGAATGTTGTAAGATGTTAAATAATTAGCTGATTACTGGAAAATGCATTAAAGTTAAAACGTTGTTGGCTCTGCTGGAAAATTTTTAGACATGCTTTTGATTGGGACTTTCCAAAAGGAATTAGGGACTTGCACACCTTATTTGAATAGGTAAATAGTCGCCATAAAGCCAAAAATCATAGTGGCCCTTGGCAATTATTCCACCGCCTGTATTTTCTCAAAGGCTAGGTTTGCATTTAACGGTATAACGCGCCCGTAGGATCTTCTATGAGCGAATATTTTGAGTTTACCTGTCACGTTTTTCCAACATTGAATCCGGCAGATGGGCTTTACAGCACCACATACAAGTAGCTTCCTTTATGTCCGATCTCAGAAAGCTTGGAGTAAGCTTGATGGGTTAGGAGGTTTATCTAATCCATTTTAATTGTAGATTCTAAGGCTTTAAGAAGCTCTTCGGCGTTCATAAAAGTTTTTGAAGGCAGTTTAGCCAGCAATTCCGCAAGCCGGATCTGTTTTCCCTCCTCAATTTCTACAAGTCTCCACCCAATTTTTTTAACTAACACACTTTTAGACGCTGGATAACGCGTTTTCTCCACGACACTTTTAACGGAATCCAGCCCCACCGAACCTGTGATTTTTGGAAAACTTCCTTTAGATAGATACTGCATAAAACGTAAGCCATCGTCAAACATGGAAAGATTGTTAAAAAGTAAGTAGACTGTTTTTCCCTTATTCTCAAAGGGTTTAACAAGTTCCAAAAGCCTTTGCAGTTCCTCGTCACTGTACTGATAGTAGTAAAGTTCCTCGCCTAAGCCATGAAGCCTAAAATAGGCTATTTTGCTGGTGTATGCTGGCATAAGCCTAAAAGGATCCGTCACGTGCACCACATCTAATGCGCTTAGGGCCTCGCCAAGTTTTTTGTGAATTTCCGGTTTTTCCCACTCCGGTCCGCGGGTCTCCCAGGCTAGAACAAGGTCTTCACGTTCTATTCCTTTGAAGAATTTTTCCGCAGTTTCAAGTTTATCGGGTCTAAAAGAGCCAGGCGTTTGAATAAGCAGTATATTCGAATTTAATGCTTTGCATATTTGCTTCATTCGTTCAAAAGCTTGAAGACTAACGTTGTCTAATTTCATTTTTGACTTGTGACTTATATCCTGATGGGCTTTAACCGTGAACTCGAAGTTTTCCGGAACTTTTTCACGCCAGCTCTTCACCGTTTCTATTCGCGGGTATTCGTAAAAAGTGCTGTTCAACTCAACCAACTGATAGTTTTCAAAATATCTTTTCATTGATGTTGGAAAGCCGCAACATCCAACTTTGATCATAGCATTCTGCACCTGCCATCAAGTGCTAACTTTTGGGGACGGACGTAAAGGCCTCCCCAGTTTTTTGTGTAGGGCTATTCTGTAAAGTTTTCTCAAAGACTTTATAAGCTGCTCCACGCTGGGCAGAGGAGTGTATAGCAAAGGTATGCGGTCGTACCGTGCCAATCGGATGGAATACTCGTCAGGCTTGAATCCATGGTATACGGCAACTTTAGGTTTTAAGCTACTCATCCTTACAAGCATCATAGGCGAAATCCCATTTTCAATATGTGTGAAAATGAGTGCTCTTTCTGTGGTGGCGCCAAAAAGTTGCGCATATTCAAAGCCCGAGAGGGTTTCCACAGCTTTCCCGCTATCTACAACAGTATATCCTCTAACCTCTCCGATACTGAAACTTGGTCGTGTAACGATTTCCCCTTTAATAGCCTTGCACAAGTATTCCACACGAACTGGCATGGGGAATTCCCAAATGAATTTTCGCACAAATCTTGTTCCCGGATTTTTCCTTATGCCGCTTTCGTAATCACTTATAACCGAGGGTGAAAGTAGCATTTTCTCGGAAAGGGTTGCTTGGGAAACGGCAAAAAGCTCCCTCCATTTATGCATGGTTTTTTCTGGCTTGTTTGAAAGAATAATCTCACCGGCAATTCTCCTTGCTAAAACTTCGCGAATACTAGGCGATGTGGACATAAGATCGCTACCAGCCCCATTTTCTCCCTACGGGATCACAAATAATATAAAGTATACCCGCTATGCTAATCTCGTCCGCTTTGCAGGGAATAAATAATATTTTTTGGCATAAATCCCAGATTAGATGATGAAAATTAGGAATGTTCCAGCTACGACCGTTACAGAGCCTAAAACAACACTCGCCGTAACCTTTTCATGTAGAAATATGGCCCCAAACAGTGTTGAGAAAAGCGGCGTTGTAGAGGAAATAGGAACAGCTTGCGACTCTGGAATATAGGCAAAACTCAGGATCAGGAAAAACCACCCTATTCCTAAGGCGATAATGCCCCCCGACAATATCATGGCTAAGGTTCTCCTCTTTATCTTGAAAAAGCCTAAACCCCTATTAGTTATCGGTGCAATTATTAGCAAAACAGCGGCTATTGATACTACCCGCAGAGTATTTATTGCAAATGCATGCTCAGGATCTGGGGTCTCTTGTAAGGCCATATTCACCATAAAAATACTTATAGACCAAATGACTGCCGTAGCTAGTGCGATAGCGATGCCCTTGATTAGAGAGTTCTTCTGCTCGTTATCTCTTTTATCCTTTTCATAGCTTAGAAGCCATATTCCTAAGACAATCATGAAGGCGGCTAGTACAACTTGAAATGTTACTTCCTCTTTGGCTATTAAAACGGCCCAAATGATACTGAAAAGCGGATAAGTACATGTGAGAGGTACAGCTCTGCTGACTCCTAGTTTTTCCAAACTTAAAAGGTAAAGGGTGTCGCCCAGTCCTAAACCGACAATTCCGCTTGTAGAGGCCAGTAAAAGGGCATGAATGGAGATGCTTGTTAAATTTTTAAATCCAATTAAAGCTAGGCAGAAAAGAAGAAATAATCCTGTCCCAAGGCACCGTATAGTATTGGCTGGTAAAGGCTTGGTTTCGATTAAAGCGTTTTTATAAAGTATTGCTGAGGCAGTCCAACATATAGCAGCGCTTAACGCCGCGAATTCACCTATCATTAAATCGCACCATCTATTAGTTGGTGTTGTTGCTAAAGCTGTTAAATACTTAAATAGATTTCATATATTTGTTCGGTCGATATGGATCTCACAGTTTACTGGTGTGCAGAAGCCGCTAAAATGTTCCCAGAACTTTCTCTTGGAGTGGGTATAATCAGAAATGTGCATGTAGAGAGGGAAAACGAGAAAATCAAAGAACTAAAGAGGATTTCTTACGAAGAGGTAAGATCCAAATACAGCATTGAGAAATTAAAGGATAACCCAATAATAAGAGCCTATAGAGACTTTTACTGGAAACTGAATATAGATCCAACAAAGGTTAGACCATCGGGGGAGGCCTTACTAAGAAGAGTTTTGCATGGCAATGAGCTCCCAACGATATCAACAGCCGTTGATGCTTATAATTTAGCTTCTATGAAAACCATGATTCCAATTAGCGGATTTGATCTTGAAAAACTTAAACCTCCATTTAATGTGCGCTTTGCAAATAAAGGCGAGGAATTTCTTGGCATTGGAATGGAAAAGCCCAGCACATTAACAGAAAAAATGCTTGTGCTTGCTGACAGGGAAAGGGTTCTATGCATTTATCCCTATAGGGACGCGGATTATACAAAAATTACAGAGAGAACAAGGAATATCTTGATCGTTGGCTATGGTGTTCCCGGAATAGAAGGGCGACAACTCTTGAAAGCTGTGGAAACAGCCTTATCGTATATCCAAAAAGTTTCAGGCGGGGAGATTGGAATGCTTAAACTTTTTAGCCCGCCTCAAAATGCATAGGGTGTTGTGGGTTGTCCTTCAAGGTTAAGATGGAGGAAACTTCAAGGTTCAAGGAATCTAATATTATATTAGCCTTGGACTTTCCTTTCGAGCGTATTGAAAACCGTGAATCTCTATATGTTCGTGCAGAAAGCATAATCGAAAGGGTTTATCCCTATATTTGTGCTGTAAAATTCAATCATCATTTAACGCTTCCTCTGGGCTTGTTTGACGGTGTTGAAAAGCTGATAAAAAAGGCCCACGACAAGGGACTATTAACAATCATGGACTGCAAAATCAATGATATAGGTGCTACGAATGAAGTGATTGCTGAATACTACTATGCAGCTGGTTTTGATGCACTTATAGCAAACCCTTTCGTAGGATGGAATGAAGGACTAGAACCAGTGTTCAAAGTGGCTAAGGCTTACAGTAAGGGCGTGATACTGCTAGTTTATATGAGCCACAGGGGAGTTGCTGAGGGCTATGGCCAAACAGTACTGGATCATGATACTGGCGAGGAAACTCCCCAATATGTTCTATTTGCAAAAAAGGCTTTAAAGTGGGGTGCTGATGGAGCCGTTGTTGGTGCTACATACCCCGAAAAAATAAGGGAAGTTTTTGAGATGCTTAAAGGTGAAATTCCAATTTACTCGCCGGGAATAGGGTTTCAGGGGGGCGAAATAGAATCCGCCTTAAAGGCAGGCGCCCGTTATCTTATTGTTGGACGTGCTATAACACTTTCGCAGAATCCTAGTAAATCCGCCGAAAAAATTAGAAATATTGCAAGAGCGCTTAAGAAGCATGTTTAAGCCTATCTTTCTCTTCGCTCCCACAACTCCCTCTTAAGTAGATCCCTTACAGCTGACCTTATCGCAGCGCTCCTGCTTGGGTACATGTTAGCCCTAACAAGCTCATCTAAACCCTCAAGATACGCTTCAGGTAACAACACAGTGACGAGCTTCATCTTCCCTTCTCCTCAGCATGTTATATTCATGTTATGCTGCAAATATAAAATTTAATAATTTCCCCAGACGACTTTTTCATTTAATTTTTGAATCTCCCTCATTGTGCTTTGAAATGTTTCAGATATATCTTCTACATACAATGCGCGTCGGCGCAGTCCCTCCTGTATTGTCCCGGCGGCAATCAATAGACTTCCAAGAAAGTCGCTTATAAAAGGCTCGGGGAAAACTATTAATGCTAAGCCGAGTTTGATGAGCCATGGTTTATCTCCATTTTTCGATATTTTTTTGGTAGCCTTGACTTTCCCTACAGTTTCCTCTAATGTCCTCAAAAAATCAGTGTAGCTTTCACTTAATTCATGTGACATTTTTGGTACAGTTGAAATTGCCTTAACATCTTTTGACGCCATTCTGATCCCGTTAGGACTTTTCTTTTTTGTGAAAGAAAAACTTTAACGCCTAGAAGTCTCCTTTTTTGGCTGCTTCGCTTCGCATGAAGCTTTAAATTTTTAAATTTTTCATTCAAAATCAACGCTTCTGACCATGATTTTTGCACTACGCATTGAAAATATTTGTTAATGAAGAATTTTTGGGCGGCAACAAAAATGTTATTTTGCAATTAAAAAGACGTAACCATTTGTTTAGGAATGGCAAGGTGTCACGTTGGAAAATAAGCATTATGGATTTATTCTGATTTCAGATGAAAAATGGTGGCAGGAGGGCCGCGGATTTTGTTGGACAGGTAGCTGGAGACTGCCAAAAGCTTTGGGAAATGCATGGGCACGGGACATGTATAAAATCATTATTATCATTATTAAAGAGTATCTAGATTTTCTACGCGGAAGCGGTGAGGCCGCCTTCATTCGGTTCACAAACTTTCACGAACTTGAGATTCCTGTTTCAGTAGATCTTCTTAAGAGAATTTTGGGATTTTCAGTCATGTGCCGAGGGGCGGTAAATAATATGGTAAATAATTATGGTAAATAATATATACACGGAAGACGTGATTCAGATAACCGCTGAGGGTGTTTCGCCCCATGGAAATGTTTGACCCTAAGGAATTCGTTGAGAAAAAGGTTGAGGATATTCGCAAAGAAATCAACGGTGAGAAGGCTTTAGTGGCTATTTCCGGCGGAGTGGACAGCACCACATGCGCTGTTTTGACCCGTAAGGCCATAGGCGAAAATCTTGTTTGCGTATTCTTAGATGATGCTTTTATGCGTGAGGGTGAACCTGAACTAGTGGCTAATATTCTCTCTAAAGATCCTTTCAATATATCAGTGAAAATTGTCAATGTTCGCGATCGTTTCCTTGATTCTATGAAGGGTTTGAGGGACGCTGAGGAAAAGCGAAAAAGGTTCCGTGAAACCTTTTACACGGTTTTAAGTGAAACAGCTAAAAAAGAAGGTTGTCGCGTCTTAGTTCAAGGTACGATCCGCGCTGACATTGTGGAGACAGTTGATGGTGTGAAAACTCAACATAATGTCCTCGAGCAGATGGGCATAAATCCGCTTGAAAAATTTGGATTTAAAGTTGTTGAACCCCTTCTTGACCTTTACAAAGGACAGGTTAGAATGGTTGCAAGGTACTTAAAATTGCCTCCAGAAATTTCTGAAAGGCAACCCTTCCCAGGGCCAGGCTTATCCGTGCGCGTTGTTGGGGAGATCCGTTTAGACAAGTTGGACGCTTTGAAAAAGGCAACAGCCCTTGTGGAGAGGGAACTTGAAGTGTACAGGCCGAGTCAATATTTCGCCGCAATAATTGATAATGAGGTGTCTTCGGATCATTATCTTGACGCACATATAAAGGAAATTGTCGCTCGCTATCTTAATGTTCCAAATAAAAACGTTGAAGTGAAAATCTTTAGGGATCGCGCCACAGGGGTAGTAAATAAGGAAAGACGCTATGGAAAAATTGTAGGTATAAAGTGTAAGACGGAGAATGGCGGAGCCTACCAGCTTCCCATACAAAGATTAGTTGCCCTCCAGACAAGAATAATAAACGATAATCCAGATGTAACGAGGGTTCTTTACGCTGTGAAATGCCTGCCGGAAAACAAACCATACGTTATTAGCATGAGATCTATTCAGACGACGGACTTTTTGACAGCTCAAGTTTCGGAGATACCTTGGGATGCCCTTAACAGAGCTGCAACGAGGATTCTAGAGAGCTGTTCAGAAGTTTCTGAAGTATATTATGATGTGACGCCTAAACCACCAGCAACAATAGAAATGGAGTAGTAGTGCTAAACCTAAATAGCACAATCTACAAGTTTATGCTAGATAAATATGATTCGGGTTAGGGTAAACAAAATAGAATCGATCTATGATATTGATGGTAACCTTGGGAAACGCATAGAGCTTGTTGAAGAGCGTCCAACTCCACAATTCATAATCAAGCCGCACAGCGAGGAGGCAAGGCTTGTTCAAGAAGTATTTCAGGCCCTACAGCAGCAACTCCCATTCTTCCCAACTAAGGCACAACTCACAGTTCCAAAGATCATCCTATTCCTCACAGAGCAAGAGTATGAGAGTCTAGGAATTGACTTTGACGTTAACCAAGTTTACGAGATAACCCTAGAGGATCAAGCAATAAAATTCAAGAAAACCTCATAATTTCTCTTCGAATCCTTTTTAGGGCAGAATACCTCGGATTGAAAGATAGCAGAAACATCATACTCCTTAAAGCTCTACAAATACTTTCTACACTTGGATCCTTATTTTTGTCGCAGTAAAGTGGTATAGATTCCCCATTTTCACCTTCGTAAAAAATGTAAAGCGTGGCGTAGAGCGTAGCCCGCGTTTCCTCCATTTTTATGACTTCGACCTCTAAGCGAAGTTTCTTAGCCATTTTCCTGACAGCAGCACTAATAGATCTTAACCTTTTTCTTTCATAATCTGCTGAAGAGTAGACTAGGAGCCTTCCACAATTAATGTTCAAGGGTTCCACCGAGAAGTGATCTTTAGGTTTCTATTTTTAAGATGGTTGGCGAAGCAACAGGTTCGCACCAAGAGAGTTAAGTTAAAGTGAGGAAAAATCTTAAGATTACTTTGCTCCTGGGCAACGTGAGATGTCGAAGGTTAGGGCTCATGTATTAATAAGTGGGCGTGTTCAAGGAGTATTCTTTAGGTCAGAGACTAGACGCGAGGCCAAAAAGCACAGCGTCAAGGGTTGGGTTCGCAATTTGCCCGATGGCAGGGTTGAGGCCGTTTTTGAAGGAGACGAAGAAGCAGTCAAAAAGCTTATAGAATTTTGTAAGCATGGACCGCCATATGCCAAGGTTACAAACGTCGAGGTCATATGGGAAAATTATGCTGGCGAATTCAGCGATTTTGAAATAAGATATTGAAATTGATTGTCATATTCTCTTTTTTGGAACACGGAAGTGCGATTCCTTTCCCGCGCTAATATATTCTCCTCCTGCTTCCCGCACAATTGCAGCTATTCGTGCAAAGTTTTCTGATCCTAAAAACTGCCGGGGCTTTATCATTATAAAGTCGCCTCTATCCTCAAAGGCCAGTAGAGCCCCTAAATCTTCTGGAAAAATATTCTTAAGGTCGCTTATTTCTACTTTCTCGATTTCTGGTGTTTTAGAAATCGAAATAGCTGGTGTGGGTGGGGATGGAGGGGCCATCTGAGAAATTGCGATTGATTTTAATGAAGTGGAAATTGCCCTTAAATCTTCTGAAACGCTGTTTAGAACCACCAATAACTCGTCAACTTTTTCTATTAGTTTTTCAATTTTTTCCCTTTCCATGCTCAAGTTAAAGCGCCTCTCAAACTTTCTTATACGCTTCTGGTGTATTTATTAATTGTTTATGCGTTTTATTATCTTCAGAAAATGGAGTTTCGGATGAAATGATTGAAATCGATGGAAGCCAGAAAAGCGGTAGCGGCACGATTCTCAGACTTTCCATAGCCTTTTCCTCCATCACTGGAAAGCCTATTCGAATATACAACATTCGACAGAATAGACCCCAGCCTGGATTAAGGCCTCAGCATTTGGAAGCCGTTTTAACAGCCGCAAAACTTTGCAACGCTTATGTGGAAGGAGCCCGTATTTCTTCCCGTGAACTCCTGTATGAACCAAAAGATATTAAGGGCGGAAAATTTGAGGCTGAAATAGGTACTGCTGGAAGCATTTCAATGCTTATTATGACCGTGCTTCCCATATGCATATTTGCAAAGAGCACCGTCCACCTTCATATCTCAAAAGGTGGCACTGATGTCCAACATGCGCCAACAATAAACTATATGCAAAGCGTATTTATGCCAGTTTTAAAGCAGATGGGGATCACTGCTAGCATTACAGTTCTGAAATATGGCTATTACCCGAAAGGAATGGGTGAAGTAACCTTAACTGTTGAACCGTGCAGGGAGTTAAATCCGCTGGTGTTGGAGGAGCCCGGTAAAATCAAGGCTGTAAAGGGAATTTCAGTCTGCCCTTTTCTGGCTGAGAAAAGGGTCGCAGAGCGCCAGGCAGCCGCAGCAAAAGAGTATCTAAAAGAAAGGGGGTGCTCAGCGGACATTAGAATAGTGAATGATAGGTCAAATCCACTGCAGAAGGGTAGCTCCATAGTTTTATGGGCTGAAACTGACAAGGGTGCGTTGTTGGGCGCTGATGCCATTGGCGAACTCCAAAAAACAAGCGAGGCTGTAGGCAGGGAGGCTGCGGAAAAGTTGTGGCAGGAAATCTCCTCCGGGGCTACAGTTGATATGCACTTGGCAGATATGCTTGTGCCTTACATTGCATTAGCTCCTGGGCGGTCTATTTATTTAACAAGGATGTTTTCTGATCATTTAGACTCGAATATTTGGCTTTCCGAAATTTTTCTGGGAACGAAGTTTAGAATAGAAAAAATAAAGGAACTTTACAAAGTGGAAAAGGTGAGATAATTTTGAAGGCTAAGATACGTGGAATATACTCAACCGCTCTAACAAAATTGCTTATGGACCACGGCTTTAAGATCCTTCAGCCTTCAAAGGTCATAAAAGAGCGTTTCAATCTTCCAAGCAGTAACAATGAACCCCCAGAAGTTACAATAAAGGATAGAAGCGATCTCCAAGGAATCGTTGCTTTAGGCTCTCCCGAGGCTGTGAATTTTTTACAGACAGTCCTACAAGAGTCTCTCGAAGATGTTTTAACCAGAAAATGGAGCGTGAGTGTGGATGGAATATACAAAGGAACTGTAGTTAAAAGAAGTGAAAAGGGAGTTTACGTAGATATCGGAAACGGTGTTTTAGGTTTAATCCCTGGACATGAAGCTCCACCGGAAGACCAAAAGGAAGTAATCGTTCAGGTTGAGCGCAAAGGAATTGGAAGGAAGATTCCCCTTCTAACAACTCGACTAAAAATTGTCGGAAAGTATGCCATTCTCATCCAAGGATGCAAAGTTGGAGTAAGCTTAAAAATTCAAGATGCAAATAAACGAGTGGAACTTTGCAAGCTTGGGAAGGAATTATCTCCGGAAAACTGGGGAATAATTTGGCGTGAACCGGCAGCCTATAAACCAAAAGAATTTTTAGAGCAAGAAATAGCCAAGCTTTCTGATAGAATCAGAATTTTAAGCGAGAAAGCGTCCTCTAAGGAATCTTCAGATCTGATCCTCGAAGGATTAAGCTTTATGAATGTGGAGTTTCCTTGCTCGGCAAAGAAACAACTAGACGAGTTAAGGTCAACCGTAACACCAACAATCAAGGGGCATCATTTTTTCAAAAGTTGCGGAGGCCGGATTTCAGCAGCCTTGGAAATGGCCGAAAAACTCTTGGAAAAAGAGGGCAACAAAGACAAAATTGAACAGCTTTTCAGGGAGCAGATACAATCAGAATTCCCTGAAAAAGGCGCTTTGGTAGACGTGGAGCATGTTAAACCGAGCGGTGTCGTTTTAAACCTCGGAAAAGCAACAATAGAAGCGTTGGATGCTGAAATGGTAAGGTATCATAGAACTATTAGGGCTGATGGTGTATATGACGGGCTTGGCGTGGAGAAAAAAGCCGGCGACAAAGCTGTAAGCGAGGCAAAACCGGGCGAGTGGTACATTATAACAAATTACTTCTCGAGTGATGCAAGCTGGAAAGGCGCTTACATAAACATAAACACGCCAATTGAGGTTTATCCAAAAGCCATAAGATATATAGATTTAGAGGTGGACATCTGCGTTTCCCCCAGTGGCGAAGTAAAAGTCCTAGATATGGAAAAACTTCAAAGAGCCTATGAAAGGGGAATTTTAAGTGGAAAGTTATTTGAAAAAGTTGGAAAGATTGTTAAAAACCTATTGGCAACAGACTTAATCCAGAACATTCTAGCTAACTTTATCTAGTGTCTCACCCTTTATCGTCTTAAGAGAGAATCTAAATTGACTGTTGACCTAGTCTTAAAAGATCTAAAAGCCTACATTAATGGTCAAGTGGTTGAGTGCTGCATAGCCATAGAAAGTCGAAGAATTTTCAAAATCGGAAGAGAGTCCCAAATGCCTAGAGCCGACAACGTTCTGAGGCTTGATGGGCTTCTAGTTCTACCCGGGATAATAGATGTTCATGTGCACCTTAGGGATGAAGGTAAAGCCTACAAGGAGGACTTCTACAGCGGCACAGTTGCAGCTGCAGCCGGTGGAATAACAACTGTTTTTGACATGCCTAATAACGACCCCGTCACGATGAGTGTTGCAACTCTTAGAAATAGGATTGAAATTGCTAAAAGCAAGATTCTGGTTAATGTCGGCTTCTACTCCGAATTTCCAAGTGAAATTCAGGAGATTGATAATATAATTAAAGAAGGCTGTATGGCCTTCAAGCTTTTCCTAGGCGAGCAAGTTGGAGGTTTGAACATAGCTGACAATAACAAGCTGATAGCGGCCTTTAAAAGAATTGGAAATAGAGTTCCCGTGGCTGTTCATGCTGAGGATCATGAGGTTCTTAAGATTGTTAAGGAGGAGCTAAAAAAAGAGGGCATTGACGGTTTGGAGGCTTTTATTAAGGCTCATCCTGTTGAAGCGGAGGAAAAGGCTGTAAAGCGTATAATAACAATTGCTGAAAGAACAGGCGTTCAAGTGCATTTTTGCCATGTGAGCTCCGAGAACGGCTTAAAGGAGATCGTTAAAGCAAAAGCGTCTAATCTTCCCATTTCATGCGAAGTCACACCTCATCATATCCTTCTCTCTACAAAAGAACTGTTAAGTATTGGACCGGTAGGATTGACTCTGCCGCCTGTAAGAGATACAAGGCATGTGAACGCTCTTTGGCAGGGAATCTCCAAAAAGTTTGTTGACATCATTGCCTCTGACCATGCACCGCATGCTCATTGGGAGAAGTCTGCAAACATCATCTGGAATGTTAAAGCCGGCGTTCCAGGTTTAGAGACCATACTTTCGCTGTTGCTTAATGAGGTGAACAAGGGAAAATTGGCTCTAGCTGATGTTGTCCGGCTGATGGCTGAGAATCCAGCCAAAATTTTCGGCATTAATGATAGGGGAAGCTTAAGAGAAGGAAATAAGGCCGATCTTGTTGTTGTAGATTTGAAGAGGGAATACTATATAGATTCCCAAAAGTTTTATTCAAAGGCCAAGTACTCTCCTTTTGATGGCTGGAAGGTTAAGGGGAAACCTGTTAAAACTTTTGTAGGCGGTCAACTTATCATGGACGAGGGCGAGATAGTTGGCAAGCCTGGCTGCGGCGAAGCCATAAGGAGGAGTGTAAAGAATTGAGGTTTATCGCTGATGGGATGCTTGGAAAATTAACAAGATGGCTTCGCATGTTGGGGCATAACGTAAAATATTCAAACAAACTTGACGATCCTGAACTAATTTTAATAGCTAAAAGGGAAGGGCGCGTCCTTCTCACAAGGGATTTGGAGCTTTACCAAAAAGCAACAGCTTGGGGCATTCAAGCCTGCTATATTGACGGCGTAAATGAAGCGGAAGATTTGGCGAAACTTGCAAAAAGGTTCGGCATAAATCTAGATATAGACATGAGGATATCTAGATGCCCAAAATGCAATGCACAAGTGAAACCTGTGCCCAAAGAAAAAGTTGCTGGGAAAGTCGAAGAAACCACTTTTTCTTACTACAACGAATTCTGGGAATGTCCAAAGTGCGGTCAAATTTACTGGCAAGGTGCTCATTGGACAAGGATAACTAAAACCCTTGAAACTGCAAAGAAAATATTAAACAAGATGAAAGCACAAAGTGAACAATGAACAATTTATTTCTTTTTCTCGCCTTCCAGAAGCCACTTTAAAGGTATATCTTGATAAGTTCCATCTGGCAAAGTTCTTCTGACGGTTATTGGCAGTACGCCTGCTTTAAGCTCTTTTAGAGATATATCTATGGGGCTCGTCGTTCCATCCGGAATATCAACAAGTATGGGGGCACCCATGGCTATTTGAATTGCCCTTGCCCCCACTATCCTTGCCCTTTCGAAACGTGTGAGCTTTGGAGGGCCTATCAAAATTTTCTTCTCGGTGATTGACGTATACTAATACTCCCCGGCGCCCTGTCCTTCAGGTGACCCTTTGGGAGGCACTGAGGGAGTTTTGGCTTTCCCTGCAGCTATTATATCATCAATTTTCAATATCATAGTTGCAGCTTCGGTTGCAGATTTTATCACTTGCTTTTTCACTGAAAGCGGCTCAAAGACACCTACATTAGCCATATTTTCAATTTTTCCAGAGTTAACTTCTATTCCAGCCCATATTTCGCCCTTTTCGTGTTTTGCTCTAAGCTCGGAGAGAATATCAATGGGATCTAATCCGGCATTTTCTGTGAGGGTTGCAGGAATGACTTCTAGGGCTTCTGCAAAGCCTTTAACGGCAAGTTGCTCTTTACCTGAGAAAGATTCCGCATATTTTCTGAGAACTTTGGCAGTTTCAATTTCAGGAGCCCCTCCACCGGCTAGGACTTTCGGCTCTTCTACTATGTCCTTTACAACGTGAAGGGCATCGTGGATTGAACGTTCAGCCTCGTCTACTATTCGTTCCGTTCCTCCCCTTATGAGTATTGTGACGGACCTTGGGTTCTTGCATCCTTCTATGAATGTCATTTTGTCGTCTCCTATTTTACGCTCTTCTACGAGACTCGCAAATCCAAGGTCTGATGGGTCTGCATCCTCTAAGTTAGTTATTATTCTCGCTCCTGTGGCTTTTGCAAGTTTTTCCACATCTGACTTCTTTATCCTTCTGACGGCAAGAATTCCCTTTTTGGCTAGGAAATGTTGAGCCATATCGTCTATGCCTTTCTGGCATAGAACAACATTTGCCCCGATAGCCGCAATCTTTTCTACCATTTCTCTTAGCATTTCCTCTTCCTGGTTTAGGAAGGCCTCCATTTGCTCTGGGCTTTCAATGTTTAATTTTGCGTCAAACTCTGTTTTTTCGATTTCTAAGGGTGCGTCCAAGAGGGCTATCTTAGCGTTTTCCAAACGTTTTGGCATTCCAGGGTGAACAACTTCCTTGTCTAAAACTATGCCCTTTACTAGCTTTGTATCCTTCAGCGACTCACCAGGCTTTTTCTCAACTTTAACATCATCTATGTCGACTTTGTATTTGCCATCTACTTTTTCGGCAACTTGAAGAATTGCCTCAACCGCTATTTCTGCCAAATATTCTTTATACTCGGCCACCAGTTTGCTCGCCATCGCTGTCATTGCCGCTTTTTTCAAATACTCTTTATATTCTGCGGAGTTCAGGTCTACAGGGATAGCTATTTTCTCTAACGTTTCAAGTGCCTTCTCCATAGCCCTTTTGTATCCATCAATTATAATCGTTGGATGGATATTTTTGTTGATGAGTTCCTCAGCTTTACTCAACAGCTCTCCAGCGAGTATTACGGACGTTGTTGTCCCATCTCCAGCTTCGTTATCTTGAGTTTTTGCTACCTCAACCATCATTTTCGCTGCTGGATGCTGAACATCCATTTCGTCCAAAATGGTGCGGCCATCACTTGTTATTGTGACATCGCCAAAACTGTCCACAAGCATTTTATCCATGCCCCTGGGGCCAAGGGAACTTTTTACAGCCTCAGCCACAATCTTGGCCGCCATAATATTATTGTGTTGAGCTTCCCTTCCTCTGGTCCTACTTGAACCCTCTTTTAATATTAAGACTGGAATTCCAGCTGAGGGTAATGACAACCCAACAACCTCCCAAATGCGTCTCAAAGAGAAACAGCATTGCAATATAAATTTATCGTTCCAGTTCTTTCAATTTTAATGAAAACCAACTTCGCTCTCTAATAAAAAAGTATTATTTCTTTAAAGTGTTTTTTAGAGCTTCAATTAGGGCTGGTATTATTTGGTATATGTCGCCTACAACAATGTAATCCGCAACTTCAAATATTGGTGCATTTGGGTCCTTATTTATTGTCACTATGACCCTTGGGTCTCTAATTCCTGCGATGTGTTGAATCATTCCTGAAACGCCGCATCCTATATAAATTTCAGGCTTGACTTTCTTCCCTGATAAGCCAACCCATTCGGAAAACCATTTCCTGTCCTCGGCTAATGGTCTCGTGACTCCAACATGTCCACCTAAAATGCTGGCAAGTTCCTCGAACATCTTGAAGTCCTCTTTTTTGGCCACGGCTCGACCGCCGCAAATCACCACCCTCGCTTCTTCAATGCGGACTTTAGCAACCTCAGCGGGTTTTACCTCGACAACCTTAGTTTTTGGTTCATCAAGTTTAACATCTAAACTGATTATGTCTGCCTGCTTGTCAGAGGGCTTAGCTTTTTCGAAGGTTCTAGGCGGCACCGTTGCAATTTGAGGTTTTGCTTGATAGGTTATTAGTGCTACTCCATTTCCACCGTAGACAATTCTAGATGCAATTAGCATTCCTTTTTCATCTATTTCAAACTTGAAAGCATCTTGTACCAAGCCAGCCTTTAGTCTTGCAGCAAGTCTTGCTGCAAGCTCCCTTCCTCTTTTTGTGGAACCTATAAGAATTATTTCAGGAGTATGTCTTGCGGCTAATTCCATGAAAACACTTAGATACGGTTCTGTTTGAAGGCTCTTAAAGGCAGGATTATCCATGAAATAAATTTTGTCAACATTATGTTCCGCTATTTCCTCAGCCTCTTCTTTGATGTTGCATCCTAAAATTATCGCCGAAAGCTCTGTCTGAAGTTTATCCGCAAGTCTCCTACCTTCGCTTAGTATTTCAAGGGTTAAGTCTAAATTTTCCGAGAAAACCCAAACTTCCCCAGCTCTCATGTTTTATCCTCCAATAACCCCTTCTTGAATTAAGGCTTTAACAAGATTTTCAGCGATCTCCTTTGGGCTCTCTCCAGATATTTTTATCTTTTTTCGCTCAATTTTTGGAGCCGAAACATCTATAACCCTTATAGATGGAGTTGCTATTTCTTCACCCTTAACACCAATATCCTCAAGAGTCCATGTGAGCAGTTCCTTCTTTGAAGCTTTAATGATATCCATTAATGTTGGCACTCTTGGAACGTTAATCTCCTTTGTTACGGTTAGCAATACAGGTGTATTAACCATAATGACTTCGGAGCAGTCTTCAAGTCTCCTTTCAACCGTGAAGGTGTTGCCTTCAAGATTAACTTTGCTTACATATGTAACTATTGGGACACCAAGAACTTCTGCTAGTCTAGGACCCACTTGGCCTGAGTAGCTTTCGATGCTGGCTTCTCCACATAGAATAATATCAAAAGAGCCTACTTTCCTTATAGCTTTGGCGAGAATATTTGAGATAATCATGGTGTCAGCGTTCTGAATTTTTGGATCCTGTATCTGAATGGCCTTGTCAGCACCCATGGCTAGTGCTTCTCTAAGGGCTGTCGAGGCGTTTTCTGCCGTTGCTGTGAGAACTATGACCTCCCCACCATATTTCGTTTTTATTTTAACAGCTTCTTCCAAGGCATTCTCGTCAAAATCGCTTATTTTTCTTGGAGCATCAGCAGTTAGCAATTTACGAGTAGCAGAATCAACTTTTACTTGGGACACATCAATAGCATATTTGATGCAAACAATTATTCGTGGCATGAAGTTACCCCCATTTTTAGGTATGCAGGTGTTCCTACAACAAAAAATGGAAGGAAACTTTACTTGTAGGGAACATATTCCTTGCCCAAGAGTTCTCTTCCGATGACTATCTTCTGTATGTTTTGTCCGCCCTCGGCGCCCACAACATATGACATTACACCGCGCCATGCCGCTTCAAATAGGTACTCTTTTGTATAGCCCGCTGCTCCAAACCAGATCATGGCTGATGATTTCCTCTGTTATAGCTTAAGCCTAATAAACAGATACTTTAGCAACACCCTTAATCTTTAAGAACTCTGGAATGAGTTCCCCTGGAATTTTCTTCTCTGCAATAAGGGTAAGTTTTGGTTCGGGTGAAAGTTCAGGGTCATCAACTATTGCTTGCCTTATACTTAATCCATTTTTTGCTAGAATCATAGCGGCATTCGCCAGAATGCCTGGAATTTTAGCGTCAACCGGTGTTATTTCAACAACCCCGAAGTTCAAATGTCTTGCAACCTCTTTTAGCGAGTGGCCTGCGGAACGTAGACTCTCGAAAATTAAGCGTAACTCCTGAATATTCTGTATGGTAGCTATTGTTTCATTAACCGTTCGTCTGTCAACACCTGCAACTCTGGCAACACGCACTGGTGGAATTTCAATATCGTTAAGGTAAATTTTTCCATGCCTCACACTTAACCCATTTTCCACTAAAACACGAGCCACCTTAAGCCGTTCTGGATATTTGTCTAGGTGCTTTTTAATGTTATTCCACATTTTTACGCCTAGATATTTCTTACGGCAGAGTAGATAAATTTTCATTCCTATGTCATGGTTGAACAAACTAGATTATTAAAGTACAAAATTGTACTCAAAAGGCTTAAATAGTTCCTAAAAGTTCAACTTAACAAATCTAGGTGAAAAGGCTTTGCCTCCAAGGAAAATCATTTTAGACGATGAAGAAGTTCCTAAGCAGTGGTACTGCATACTTCCAGATTTGCCCAAACCGTTGCCACCGTTCATTGATCCTGAAACAAGAGCGCCGGGAGGAGGAGTTGCCCCAAAGATTTTTCCAAAACAGATTCTAGCCCAAGAGTTCAGCCAGGAAAGATGGATAGATATCCCTGAAGAAGTGAGGGAAGTTTACAAGCTATGGCGACCGACTCCGCTATATCGAGCTGTAAGACTTGAAAAAGCGCTTAAAACGCCCGCAAAAATTTATTATAAATATGAGGGTGTCAGTCCGCCTGGAAGTCATAAGCCAAACACTGCGGTTGCTCAAGCCTACTATAACATGAAAGAGGGTATAAAGCGGCTTGCGACGGAAACGGGTGCTGGCCAGTGGGGTTCCGCTTTAGCTTTTGGTTGCATGATGTTCGGTTTAAAATGTACAGTTTACATGGTTAAAGTAAGTTACCACCAGAAACCCTATAGAAGGATTATGATGGAATCCTTTGGAGCTGAGGTCTATCCAAGTCCAAGTGATAGGACAGAAGCTGGGAGGAAAATTCTCAAAGAGGATCCTGATAACCCTGGCAGCTTAGGTATAGCAATTAGCGAAGCTGTTGAGGATGCCTTGGTTCATGAGGATACCAATTACGGCATAGGAAGCGTTTTCAATCATGTTCTTCTACATCAAACGGTAATTGGGCTTGAAGCCAAAAAACAGATGGAAATAGCAGGGGATTATCCGGATGTGATTTTTGGATGCATCGGGGGTGGAAGCAGCTTTTCAGGTCTCTTCTGGCCATTCTATTACGATAAAGTTTCCAAAAAAGCTCCTAAGGATGTAAAGTTTGTAGCCGTAGAACCTACAGCATGCCCATCTGTAACAAAAGGCGAATACACCTATGATCATGGTGACACCGCTAGGATAACGCCCTTGGTGCCTATGCATACGTTAGGGCATGATTATATACCCCCGCCAATACATGCTGGGGGTCTACGTTACCATGGAATAGCTCCAACTATAAGTCTCCTTGCATCAACCGGCAAGCTTGAAACGGTAGCTTATAATCAAGTTGAAGTTTTTAATGCTGCGAATATCTTCATTCAAACCGAGGGTATAATCCCAGCACCGGAGCCCGCACATGCCATAAAGGCTGCTATAGACGAAGCTTTAAGATGCAAGAAGACAGGAGAGAAAAAGGTTATACTCTTCAACCTTTGCGGTCACGGCCACTTCGACATGCAAGCCTACGCCGACTTTCTAAGTGGCAAACTAGAACCCTACGAGTATCCGGCTGAAAAAGTTGAGGAAGCCATGCAGAGACTTAGGAAACTATATCCATGGCTTGACGAGGTTAAAAATAAGTACATCAGGTAATTTTCTACTTTATCTCCCTTCAATTTTTAGTGATCACGTAAGCAATATTAAAATTAACTTAAAATCAAAAGTGTCTATCGTGGAGAAAACTGAAGTAAAAATCTTAGGCTTCATTGTTAACCCCGTTGCTGGAATGGGTGGAGCTGTAGGCTTGAAGGGTACCGACGGTGATGCAGTTCTAGAGAGGGCCATAGCCCTTGGAGCCAAACCAGTGGCACCAGCAAGGGCGTTAAGATTCTTACTTGAACTCAAGCCTATAATGGAAAAGATTAAGCTAATAACAGGGGCAGGTCTAATGGGTGAAGATGAAGCCAAAGAATGTGAGTTCAAATGCACCGTCGTGGGGAAGCGAAAAGAGAGAACAAGCGCAAGGGACACCATGGAGATTGCAAAATCCATTAAGGAAATGGGTGCGGCTCTTCTTGTGTTCTGTGGTGGTGACGGAACTGCCCGGGACATATACAATGCCGTAGGCATGGACATTCCCATTTTAGGCGTACCCAGTGGGGTGAAAATGCACAGCGCGGTGTTTGCCGTAGACCCGCAGGCTGCAGCGAGAATTGTTGCAAAATTCATTTTTGAAGGTCTTCCTCTCAGGGAGGCTGAGGTTATGGACGTTGACGAAGAGGCTTTTAGACAGGGACGCGTTTCCGCTGAGCTATATGGCTATGCTCTTGTTCCATATGAGCTATATCTAATTCAAGATGCTAAAATGGCAAGTCCAATGACTGAAAGCGAGCTTAGGAATCAGGCTGCAATTGCCATATATATTATCGAGAACATGGAGCCAGATGCAGTTTACATCATTGGACCTGGAACAACAACCCGAACAATAGCTGACTTATTGGATGAAAGTAAAACCCTCTTAGGCGTTGATTTATTCCTTAACAAGAGAATGATAGCTAAGGATGTGAATGAGAAACAGATATTGGAAGCTATCGAAGGAAAAAAGGCTTATATCATCGTCACGCCTATTGGCAGGCAAGGTTTCATTTTTGGGAGGGGAAACCAGCAAATAAGCCCAAAGGTGATTCGTAAGGTAGGCTTAGATAACATAATAGTGATCGCAACTAAAAGTAAGCTGGCGAACCTTAGAAGTTTAAAGGTTGACACAGGTGACCAAAGTCTGGATGAAGAGTTTCGAAATCGTAAAATCAAGGTGATAATTGACTACAAGATGGAACGTTTGATTACCGTAGAATAGCAACTCCTTTAAATGGTGAGGCTTAAAAAACAACCATAAGGGCGATAAAATGATTTCCATAAATGCTCCACAGGTAGGCGAAGAGGAAATTGAAGCTGTTGTCAAAGTTCTGAAAAGCGGAATTCTTACAAACGCCCTTGGCGAGGGACCCGTGGTTAAACGTTTTGAAGAGGAATTTGCAAAATTTGTAGGTGTAAAACATGCATTAGCCGTCAATAGCGGAACAGCCGCGCTCCACATGGCTGTGTCCAGCGTTGGCGTTAACCCTGGCGACGAGGTGATTCTGCCAAGTTTCACATTTGTGGCCACTGCTGAGGCTGTTGTCTTAGCGGGTGCCAAACCAGTTTTCGTGGACATTGACCCGGTTACGTATAACATTTCGCCAGAGAGAATCCGAGAAGCTGTTTCAAGGAAAACTAAGGCGATAATCGCTGTGGACCTTTATGGTTTACCAGCTCCATTAAAGCCCATAAAAGAAATAGCTGAAGAATATGGCTTAGCGGTTATTGAGGATGCAGCTCAAGCTCACGGCGCACTTTATGAAGGAAAGCCTGTAGGAGCCTATGCAGATGTTGCATGCTGGAGTTTCTATGCTAGTAAAAACATGACTACTGGGGAAGGTGGAATGCTGACGACGGACAATGATGAAATAGCTGAAAAATTGAGGTTGCTAAGATGCCATGGCGAGAAAGAGAAGTATCATTCCGTGATTCTAGGCCACAATTACCGTATGCCCGAAATACAAGCTGCAATAGGCCTGGTCCAATTGGCCAAGTTGCCAAAGTTTCTAGCGAGAAGACGAGAAAACGCGGGTAGACTCACCGAGCTGCTTAGCTGCGGGAAAGAAGATTTGCAGCTGCCTATAGAACCTGAAAATTGTAGAAGTAGCTGGTACCTCTACACTGTTAGGCTTAAGGGCGCCAATGCTGCAAAAAGGAATGCTGTTGTTGAAAAGCTAAGAAGTAAGATGGTGGGCGCTGAAGTTTACTATCCTCGTCCAATACATCTCATGCCATACTACAAGCAGTTTGGAAAGTTTAGACTTCCAGAAACTGAGGCAGCTTCCTCTCAAGTGTTCTCACTTCCGATACATCCAGGTGTTACCCCAGAGCAGGTAGACTTCATAGGCAGAGTTGTCTTAGAAACAATTCGGCGGTCATCAACATGAGCTTGAGCTATTATAAAAATAAGTACGGCTTATTTCATATTATTATTTCATAAATAAATACAAATATTGATAATGTTAAAAGCCCATGATGGCTAAGATTTTTGTATCAACAGTAAAGGTAAAATATGGGCAGCGCGCCATATAAAGGCGCATCCGGTTGAAGGACGATTTTATTGGTGTAATGAAAATGGAAAGCGGTGAGTTTGAAGTTTCAAGGGTAAGGGTGAGGTTCGTAGTTGAAGGTTTAGGAGAGGCTGAAGGAGAACTCATTCGCTATTTGTCTCCAAAAACAGTTGATGCCATCGTAAGAAAGCTGCCTCTTGAAGGACGGGCGGCTATCTGGAAAGAGGAGATCTACTTTGAAATTCCTGTGCGAATGGGCGAAGAAAAAGCAAAAAGCACGGTGGAAAAAGGAACCATTGCATTTTGGCCTATGGGAAGCGCCCTCTGCATATTTTACGGCGAGTCCCAGCCTTACAGCCCTGTTAACATTATAGGCAAAGTAACTAAAAACCTTGAATTATTCAACAAAGTTAAAAGTGGATCAATAATCAAAGTGGAAAAGTTATAGGAAAACGCTGTCATTCCAGCTTTTTAAAAGCCTTTCACATTCATCCGCGACATCTTTACTTTTACACTTCTGCTTTAGCTTTTCAAGAAACTCTATGCGTTTTTCTATGGAGCGTCTTTCCGCATCCCCGCCATAATGAAGTTTTCCATCTAAAAATTCCTTCATCTGGTAAGCTTTTTGTATTAGCATGCTGGCGGCATCTACCGGATTCTGGACGGCATATTTATTGGCCCAAATTTTAGCATTAGCCTCACGGAGCTGGGTGAAACCATCGATTTCTTTGATCTCCTTAATATACGTCGTGAAGAAGTCATAATACCCAGCCTTCTTAATAAGGTCTAACGCAGCTTTTACCTTCAACTTGAATTCTGGGCTTCCTTCGATTTTTATGCGATGTTTGAGTTCTTTTTTCGGAATTTCTGCCGACAATTCTGTATTCCACATTATTTGGTTATACACGCTTAAATTATCTTGGATTCTTAAAGAACCTTTAAGCTAGCAATGGAATAGGGGTCAATCTACACTGTAAATTTTGATGTGGTGGTTTCCAGAAATCATTTTTACTACACCTTCGCTTTCCAGAGTTTCAAGAAGATCTTTCGCTGCACTTATCCTTAGATTAAATCGTGAAGCTACAGTATATGGGGTTAAGACACGTATTTTTTTCAGCTCTTCAACAATTTTTTCGCTTTTAATATCTGGAGGCAGAATTCCTGCAGGCTTTTTCTCTTTTTCTACGGTTTTTCCTTTCTCTTTTTCCTTTTGCTGCTTCTTAGCTTCTTCTCGCATTTGCATCTTTTCCATTTGCTTTAGGGATAGTTTCTTCTTTCCACCCATACATATCCCCTAGAACCTTATGCATATGCAATTCAGCCTCTTATATATCCATTACTTTAATACGGGCTTAATATGGCATGAAAAAGAAAGTGGGGAAAGAAATTTACCTTCCCAGAACCTTCCTTGTTGCGATTTCGATATCTTCAGCCTTTATTGTTTTTCTTCCAGTATGCATCGCGAAATCAAGGGCTTCCTTAGCTATTTTTATCCCTATCTCTTCTAGCGCTTTAGCCAATTCTCGGGCTGCTGCCTCGCTTACTCTCTCAGCTCCAGCCTTTTTGCATAGCCTGTGCATTGGCGCAATTGCCAATTCCAAGTTTGCCATAAAGTCCCCTCCAGTAGCTCCTTTTTATATTTAAAGCAATATTTAACGTTTATTGAATAGAAGATTCAAAAATCTGACTTATATCTTTGTTCATGGGAAGTCTAATATTCTACTGGATAATATTGTGGAATATCCGCTAAGAGGCTGTCTAATGGAGCTTCGATACGTTGATGCGCACATACACCTTTCAGATGAGGAATATTCAGAAATAATCGGAGCTGTTTTAGAAGAAGCTAGGAGATCAAACGTTAAAGCCTTGGTTTCAAACTCTATGGATCTGAATACAAGTGTCAAAAGCATGGAACTCTCCAAAAAATATCCACGGCTGGTTTATGCCGCTTTGGGGATTCATCCATGGAACGTAAATGTCCTAAGTGAAAATGAGCTTTATGAGACTTCAGAGTTCATCCTTAAAAATCGGCAAGACGATGCCTTAGTAGCCATTGGAGAGATAGGATTAGACTTTAAATACAGGGGTATATGGGAAAAGCAACTACATGTTTTCAACGAAATGTTATGCCTGGCCGAGAGATTAGGTCTACCCGTCATAATTCACTCTCGCGGAACAACACAGGAAATTGTTGAAATGCTTCCCTCCTACAACATTAAAAAGGTTCTGCTGCATTGGTTTAGCAATCCAGTAAGTCTACTACCTAAAATTGTTGAAAGAGGTTACTGCATAACTGAGGGTCCTCCAGCGGTATATTCTAATAACATACGTGAAATAATTCAAAGGATACCTCTCGAAAATTTTCTAACAGAAACCGACGGACCAGTTCGCTATTTTAGATGCCCATTTTATGGCAAGCTGACAACCCCAACCCTAATCCCGATGGTTGTTCAAGCTGTGGCAGAAATAAAGAAGATGAGCGTGGCCGATGTCGCAGAAAAAGTAGCGAAGAACTTCGAAAATTTTTTCGGAATAAGCATTGTTTAATTTTTCATTGCTGTAAATTTTATTGTTAGAACGGTAAGGTTAAATCGTACCTGCAATTTTATGAATGTTCATCTATGTTACATGCAAGTAAGCCATGATTCAGGAGGATTAAAAAGTTTGGGAAATGTTCGAACGGAACAGGTTAAACGCATAGCCAAAGAACTTGTCAGAAGATTTCCAAATAAGTTCACCAACAACTTCGAAGAAAACAAACGTGTTGTTTCCCTTCTCCTGCAAGGGGCAACTCCGAGAGTGCGAAATCAGATAGCTGGGTATATAACCAGCATATATTCTGGTATGCAAACCGCAGTTAAGGCTTCTGAGGAGAACGAGTAACATTATTAAGGTTGCCTAGCTTCTTATTCTAAATTGAATTGTAGTGTGGAGCTTTAGAATCATGATTGATCAGTATAGGCGTGGATGGGCCTTAAGGTACCTACGAGAGGCTAAAGCCGAGCTTGAGGCTGCAAGAGAAATGCCATATATAGCTCAGGGGCTTATCATCGAGGCCGTTAGGAAGGCTAGGAACGCCATTTATTACAGTTTAGGCGAACCTTCTTTAATAGAGAGCATAGTGAGAGAGGCTGCAGAAAACATGGAAGGCAAACTTGACCCCATTTTAAGGTGTCTGGTGGAGATGGAGGAAACCCTTTACCAATTTACATTTATAGAGGATATGGATAGGGAAAAAACTTTGAAACGGGCAAGCGCCCTTGTACAACTGGCCTCAGAGATTGTTGAAACTATAACGGGCGAAAAAGTAGACTAAATGTTAGGAAAGCTTTTCCAGAGCATCAGATATTCGTGCCAAAGCCTCTTTTATGTTCTCGACAGAATTTGTAAACGACAGTCGTAAATGTCCTTCGCCCTGGGCTCCAAAGGATATTCCCGGCAAAACGGCGACACCTGCTTCGTGAAGTAGGTACTCTGCAAGCTTTTGGGATGTCATTTTTGTCCCAGTTATGTTTGGGAATGCATAAAAAGTTCCACGGGGCGCTTTGCATTTAATACCCCTGACCTTGTTTAATCCTGAAACGATGATGTCCCTACGTCTCTTAAATTCTTCAATCATTTTTGTGACGCTGTCTTGAGGTCCCCTTAAAGCCTCAATGCCTGCTATTTGTACAAAGGCGCAGGTGCAAGCGTTCGAGTTTATGACAAGTTTTGTAAGGGTTTGGGCTATATCTTTTCGCATAACTGCATATCCAAGTCTCCATCCGGTCATAGCGTAAGTCTTAGAGAACCCATCTAAAATTATTGTTCTATCCTTCATCCCGGGAATAGAGGCTATGCTTTCATGCTCTCCTTCATAGATTATTCGACTGTAAATCTCATCTGAAATTACCATAACATCATTTCTGTTGGCGATGCAGTCAGCTATCAGTTTAAGGTCTTCTCGGGTCAGGACCCCTCCAGTTGGATTTTCTGGCGAGTTCAGTATTATCATCTTAGTTTTCTTTGTTATTTTTTCTTTAACATATTCGTGCTCTATTCTGAAGTCACGATCCTCTTTTTGAGGAATGGGCACAGGCTTCGCTCCAACGAATTTTATCAGCGACTCGTACGCTGGATATGCGGGGGTCGGATATAGAACCTCCTCGCCAGGATTGACCAGAGCTAGCATTAGAAGAAATAGTATTTGCTTGGCGCCTGGTCCTACCACAACCTCGTCGGGGTCAACCTCGATTTTTCTGGTTTTTGAGATGTACTCCGCTATGGCTTCTCTTAACTCAAAAATACCAGGCGCCGGGACATAGTGAGTGAATCCTTCACGAATGGCTCTTATCGCTGCCTCTTTTATATTCTCAGGAGTATCAAAGTCAGGGTCGCCTATCTCCATATGAATAACTTTTTTACCCTGTCTTTCTAAAGCCTTCGTCTTTGCAAGCATCTCAAAAGATGCTTCTGTTCCTAAGTGACTTATTCTATCTGCGAACAACGGTGCCACTTTGACATCACCGTTTTTAAGCCGAGTTTATATAAAAGAAGATATTTAAGTATTCATGCAGCTCCCTAGGCGTAAATTCGCCGACATATAAATGGCTCAAAATTTTATAACTAGGTGATGTAGGTAATTCAAAATAGCCTTTGAGCATAGGAGGATCATAATGACTGTGGCTGTAAAATTTTTTGGAAGCCTCCGCAATATTGTCGGTAAGGACAAAATAAAATTGGCTATTCAGCATCCTCTGAGGTTAGAAGATTTTATTAAAACGATTATTGAAAGGTGGCCGGCGCTGAAAACGTTTCTACCTGATTTGGAATTAAGTCATTTAAAAGCATATAGCTTAATATTTGTTAATGGAAAGGAAATTGGTGTTCTGAATGGCTTGGATACCGTATTAAAAGATGGTGACGAGGTTGTTTTTATCCCTGTTTTGCATGGAGGATGACCGACAAAGCCTGTGCACTGCTGTGTTTACCACAATGTAGTAAAGCTTAAAATACTTAAGAGCTTGATGCTTTGCTGGCGAGCGGTTTGGGTAAGGCTGCTTGGCAAACCCCACTTTATATATCAATTGCTTGTATCCTAATGACCGGTTATCAAATGTTTACTCACAGCAGTTACAACATTGATTAGATACATTGACATGCTTTGGTCTCAATTGGGATCATGATCACGTATCGTGTCGATTTGATCATCTCTGTATGCGCATTTGCATGGGTTTTTGTTGTTTCATCGGCTATTCCAAGCATTATCCTGGGAAAGGGAGCAGTTTGCGGTTTGTCTGACAATAACCTTTCTAGTCCTTGGAATATTTGACATATTGGAGTCATGGGGCGCCGGCATAGATCCCATCGGATACTTTCTTGGTTTTGCTTTGTTGTTGAAGAATCCTTTTTCCACGTTTGCTTATCTTATCGCACCCTATGCTTTGATGATTGCCATAGATTTCCATGGTAGAGGAAGCGTAAAAAAGAAATGGAACGACTAGAAAAGTTAACAGAGAACTATTTGCAGAATGTTATCGTTAAGCGAGATGTCCAGGAGTAAAGCACGAATAAACCGGCCTCCCATCATAACGTTAACCACAGACTTTGGATTGTCAGATCCTTATGTTGCTGAAATGAAGGCCGTCATTTTAGGGATAAATCCAAAAGCCAGAATAGTAGATATAAGTCATCAAATAGAAAAGTATAATGTCAGAATGGGCGCTTATGTTTTAGCATCAGCTGCACAATATTTTCCAAAGGGCACAATACATGTAGCTGTAATAGATCCTGGTGTGGGCACAGCGCGCAGTCCGATACTTGTGGAGACAAGTGATTATTTTTTTATAGGTCCCGACAATGGAGTTTTAGCCTTGGCTGCCAGCAAGCAGGGCGTAAAAAGTGTATATAGGATAACTAATCCTAAATTCATGCTTCCTAAAGTATCCGCGACATTTCATGGGCGAGATATTTTCGCGCCAGCTGCAGCCTTTCTTTCAAAAGGAGTTCCTCCACAAGATTTTGGTCCTAAAATTTGTAATATGTTTTCGCCAGAATTCGCAAAGATACTTAAAATGGAAAGCTTACTTGTAGGCGAAGTTATTTACGTGGATAGTTTTGGAAACATAATCACAAATTTTACTGAGGAGGATGTTAAATCAGCTGTTAATGTCGGGTTTATACATGTTAAGCTTGGGAAAAATGAGCTGAGATTGAAGATTTGTAAAGCCTACGCAGAGGTTGAACCATTAAAGCCTCTGGCAATAATCGGAAGTCACGACTTCTTGGAGATATCGATAAACCAGGGGAATGCCGCTGAGACATTTGGAATAAAAGCTGGGGATAAGGTTACACTTTATCGCTCTTTGTAAGGTCCTTTAATCTCTTGTCTCCCTTAATTTCTTTTATGAATTCAGCAACACTTTTCGGTACAAGTTCCTCCCAGTTTTCTCCGTTTAGCATGCGTTTTCTAATTTCGGTGGCGGAGTATACCTCACGTTTATGATATTGTATTTCCTTAACCTTGTAGCCAGCCTCTATAAATAGCCTCCGGGTGAGCGGCTCGTTCGAATAAACAACGTTAAAGCGTGGAGTGTAACCCTCAACAACTGAAACCCAAACCATGTGTATGTGTATGTCTGGAACTGGCACAATCCAAATGCGTCTAAGGTCTATTCCTGCTTCTTCTAGGGCTCTTCTAATCATGACAATTCTTTCGCCTGTTGTGAAGGGATTCTCAATTCGATGACTATACTGGGCACTGCCCACAACAATTACTAGCTCGTCAACTTCGTTTAAAATATCCTTTACAACATTTAGATGTCCTAAGTGAAAGGGCTGAAACCTTCCGACGAAAAGCCCACGTTTAACCATAAATATCCCCCTTTGAGGTTAACAAGCCCATTTTTATTTTTTACGCCCTACGATAGACCGCTTTCCATACTTATTTAAAAGAATTTCAACAGGGAAAACACGGATATACGCATCATCCACTGAAACGCTTTTCTCGCTGAGAAATCCTCTTTTTTCGCGGCTTAAAATCCCAAGCTTAACTTCTATTCCTTCGCCATAACCGCCTGGAGTAAAATCTGCTGCAATGACCCTATGACACGGGATAATTAACGGGAAGGGGTTAGACATCATCACCTTGCCTACTGCCCTTGGACTTCCTCCAACGGCTTCTGCAATGGCGCCATACGAGGTCACATAACCTGTCGGAATTAAGGACGTAGCACTAAGAACTCTCCTCGTATATTCTGATAGATGTTCCGCTGCTAGGCTAAAGCTTCTAGAAGCCCCCTTTCCATTGTAAATATCTCTAAGCGTGCTTATCACTTGCTTAGCGAATTCTGAGGCTATGTTGGAGTATTCAAAGGGGACATTAAATGGGATTTTTGCCAGCAAATTGTGTAAAACACGCTTTTCGTTAAAGGCGAAGGCTGTTGCGAAAATTCTTCCTTTATCATAGGCAAGCCCGTACCATACCCTATCAAGGTTTTCAACGTATAATGTTATTTCCCCGTTTTTTCCCCTCCCTATGTCTGGAACACCCATCGTCTAATTCTTTAAGTACGTAGAATGGGCAACATTAAGTTTAATAGGGTGGGTTTATATATGACTTTTCACCAGTGAAGGTGAAACATTTGGAAATTGGAGGACAGATGCCCCAATATTTGTGGGTCCCAGGCGCCACCACAGTTGGAGTGGTATGCAGCGACGGTGTTATACTTGCCTCTGAGAAACGTGTTTCCTATGGATATCTAGTCGTCAGTCGAGGTGGGAAGAAGGTCTTTAAGATAACTGATCGTATTGGAGCGGCGTGTGCTGGGCTTGTTTCTGATATGCAGATCCTTATTCGAGAAGTTGAAGCCTACGCGAACTTGTACAGTCTAGAGGTCGGCAGATCAATTCCTGTTCGATCCGCTGCAAAGCTTATGTCAAACCTACTTTTCGCGAATAGGCTCACCCCTCTGATAACTCAGACCATCGTGGGAGGATTGGATGAGGAAGGGCCCGCCCTTTATGTTCTTGATGTGTTAGGGTCCGTTATTCCCGACAAGTTTGCCGTGGTAGGTTCTGGAACGGAAATTGCCATGGGTGTTCTGGAAGAGGGATACAGAGAAGGTTTAGACGTTAAGCAAGGAAGGGAACTTGTTGTAAGGGCAATAAAATCCGCTATAAGCCGAGACATAATGAGCGGTGACGGTATAGACTTTCTATTTGTTTTGAAGGATGGTATCCGGGAAGAATCAATAAAGTTTTAGTTTAATTGATGTTTAACGAGGTGTTTCCTCTGTCTCTTGATATTACTCTTGAAGAAGGTAAATTACTAGTTAAACTTGCACGTACCGCAGTTGAGGAATATCTTAAAAAACATAGGCGCATCCGTGTTCCAGAAGGCATGCCTGAGAAGCTGATGCAACCATGCGGGGTCTTTGTAACGATTAACAAAATTGAAAATGGGCAGAAGGATTTACGGGGTTGCATAGGCTACCCTTATCCAACGAATCCTCTGGCCGAGGCCGTCATCGACTCTGCAATAAGCTCTGCGACAAGCGATCCACGCTTCTATCCGCTTTCATTAGACGAACTTGACAACGTAGTTTTTGAGGTGAGCGTTCTAACACCGCCCCAGCTAATAGAGGTTGAAAAGCCCATAGATTATCCCTCAAAAATTAAAATTGGACAAGATGGACTAATAATTGAAAAAGGTTTTTATAAAGGATTACTGCTCCCACAGGTTCCCGTAGAATGGGGTTGGGATGAAGAGGAATTTCTCTGTCAGTGTTGCATTAAAGCCGGTTTGCCTCCAGATTGCTGGTTAATGAAAGGCACAAGGGTCTATAAATTCCAAGCCATAATCTTTGAAGAAGAAAGTCCTGGCGGTGAGATAAAACGCAAGAGCATCGAAAAAGAATGAACTTGGAGCTACTATCTCTCTCCTATCTCCTCTATGATTTTTGTTGTCTTCTCCAAACCATTAAACCTGTTTGAATACTTATTTAATCGTTGCAAATTGCTTTTGAAGAACTCTTTTTCTCTCTCGATTTCCTGAATTGCACGTTTTAACTCTTCCTTATTCTTCGCGACTAAGGCACAGTTTAAATCTTGCAGTTTTTTGGCGTTTCCGATTTGCTCAGGCTGTGTAGGAATACAGATGCTGGGTTTCATGTACTTTATCACCTCAAAGCATGTGCTGTGTCCTCCACTGAAAATCACCATTTTGGAGTTTGCCATGATTTTTTGGCGTTTTTCTGGAGCTAGCCACGAGTATACTTTGCAGTTTCCAATTTTTGCGCATCTATTATTTTTCGTAGCTTCTCCAAGACTCACTATGCTTTTCACGTTTAAGCTGCTTAACACTGGAATTATAGTTTGCATGAGCCTAGTTTTTGTTCCTAAAGGGCCGCTTATTGAGGCAAAAATATGTTCCTCCGATCCCTTTACTGGCGTGATATTAAAGAAAGTGCCTACAAATTCAACTTTGTCTCTGATTCCTATGTCATCTAAGTTGCCGATATTATACTCGCATATTGTATAGGGCATTGGATTGTCCGGAATGATTACTTTTAAGCATTTTTTAATATATCGCTCAACGAATCTCTCCCCTGGAGTGAGTGCGTGAGCAAAACCATAGCGTGGCCTGAGAAGGTTTGTTATGTAAATGGCCGGGATTCTCCATCTGTGTGCAAGCCTTAACGCATGGAGATCACCGTCAGAAATAATTAGGTTTGGCCTGATTTTTCTGATGTTCTCCCTGAGATCATAGTAACGTTTTATAGTTTCTATGGCGCTTGGCGTTTTTATTTCAAATCTCCTATTTTCTGGGTTAAAACGCGGTATTGGAAATAATATGTTCAAAATAGAAGCCGAAGTAATTATTCCATAGGAGTTTTCATACCAAGCCACGGGAGTGCAATAATAGACATTTCTGAACTCCTTTTTTAGAAGATTGTACACCCTTCCCCCAGAATAGAGGAATAGCTCGTTTCCCTTCTCCTCCAACCTCTTTCCCAAGCACATAATTCTTGATAGGTGCCCAAGTCCAAGTTCGTTACAGCTAAGCATTAGCCGCATAGCTCTTCGCATGCATGAATTGTCCTATAAACTTATTTCAGTTGTCCTTAATCTTTAATTGCCGATAAGCAACCATATCGCTTTCTTTGGCCTATTGTTTATAAGGACCACCGGACTGCAGCTGAATTTTCCATGATAATATTGCTGATGAGAATAAGCCGCGATGATTTCCTAGCGCACTAAAACTCGGGCTTTCTAAGGTGTAGGCCTAATATGAAAATCTCTGAGCTTTTTGCTCTACTTGCTTTAGGCTTAATTAATTTTACGTCCTTGAAGTAGCGCTTCATTTCTCCAAGAAATTCTTTCAGCATATCTCCTTCAAAAATCTTTACAAAGAAATTGCCATCAGGCTTTAAAACTTCAAGGGCTATTTTTAGGGCTGCCTGTGCGCAGTCTATTTGCCTAGCATGATCAACTTCCCATACGCCTGAGATATTTGGAGAAACATCTGAAACTACGACATCCGCTTTTCTAGGCAAAATCTCCATTATGGCTTGAACCGTTTCCTTTTCAGTTATGTCCCCAATAATCGTCTTAATGTTGTCCTCGGGGAAGGGTTCAATAGGTTTCAAATCGACTCCGAGGATAAAGCCATTCGGCCCGACAATTTTCCTAGCCGCTTGAATCCAACCTCCAGGAGCAGCACCTAGGTCCACGACAACATCTTCATTTTTGATGAAATGATATTTCTCCACAGCTTGCAACAGTTTATAGGCTGCTCTCGAACGATAGTTTTCCTCTTTCGCTTTTCTATAATAGTAGTCCCTTTTCCGCTCTTGGAGCCACGCTTTAGGCAAAACTAATTTTCACCTAATGTTCAACTCTGTTCTTTTTCGGCTTCACGGAGAAGCCATTCAGTGAGTTTGCTACAATTCTGCGGGGTCACGGCGCCCGCCGGTCCGCACCTTTGGCTTTCAGGGCATAGCATGCAGGGAGAGTCCTCTATCGAGCTTATGGAAGCTGGAAGCCTTTTAGGATAAAGCCTGTAGGTCCATCTTCCATTGCAGAGCTCTTTTTCCCTTCTTATGAGTCCCTTGCTTTCCAGCTTCAGTGCTATTCTTGAGCCTTCCCTGCTGCTCGCCCCAAGCTTTCTCCATAATTCAGACTGAAGCATTCCCTTATTCCCGCTGCTTGTTATTATCTGCAAGGCTCTCTGCTCTAGATCGTTATGCCTTCGCATATCACCAGTCACTTTTATTCGATTATATTTTAGGACCTCTAAAAGTAAAAACGTTTATCAAAAATAAAACAGTTTACGCTGATTGAAAGGAAAATAAAATGGATAAGGGTAGGGCTGAGAAAAAGTACTGCCTCGGAATCGAAAGTACGGCTGACGACTTTGGCGTTGGAATAGCCAGTTTTGAAGGGGAAATATTAGCCAATATTATAGACGCATATGTCCCGCCAGAGGGTGGAATTCATCCAAGAGAGGCTGCGAGGCATCATGCAGATGTTGCCGGTAAGGTTGTTGAAAAGGCCTTAAAAAAAGCCGAAATTAAGCTAGAGGATATAACCCTTATAGCTTTTTCGCAGGGACCTGGATTAGGTCCTTGTCTAAGAACGGGTGCCACAGTGGCTCGTGCGTTGGCATCATATCTCCATGTCCCCCTTGTAGGTGTAAATCATTGCGTGGCCCATATTGAAATAGGGAGACTTACGACGGGAGCTAGGGACCCTCTTACTCTTTATGTTTCCGGCGGGAACACTATTGTTGCGGCTTTTGATTCAGGCAGATACAGAGTCTTCGGCGAGACATTAGATATAGCCCTTGGAAACTGTCTAGATGTTTTTGCAAGGGAAGCTGGTTTGAGGCCGAAAACGGGTAAACCTTTAGGAGCCATCGTCGAGGAGCTTGCTGGAAAGGGGAAAGTGTTCGTGTCTCTTCCCTACACGGTTAAGGGAATGGATCTATCCTTCAGTGGCTTATTGACTGCTGCCATAAACATGTTGGGTAAAGGGGTTTCGTTGGAAGATTTATGCTACAGTCTCCAAGAAACAGCTTTCTCAATGGTTACAGAAGTTACAGAGCGGGCTTTAGCTCACACAGAGAAAAGAGAGGTCCTGTTGACAGGCGGTGTAGCCGCTAATAAGAGACTTCAGGAAATGGTCAAGTTCATAGCTGAAGAGCACGATGCAAAATTCTGTGTTGTCCCAAGCGAGTTCGCAATTGATAATGGCGCCATGATTGCATGGGCTGGTGTGCTCGCTTTTACCCATGGCATAACGACCCCTATTGAAGAAAGCTTTGTAAAGTTGCGGTGGCGGCTTGAGGAGGTTGAAGTCCCTTGGATGAAGTAAATCAGTGGAGACTAATTAAAAAGGGGGCGGAAGCTTGGCTTTACCTTGCCAATTGGCATGGAAGGAAAGTTGTAATTAAAAAGCGTCTGCCTAAACATTATAGAACTCCTAAACTTGATGAGCGAATCAGAACTTATCGGACAGTTCATGAGCCGCAACTTATGCATGAGGCCAAAAGAGCTGGAGTGCCAACTCCGATAATCTATTTGGTTGACGTAAAGGAGGCCATGATTGTAATGGAATTCATTGAAGGGGACCAAGTTAAAAAATTGTTAGATCTGATCTCTCAAGAGGAGCGGGATAGGTTATGCTATGATATTGGTGAATTAATAGGAAAGCTCCATAAGAATGGGATTATCCATGGAGACTTAACCACATCTAACATGATAAGGACCGCTGATGGCAAAATATTCTTCATAGACTTTGGACTCGGCGAAAAAATCGATGAGGTTGAGGCTAAAGGGGTGGATCTGCATCTTATGAAACGGGCTTTACAAAGCACTCACTTTAAATTTGCAGATGAATGCTTCAACGCCGTTATTAGAGGATATTCGAGCGTTTTAGATCGTGAGACGGTAGAAGAAGTTTTAGAAAAGATTAAGGAAATAGAGCGAAGGGGACGGTATGTTATCGAAAGAAAGGAGGCTCGCAGTTCCTTTTGAGACTTAGAAAGTTAGAAAAGATTTTAAGCATTTAAAATGATGTAAGCCTCTAAAAAGGTGGGGCGAGTGGCGAACTACCAATCCTGCGCTAAGGTCATCTTCTTTGCAACAAAGAATTTCAATAAATTCCGTGAGGCCTGTATGGTTCTCAGGGAGTTTAACCTATCTTTAGGCATGCTTAAGATAAAAACGTTAGAAATTCAAAGTGAAAGTTTGGAGGAGATTGCAAAGGCAAGTGTTCTTGAAGCCTTTGAGAAATGTGGGATACCACTAATCGTTGAAGATGCCGGATTGTTTATAGAAGCTTTAAATGATTTTCCAGGACCGTATGCCTCCTATGCCTATAAAACCATAGGCAATAGAGGACTGCTTAGACTGATGGACGGTGTAGAAAATAGGAAAGCCCGTTTTCAATCCGTTGTGGCCTATTTCTCACCGGATTTAGAGACTCCTGTATGCTTTAAGGGGGAGATTGTTGGAGAAATAACTAAAGAAGTTCGAAAGGGCAACTCAGGTTTTGGTTTTGATCCCATTTTTAAGCCTCAAGGAAGCGATAAAACCTTCGCGGAAATGAGTATTGAAGAAAAGAACATGTACTCCCATAGGGCAAGAGCCTTTAGAGAATTCGCTAAGTGGTACAGGAGTTTTAAGCGAATTGTTTAAGTTTATCGAAGATTTTAAATATACGCTTACAATTGCTCCTTAAAGCTAAAAAGGGGTAAGTATGCCTAAAAAGGAAAAGGGTAAATCACATTCGATAAGACCAGTTAGCAAACGTCCTCCAAGCTGGTGTAAGTACCAGCCTGAAGAGGTTGAGGCCCTCGTAATTAAGCTAGCGAAGGAAGGTCATCCTCCGAGTCGGATAGGAACGATTCTCAGAGATCAATACGCTATTCCGCTGGTTAAGCCAATAACTGGGAAAACCATAACGGAAATTCTTAGGGAAGCTGGACTTGCACCTTCAGTGCCTGAAGACTTGGAAAACTTGCTTAAAAAGGCTTCTAGACTTATGGCGCATCTTGAAAAGCATAAGAAAGATTATCATAATAAGAGAGCTTTACAGCTTATTGAAGCAAAAATCCATAGGCTTGTAAACTATTACAAGCAAGAAGGCGTTTTACCTCCAAACTGGAAGTATGAGCCCAAAATGACCTCAATTGCCTGATGTCTTTATCATTTGAAAGACCTTTAGAAATTTTAAGCCTACTAATGATTAGCCATGGCCTCAGATAACCAGCAAATTTCAAGTTTCTTTGAGGCGGCCTCCGCGGCTTCCAAGGCCATATTAGAGGCTATTAAAAGTGACGCTACAATCTATTTGTATTCCCACCTTGATGCTGATGGTATAGCTGCTGCCGGAGTGATCGGTAAAGCACTTTATAGGCTTAATGCTAGATTCCGAATCAGGATAACTCAATGGGTTGATGAGAAGCTGGTAAGCGAGATTTTTGAAGAAAAGCCTCAAATGATAATTTTTGTAGACCTAGGGACAGAATTTGCAAGTTTGCTGAGAAATAAAGTTTCAGTTTCCAACTTATTGATTTTGGATCACCATCAAATTATTGAAGCATTGCCTCAAGACTTCCTATGCGTTAACCCTCATATATTTGGCATAGACGGTTCCAAAAACATTAGCAGCTCAGGAGTTGCCTATTTCGTGGCGAAGGCTTTAGATCCAGTTAATGTGGATCTGGCCCCTATAGCGGTTGTTGGTGCTCTCGGTGACCTGCAAGATAAGTATGAACAGAGAATGCTTGGCGGGTTGAACCAGAAAATAGTTGAAGATGCCGAGAGGGAGGGTCTGTTAGCTGTTGAGAAGGATTTGCTTTTCTTTGGGAGGGAGACCCGTCCTATACATAAAGCCTTAGCCTCCACCACAAGCCCCTTTATTCCAGAAATAAGCGGCTCTGAGGAAAAAAGCCTAGACTTTCTTATGAAGCTCGGTATCCCGCTTAAACATGACGACAGATGGCGAGCCTTAAGGGATCTTTCAGAGGATGAGAAAAGAAAGCTTTGCTCGGCCCTCGCCGATTATCTTCTATCTAAGGGTTTGCGTTTCGAAGCGTCAAATCTTATAGGCCATGTATACACTTTAACCCGCGAGGAACCTTGGACCCCAACTAGGGACGGTCGGGAATTTGCAGTTTTGCTGAATGCTACTGGACGCATGGATAAACCCGGACTAGGCGTGGCTATATGCATGGGCGATAAGGGCTTAGCCTTAGAGGAGGCGAACAAAGTTCTTGAAGACTACAGACGCAATATTAGCAAGTATTTGAAGTGGATCATGGAAGAGCCTGATAGGCTAAAGGAGCTGGAAAATATATACGTGGTTTGCGGTGAAGACTTTATTGAAGATAAGATGATTGGCGCAATCTCATCAATATTATCGACAAGCCTCCCGAATACAGAAAAGCCACTCATAGCTTATGGTAAGGCAAATGAGGGGAGAATAATGAAGGTCTCCGCAAGAACCACAGATTTAATGGTTAGCAAAGGGGTTAATCTAGGAAAGATTATGCAAATTGCTGCTGAAAAGTGTCTTGGCAAGGGAGGCGGCCACGATATAGCTGCTGGAGCCCAGATTCCCGTAGAGAACATCGACCTTTTCATAAAGCTTGTAAATGAGCTTGTAGGCAAGAGCCTAGCAGGCGAGGATATTGGAAGCTGAGTTAATAATAAATTACGATGATGTTAAAACAGCTGAGGCTGTGGTAGCCGCAGTATCGCCGGATAACATTAAGGCCCCCCCAGGCTTATTTGTGAAAACTAAAAGGCAAGGAGACAAAGTTCTGACATTAATAAGGTGCGAGGGAGATCTGCCAACGTTTATAGCAACTATTGATGATTTGTTATCTTCAATATCTGTTGCTGAAAAAACCTTGAAAATGTTAAAGAAAGTTATATAGCGGTTTAAAATTTTTAAATGCTGGGCAGAGCAGCTAACCGTGAGGAACATGTTAGATATAAAATTGATACGAGAAAATCCAGAAATGGTGAAAAGGAATCTTGAGAGGAGATCTAACCCTGAGTTACTTAGCATGCTTGATGCTTTACTTGAAAATGATAGGATTTGGCGGCAGAAACTAACAGAATTAAACAATCTTCGAAAGGAAAGAAACCAAATAACAGTTGAGATAGCAAAAGCGAAAAAAAGAGGTGAAAACATCGATCATATTCTGTTAAAAGCGCAGGAAATAGACGAAAAAATTGCTGATCTAGAAAGGCAGGTGGGCACATATGAAGAGAATGTGCGCTACTATCTTATGAGGCTTCCAAATCTGCTCCATGATTCAGTCCCAACCGGAAAACGCGAGCTTGATAATGTTGTAGTTAGAACATGGGGTGAAATCAGAAGATTTGATTTTCCTATAAAGGACCATATAGATCTTGGGTTGGGCTTAGGTATACTGGACGTAGAAAGGGCTGGAAAGATTTCTGGTGCAAGGTTCTTTTACTTAAAGGGTGCTGGAGTTCTCTTGGATTTGGCTTTAATAAACTTTGCCCTTGAAGAGCTCATCAAAAAGGGCTTCGTTGCGGTTGAACCTCCATTTCTCATGAGGCGGAAGCCATACGAAGGCGTTATTGCGCTTAGCGATTTTGAGGAAAATCTATACAAAATCGAGAATGAGGATTTGTATCTCATTGCTACATCCGAGCATCCTATTGCCGCAATGTATATGAATGAGGTTCTGGATGAGTCCGATTTACCCCTAAAATTCGCCGGGGTAAGCACTAACTTTAGAAAGGAGGCTGGGGCTCATGGAAAGGATACGCGGGGCATCTTTCGAACCCACCAGTTTAACAAGGTTGAGCAGTTTATCTTTTGCAAGCCTGAAGATTCGTGGAACTTGCATGAAGAACTGGTTAGGAACGCCGAAGAGCTTTTGCAGAAGCTAGGCATACCATACAGGGTTGTAAACGTTTGCTCAGGCGAAATTGGAACGGTTGCTGCGAAAAAATATGACATTGAAGCTTGGATGCCAGCTCAGGGAACCTACAGGGAGGTGGTCTCTTGCAGCAACTGTACGGATTTTCAGTCTCGAAGATTGAATATAAAATACAGGGAGAAGCCAGGGAAACCTCCAAAAGGCTTCGTGCACACGTTGAATTCAACCGCTTTAGCCACTGGGAGAACAATCGTTGCAATTTTAGAAAACTACCAGCAGAAAGATGGTTCAGTGATAATTCCTGAGGTTTTAAGGAAATACATGGGCGGCATGGAAAAGATAGAGCCTGTAGAGTCTAAAGGTATTTAGCAGAATGAAAATCCCAGAATCCACAAGGTAAAGCTTAATATTCTAAATGTGATTTTCCTCACTGTTTAATGGAGGGTGTATGTGTCAACAAGAAAGGTAAGGGACAAATGGCGTAGCAAAACATGGTACACGGTGCTTGCCCCCCCATACTTTGGTAATGCAGAATTGGGTAGTATACCCGCAGAGTCTCCAGAAAAGCTTCTGGGCCGCGTGATAGAAGTTACGCTTTACGATATCACAGGCGATTTTTCGCATCAGTATTTGAAACTTTATTTTCAAATAACCAGTGTTGACGGTAAAACGGCGCGCACAATGTTTAAGGGGCATGAATATTCTAGGGATTATCTCAGAAGCCTTGTGCGCAGAAGGACGACAAAAGTTGATGGCATATTTAATGTTTCAACAAAGGATGGTTACAAGTTCAGAGTTGCAATCGTGGCGTTCACCCTTTCAAGAATTAAAACTTCGCAGGAGAGCGCTGTTAGAAAGATTATGGCAAGGATAATTAACGAAAAGAGCGCTGCTTTAACTACAGATCAATTTGTTCAGGAAATGGTTTTGGGGAAAATATCTTCAGATGTCTACAACGAGGCTAAGAAGATAGTTCCGCTGCGCCATGTAGGAGTGAGGAAATCAAAACTTCTAACACAAGTTGTGGCACCGCAAATTCAGCAGACAAGCTAGCCTTTAATTTTTGATTATTCATTCGGTTCTCTTAGCGTTTCTAAGCTGGAGGTATAGGTTGGGAGATATTAGAGTTATCCTGTATGGTGTTGGCGCTATAGGAAGTGCTGTGGCTAACCTACTCTTGAAAAAGCGTGGTGTTAAAATAGTCGGCGCAGTCGACACTGCAAAGGACAAAGTTGGAAGGGATTTAGGCGATTTTCTAGGTCTAGGCGCCAAAACCGGAGTAATAATTTCTGAAGACGCTTCCTCGGCACTTCAGAAGGAAAAGGCGGATATAGCCATTCATGCTACGACATCCTATCTCAAAGATGCGTATCCGCAGATTTCCAAACTTATAGAAAATGGTGTTAACGTTATATCTACATGTGAAGAGCTTGTTTACCCCTTCTATTCCGAGCCGGAGCTTGCGGAGAAGCTTGACGCTTTGGCCAAAAAGTGCCATGTGGCTGTTTTGGGGACGGGAATCAATCCAGGGTTTTTAATGGACACCTTAGTTATAGCCCTAACTGCCGTTTGTCAGAGTATAAATCGGATCGAAGCCGTTAGGGTGATAGACGCAGCGTCACGACGAATGTCCTTTTTAAATAAGATAGGAGTTGGCTTAACGCTTAACGAATTTAAACAGAAAATCGCTAAGAGGCTGATAACAGGGCATGTAGGTCTGGAGCAGTCTATTGCTATGATAGCTGATGCACTTTCATGGGATCTTGAACGAATAGTAGCAGAACCCGTTGAGCCCATATTAGCCAAGGAAGTGTTTGAAAAAGGCCTTGTCAAGATTGACGCTGGAAGGGTTGCGGGAATTAGGCAAAGGGCTAAAGGGTTCGTGGATGGCAAGGAAGTAATTCTCCTGGATTTTCAAGCCTATGTGAGTGCAAAGGAGGAATACGACGCCGTAACCATATATGGAATTCCAGTGGTTCATCAGAAGATTCAACCATGCGTGCACGGTGACCTCGGCACCGCAGCCATACTTGTAAATCTAATTCCAAAGGTATTATGCGCTTCTCCTGGATTAGTTACAATGAAGGATTTGCCTATTCCATCAGCCGCTCCAGAGGACTTAAGTAAGTGTTTTATGCACAAGGTACATATTACTGTGCAGTAGGTATTTTAACAAAGGCTTTCCAAAATTAGTATGTCTGATAGGTGAAGAATATGGGCAAATATATCCATAATAAGGGTGACCTTAGCCTTTCCAAACTTATCGAAAATACTAAGAATTTGAAGGATTTCTGGAAAGTCGGGGCCTTGGCAATTTTCATAGGTGTGGTGCGGGGTGAAACCCACAGCGGCGGAAAAGTGCAGAAGCTGGAAATTGAAGCCTACGAGGAGAAAGCTGAGGAGGTGATTGCGGATATATGCGAGGATTTAATGAAAAAAACTGGAATTGTGGATGTTCAAATTCATCATTTTGTAGGTAATTTTGGCGTAGGTGAAGATCTTGTTTATGTTTTAGTTGCCGGTTCCCATCGTGAAAATGTCTTTCCAGTTTTAAAGGAGGCTGTTGAAAGATATAAGAGAGAGGCGCCGATTTTCAAGAAAGAGTTTATAATGGGCGGGGATGGCGGCCTTGGCGCTTATTGGGTTTCTGAGAAGGAATATATGTAATAGCAGCGTTAACCTTTATTTTCGGGAAGCATTATAAAGCGGATATCCGAAATTATGATTGGAGATGGTGCTATTGGAGAAAAAGAGTTATTTATGGTTTGAAAGACGCCGAAGGAGCAGGGCTTTAGATCTTGCACAGGAGCAGATAATAAAAGCCCTCGACACTGTGTCCTTCCTAAATCAGGCCATGCAAATGTTGGCGAAAGGCAATAAAAAGGAAGCAATACATAGTATTGACAACATCTTCAAAGTTGAGAGGGAAGTCGATAGGCTTAGAACTGAAGTTTTCAAGGAGCTTTCTAAAGGTGTGGCGCTAGTTGCTGACTATCGTGAAGACATTATGCACCTTGTGAAGAGACTTGATACCCTTGCAGACCACGTTAAAGATGTGGCAAGATGTGTTCTCATGCTTGAAGATGCTGAAATCCCTAAGGAACTATGGGAAAAAGCAGCTTATATGACATCAGTTCTATTTGATTGTGCTCGAGCCCTTCGTTTAAGCATTGAAAACATAGGCGAGAATCCAGCAGAGGCCATGAACGGCGCTAAAAAAGTTGAGGAGATAGAGAGGAAAATAGATGACGAATACCTGAGCACGAAAAAGCTGTTCATTAAATATGCCGATAGAGTGAACAGCGGTTCAATGGTAATATTTAACAACCTTGTAGAGTTTATTGAGCATGCCGCCGACATGTGTGCTGACACAGCTGACTATATAGTGATCCTTGCCAGCAGGGAGTAATTCAGCTTAATCGCTTATTCCGTGTCGATTCTAAAGTTTTTCCAAGGGCAAAAGCTGCGGCTAAAACCACGAGGGTCCCGAAGACTCCAGCCATTAAATTTGATATGTATGGATTTTCGATTGTTGGCAGCGTGTAGTCAGGCATTAAACCGCTCCACAGGGGTTCCGGTTCCGTGATTCCTAAGTTTTCAGCCACCGTCTCGAGTCCATCCGGAAATTGGGATGCGAATGGTGCTAGAAGCGCAAAACCTGCGAGCATGAGCAAAACAGCTTTAGCTATCTCTCGCATATAAGGTTCTCCTCATTAGGTTTAAACCGCTTAAAAGTGTGGGTCTTATTTTATATAGTTGGCTCATGATAATGGTGGTTATTGCGGCTTCTCCTAGCCCAATTAATGCATGCCAGAATAGCATGGCCGGCACCGTTACTATTAAGCCTCCAGCCTCCGAGAATATGGGAGAAAGTCCAATTTCTAAGCCGCAGGCTAAGGCGCCTATAACAACTGAAAGCCATGAAGCTGCGAAAACGCCAAAGTGGAATCTCTTGCTGCTTGTATTTTCCCCTGATATTAGCTTTAGTATGAAGAAGCTTAACCCGCCGATGATTGCCATGTTGAATATGTTGGCTCCTAGGGCAAATATTCCGCCATCAGCGAAGAAGAGCGCTTGCATTAACAACACAATAGTCATGCTTAAAATTGCTGTATAAGGGCCGAGAATTATGGACAGAAATGTTCCCCCGACCAGATGTCCGCTTGTTCCATAGGTTATTGGAAAATTTATCATCTGAGCTATGAAGACGAAGGCGCTTGATATAGCGAGCAGCGATGTAAGCGAATGAGCATATGTGGATTTGGCTTTTCTCCAAGCCCAGGAGAGCATGCTTGCTGATATAATCCACATAAACGCGGCTATTTCTGGACTTAGAAACCCATCTGGGATGTGCATACTGGCCCTTGTAATACTTTCCTTAAGAATGGTATTACTTAAACTTTCCGCCGCCGGCGATTTTATCGATTAAGGAAATCTGCTAGTCCAGTTTATCCTCAAGCGTCGCCCTCTTTATCAAGAAATATCCCCTCTGTCCGTCCCAGATTTTATTCGCTTCAAGTATTGCTATTTTCTTTCTAAAAATCGGAGCATCAATCACAAAGGTCTCGTATTCTCCTCCCTCCCCCACCGGTGAAATTCCGTAATGTTTACTAAGCCATAGCAAATGTTTGACAGCGTTTTCATCGATCTTTCTTCCAAGCCAGTCGGCACTTAGTCCATAGGCGTAAACTCCAGTTAGTATAACTTCAAATTTTAATTCCAAAATTTCCTTCAGTATACTTTCTGGCCTTTTCTGCCATAGAGGTGTTATACATGGAAGGCCTAGTTGACTGCAAATTTTATTTATGCGGTTTTTCTGGTAGGAGGAGGATATGGTACCTGAGACTATCCCATCCACATCTAATTTTTCAATTATGCGCTTTAAATCCTCCAATTCAAGCTCCTTTAAGCCGGAGGTTTCGGCCTTAACTAAAGGTATTCCGACGGCTTTTGCGAAGAGATCCATTAATTGGATGTTCGGGTAATGGAACATCCAACTGTCATCCCTTAGTGGAATCATGGACACCAGGAATTTTACTTCATAGTTTTCCTTTAGAACCTTGTAGAGCGCTAATGTGGAATCCTTTCCTCCACTTGCCAGAACTGCAACTCTCATGGTGGCTCTACTCTAAAAGTTTTGATTTCGCCTCCTTAAAGAGCGCCTCTGTACGGCGTCGCCATTCTTCAAAATCTTCCGGAGTTTCTGGATAGTTTCTATAATGGGCTTTCACCTTCTTCATAAGGTTGAAGGATATTCTTAGCTTGTTAAGGAAATGCATTCTTCTCAATCCTCTAAAGACACGTTTAGCGGTTTCTGTTATGTTTAGCCGAAACTCCTGTCCGAGCCCTGCCTTTAAAACATCCTCATCGGTTAATAGCTGATATTTCATTCCATAATTTATATCATCATCACTGCATGTCAAGAGCACCATTCTAAAGATGTCTAATGACGCCTGCTTTGTTCCATAATTCTCCATGTATTTAACGTTGTACGGCCAGAGAGCCTTTTTGCTTATGTCGCCCTTTTCTATGGCTTCGATTATTGTTTTTCCAGCAAGAAAGCCGCTTAACATTGATGGTCCTATTCCGCCTCCATGTATTGGATTTACAAGGCAGGCTGCATCTCCCACTATTATAATTCCGTTTCCAACCATGTTGTCTAATGGTCTGCGGGTTGGATCAAACCATGTACCTCCATGAAGAAGCACTGACCCCTCAAATTCTGGTTTGGCTAAAATATGCTGGTAGAGCTGATTTTTGGGATTCGGAAATTTCCCTCGCATGCATACTCCTAAACCAACATTAACCCTTGCCCCCCTTTTGGGGAAAATCCACGTATAACCGCCAGGCGGGACTTTTTGATTCAAGTAAATTTCACAATACCTTGTTTCTCTGCTCTCCTGTTTCAGCTGCCTAATTTCCCTATAACAAGCTTCAACATCCTCGTTGGAAATTTCCCTCTCTATACCCATTTCTGGTGGAAGCTTCTTTCTAATAACTCCTGAAAAACCGCTGGCATCAACGACGGCTTTGCCTCTTATATACTCTTTTTCACCAGTTTTTAGGTTCTTGACCAAGACTCCGGCTACATAGTCCCCCTCGATTATAGGTCCCAAGCATAAAGTAGAATCCATTAAAATAACGCCTTTGTCCAGGCACTGATTAAGAAGCCATTGTCCAAAAAGTTGCCTATTCAGCATATATCCTGAAAAATCTTCATGTTTAACTGTGAAAACTGTGCTGAGATCAGGAGAGTATATTTTGACGCCTTCGATGTGTCTTTCAAGTTCTCCGTGTTGAGGCTTATCCAAGCCTACAGCTCTCAAATGATGCTCTCCTAGGGCGTCACCGCATATCTTATTTCCAATATCCTCCATGCTTTTCCTTTCAATTAGGCAAACCTTTAAACCTGCTTTGGCTGTTGTTTTTGCAGCCAAACAGCCAGCCGTGCCAGCACCAACAACAACTACGTCAAATTTCATTTTTATCCCTCTGGTGTAATTTGTATACTTTGTTGTATAATTAAACCTTATAAACTTGAGGCATACACTTTCACACTTGGTGTGGTAGAATAAACCGCAAAATAAATTTAAGCGACGAACTGCGCAAACTTGTAGAAGCGCGTATTGAACATACTCTAAAAGGAATAGAAGAGACGCTTAGGGATGTCATTAAAGATAGGGATTTAAAATTCGATGTTCTTAAAAGGGACTTGAAAAGCCTAGAAGAAAGCTTTAACCTCTTATCCCAGAAGTGGAATCTTGAAATAATCTACACGCTTTTTCTTAAAAATGAAACCACGTTCAGCGGTTTAAAGCGTATACTTGGGATTAACTCTCGCACGTTATCTGACAAGCTTAAAAACTTGAAAAGTCACGGTTACGTTGAGAGAATTATCGAAGCCGGACCACCTTTAAGAGTGAAGTATGCCCTTACGGTGAAGGGAAGAAACACTGCTCTTCTGGCGCTACCTCTTCTGTACTATTTAAGCAGTTTGTCTTCAACTTAGTTTCAATTACTCTCCTAAAGCTTGCTTTTTATAGGCAGGGCCAGAACCGTTGTCTCTTTGGGTGTGTCGAAAACAATACATGTTAAAGTTTTTTCTATGCCCTTAATAGTTCTAAGCTTGTCTATGACAAACTTTCCAACACTGTCAACATCTTTTTCCTTCACCTTAATTAAGATGTCCCAGTCTCCAGAGATTATGTGAACCTCTTGAACTTCTGGAAATTTTGCAATTTGTTCTGCTATCGCCCTTTGGGAAAGAGCTTCTTCTGGCCTTCCAGTTCTATATGAGAAGGATGCCAAGATAAAGGCTGTAACCCCAAAGTTTAGCTTTTTAGGATCTAAAATAGCCCTATACTCTTTTATTATCCCAAGCTGCTCCATCCTTTTTATTTTTGCAAAGACCGTTGTTATGGGTGCATCTATCCTTTTTGCGATTTCTTTTGCTGTTAATTGACAATCTCTTTGAATGAGGTGCAAAATTGCCATGTCTTTTTCATCTAATTTCGGATTCATATTGTGAAATTAACAATTTTTAAAGTTAAAAACGTTTCTTTATCGGGTAAAGTACAAAAATTTTTATAAAAAATTTATAATCTTCCCTTATGTTTTTATGACTCTGCATATCCCACAAAATACTGATGAAAGAGGTTGTCCTAATTGAAACCGTCAAAAACCTTCACAGTTGAGAAACAGCCCGTAAGGGAATTGCCAAGACCTCTCTATGAACTTTCCGGGGAAGAAATAAAGGTTAAGCAGTTGATCGGTAGGGTAACTACGCACGCTTTAAAATATCTCTCAGACATTTTTATTGAAGAAGGATTTGAGTGGCTTCTTCCAGTGATTTTTTCAAAGTCCACCGATCCCCTTTGGCCAGATCCAGGCGCTTCTCTAGAGAAGAGAATTAAATGTGAAATTTATGGCGAGACTGTTAACACAATGGCCAGCATGATCATACACAAAATGGTTGCATGTTCCCTTGCCTTTCCGAAACTATTCACATACTCGCCTAACATAAGGATTGAGAGAAAGGAAAGGGCATACAGTGGAATTCATGCTTATGAATTTACCCAACTGGATTTTGAAATGCGTGACGCAACTTCTCAGGATGTAAGATGTTTCGTTGAAAAAGTGTTATGCAGATTAATAAGGTACTTGAAGAGAGATCTGCGGGAAGAGCTTATACAACTTGGACGTTACGACTATCTTAGAGACTTTGATACACCCTTTGAGGTTTATGATAGGGCAAGGCTAATAGCTGAGTATGGCGATCTATGGGAAATTGAGGTTATAAACCGCGCAGAGAAGCCAATCTGGGTGACTAATATTCCTAGGGAGTTCTATGACTTTGAGGATTTTACAAGTGGATGCTGGGACAATTATGACCTCATTCTTCCGGGATATGGCGAGATTTTATCCGGGTCTAGAAGGGAATGGGAGTATGATAAGCTAGTTAAGAAGATGGAGAGGGATGGAGTCAGAAAGGAAAATTATGCCCTGTTTTTGAAGCTCGCAAAGGAGGGTAGGCTTCGGCCGTCCGCTGGAGCTGGCATAGGCGTTGAAAGGTTAATCCAATGGATAGTTGGCGCGAAGCATGTCGGTGAGGTGCAGCCTTTCCCAAAGATTCCCGGCGTTGTTTATGATCTCTAACGTGAATTTTACATTCATGTTTTTGGTTCATAAGTTCTTAATAAGCAACTTAAGAACCTTCAAGAGCGTGGTGGTCGTCGAAGGAGGATCAAATGTTGAGTAGGGCTTCCGTTAAAAAGAGTATGGTATATACTGTGGATTTAACCAAGATTGAGGGTGAGCTTTTCCGTGTCCTGGATGTGGTGTTATAATATCTCCTGATGGTGAAACGGATGATGTTTACCAGATCATAGATACAAAAGTTGTCGGAGATGCTTTGGCAGAGTTAGTGCTTCAGTGTAATTGTTGTGGAAGTAAAATTAGGCTGGTAGGTTTTCTGATGATGGAAATGGAAGCGCTCTAGATATAGATTTGATTTCCTTACTAAGTAGAATTAAATTGTGTAGGGAAAAGAGAGGATAAAGACTACCGCCAGAATTGCCACCAGAATTTTTCGGCTTCTCGAGAGCTCTGAAACATCGTCAAGGGGGCCTGGATGTTTATGCATGGACATAAGTAGAACGAAAATGGCCATTAAGGGGTTCACATATAGTAAGAAAATTATTGAGAGCAGTGTAAAAAGGGTTATTTTTCCTTCGCTGAGCAGTGATCGGGCTACATGTCCCCCATCAAGCATGGCTGCTGGCATAAGATTCAGCATTGTAACGAAAAAGCCTATCCATCCAGCGAATGCTATTGGGTGTAAAAATACGGCTATCTTATATCCGGGCTCAACTGTAACGCCGGTTGGCGGTTTTAGAAGCAAAGGTGCAACCAGTCGTATAAACATGGGCACTGGAAGCGTCGGCTCACCTTCTGGTATCGTTGTGTAAATTGAGAATGGCAGGCCTATGAGGGTGGCGGCAGCTGATGCTATAAAACCTAGTATGGGTCCGCTTGCGCCCACATCAAATAACGCATCTCTGTTTGGCGGGAGGGATTTTTGCATGATGACGGCGCCAAAGGTTCCTATCCCTCCGAATCCACCGATGGGCGGGGGGCCAGGTATAAAGTATGGCGGTGTAGCCTCTATTCCATTTTTACTTGCCGTTAACCCATGTCCTATTTCATGTACACTTAACACTGCCATTATGGTAACCATGAATGTTGCTCCGCCAATAATCGGGTTGATGAAACCTCCTGAGATGGATATTATGTATCCTGTGGTAAATGTGGTGCCTATTGTGGCGAGGAAAAGTAGCCAGTTTATGAGGATATTATATGGTTTCGCTGTAGGTTTCGGAAAGATCCTTAAAACAAGTTTGCCGTCGACTCTCCGGAGGAAGGCTATTAAATTATTTTCCTCAAGTTTTTTAAGCAATGTTAAGAAGGCCCGCTTTGTCTCTTGGGGCTGCTTTAAATAGAATGTAGGCACATTGTGCTCTATTAAGGCCTCCTCTGTTTGCAGGTGTTCAGAAACTATGCTTTTCAGTTTTTCAAAATCAGATTGTGTGAATAATGCCTCGTATGTTTCGTTCAAGCTTCAGCCTCATGCCATTGAATTTTTATATTCTTTTCTGGCTTGATGTAGTGAATTCATTTTGTTGCTTATTTTCGTTTTGAAGGTTTCACGTTAAAGCCGCATTTTAAAGGCGTTTCTTCATTCTCTCTTTTGTTTAAGTTGCATTTAAATTCTCCTGCATGAATTAGGATACTGGAGCGTTTGGTAGTGTCCTCGAGTATAATATTGCCATTCATGGTTCAGGCTGATGGGAAAGTTGAAAACTTTGACGTTGAGATTTCTACTGTTCTGCTTTTAGCAGAAGCTAAGCGGAGAAAGGGCTTTTTGAGTTCGGAAAGGCGTCTGGATCTCGTTTCTAAACTTTTTTATCCTTTATGGATTGTTCCCTTTGAGGATAAATCCCTTATTTTGGATGGTTTGAATAACTTTTCGCTGTCTTTAAATTTCCAAACATTGCCTGATGTTACTTCCTTCGTAGAGGATGTGGAAAGGGGCATATCAATGCGGGGGTATTTCTGGGAAATTTTGGATAAGTGCAGAAAGGCCTTCCTCACATTCAATCAAAGTTATGAGGTCAAAATTGGCGGTCTGATAAAAAATAGACAATTCCTATACGAGCTGCTTGAGTATATTAAAGAAGCCGCTTCCAGCGAGTCTAAAGAGACTGTTTCTCTGGTTTTAATTCCACCTCGCTTAGATTTTGAATTGGCTTCCGAGAATGCCGGGAAATTTATTGCCCTTTATCGGCAGGTTAGGTCAGACATAAAGGCCTTGCAGTATTGTCAAAAAATTTTAGGAGATTCCGCTGATTTTCACGAAAAGATGATTTTGAAGGAGATTGAGTACACCCGAGCATTTTATGATGGAGAAATCTCTAGGCTTAAACCCCTCGTTGAGGATAGGATTAATAGATTGCAAAGTGAGCTTGATGCTGAAATAGCTAAGATTAACAAGCTTTTAGAGAGGGAAATCAAGCCTAAGGAAAGACAGAAGGCGACTTTTGAGCGAAAATTGCAGCAGCTGGAGGTTGAAAGAGCAGACATCGAGGAAAAGTTGGCTATAGCTCGCAAAAGGGGCGGAGCTATATGGACAAGAATGGAGCGAAGTCTCCGCCTTTGTGAGGAAAAAATCAGAAAGCTGAGGGACAAACTAGATTCTTTAAATTCTTCCATCGACAAGGCACGCAGGCGGGCTGCGTCTGAAATTGAAAAATTGAAGGGGAAGTATGCTCGTTCTGTCGAAGAGGAGAAACAAAAAATCCGCAATTTTGAGTTTCAGCGGGAAGAGAAAATCCAACAGAAGCGGAGGGAAATGGAGAAACTTAGAATCGTCGTCAGCCAGATCTCCAATCAGATAAAGGGACTGTTGGACGCTAGGATGGAATTGATTGATAGGTTAGATGAGCTGTTCATACCATGGCGTAGCGAAAAAGTTTCTTTGGCATGTTTACCATTCTATATTGTAGGCTATAGAGTTAGGGATGACATGGAAACGCAAATTTTCCAGCCAATTAGAGTTGTGGCTTCGAGTGGAGTTGGAGGGGCTATCCGCAAAAAATTGTTTAGTTTTGGCGTAGCCTCAAGGCTCAAGCATTACCTTCAGACGAGATCAAAAACCCTAGGCGATCTAGTTAGCTCCATTGGAAAGGCTGTAAACTCTGATAGATGCTTTAAAGAAACATTGTATCAAACGGCCTTTTCAAACAATTTTTTGGCACAGCGGGGCATTAAGGACGTCGTAGTCGGTGGTTTGAGGGAGCTGGAGTCGAGGGGCTGGATTGGGCATGAGGAGGTTAACATCATAATTAACTCCTACTTTAAGGAGGCTTGAAGGTGGAAGAAGGAAAAATTGTAGAGAGAAAGATTCTCCTTAAAAGGGCATTTCCGAGGTTTCGACTCTTTGAGATTGGGCGAATGCTGGCCATCCCATATTTTGAGCATCTTGAAAGTGCTTGGGATATGGATGAGGAGCAGGCGGCCTATGAAATAGCCTCTTTTATAAGTGATGTTCAGCTTAAAGAGATTTTCAAGTCTCAGAAGCCTAGAGATTGGGTTGTTTTCCGTGGTAGGCACTACACCCTTGAGAATGGAGTTTTATCCCTTAGTGGTTCATGGGACGCTTTAAGGGCTGGGCTCCGTCAGATAATTGAGAAGTATGGACGTAATGGTGTAGAGGTTCTAAAAGCCTTTCTCCAACTGGGCGGTAGCGGCGGTTTAATGGATGTGGTTTCCCGCGTTAAGCGTCCCGTAAACGCTGAATCCATAATAGCTGATCTTGAAAAGCTGAAGATATTAGCGGTTTCTTATAGGGGCGACAACTACACTGAGTGGAGGCTTTTGGATGAGGTTTTCCCGCTTATTCAGGAGGAGCTAGAGGCTCCAGTTGAAAAGCGTCCTTCCAAAGGACGTAAGGAGGAGACTATGCCGGCTGCTGAGGCCGCAGCGTCCGGGGAGGAGGTTGATTATGTTGAACTTGAGAGACAGGAAATTGGAAAGATGGATAACGAATTCAACGAGTATTTGAGGGACCTGCTGAAAAGCCGTCTGGAATCCACAATCAGATTTGGGAAAGCCTTCTCAGCGGCTGCCCTTGCTGATTATCTTATGAAACTGTTTGGGTCGATTCTGTACTTTGACAGTTTTTTGAGCATTATCCAGCAGTATGGCTTGGCTGATGTGGATATTGTCCATGAGGGTGGAAGAACGGGCATGCATACAGGGTGGAACTTAGCCCTTTTTGGTGAGCCTGGGACGGGTAAAAGTTTCTCGACGAGGGATATGATTCTCGGCAAGCCTGACGCGAAAATTTATCCCCATGGGATTCCTGGGCGGAACCGTTATGCAGGGGGTATGACGCCAGCTCGCTTTATAAGAATTGGCCAGGCCTATGTGGGCAGGGCCTTCAATTTTATCATACCAGAGTTCAACGACTGGTTTAGGTATAAGGGCATGGTTGAGCCGTTAAAGTTGGCTATGGAGCGGGGAATAATAAAATATGAGCTTCATAGGGAAGTTATAGGCCCATATCGGTTCAGTGGCTTCTTCTCTGTAAACTATAATGTTGCAACTTTCGGCAGGGGCTATGAGGTCACCATTTCAGATCCAAACTTCAGTTTGCCCTATGATGAATATGTTCTCGTTTTTGGTCCCGATGGCTATGAGTTTCGCATGATAGGGGAGCTTGTTGAATCACATCCTGTCGGTGTTAAGGTGGTGTCGTTTAATCCGGAAACCCTTCAGATGGAGCTGTTTGAAATTACAGGGTATCTTAAACATCCAATCTCTAGGATTTACGAGGTGAGATTGCGTAATGGCCGCAGAGTGAAAGTTACATTGGGACATTCGCTTTTCACAATTTCAAAGGATGGGCTAATTAAATCCGTTCCGACAGGCGAGCTGAAACCAGGCGATTATGTGGCTATTCCAAGGCATCTGCCCGCTAATCCTAGACCGCTTTCTAAACTGAATGTTGCGTGGCTACTTTTTAAAAATAATCTGCATGAGGGCATTTTTGTAAGGGACTTATCTGTTAGAGAGGTGATTTCCAGAAACTCTAATCCATCGTTAAGGGACTTTAGTAGGCGAATTCAAAGGTCATACGCGACGGTTCGCCATTGGAACAACAATTCAATAATGCCGTTATCAATTTATGCCCAGCTTACGGATGTTCGCGGCATACCTGACACGGCGGTTTTGTATTCAGCCAAAATGGACAGGGCTTTTCCAGCCTTTATGGATGTTGATGGGGACTTCGCATGGATTTTAGGGTTTTATGTTGCCGGAGGAGAGGTTCTCCATGGAAGATATGTTAGGTTGGCTGTAAAGAAGCCTGAACATGCAAAAAAGATTGTCAGATTTGCTGAAAAACTCGGCGTTGCAGTTTCTTATGATGGAAGGTTTATGGTCATGCATTCCGCAGTTCTGGCAAGGTTATTCATGGCGCTTGGCGCAGGTGCCTGCCGCTGTGAGAAGCGTGTTCCCCCTGCTGTTTTTAATTTTTCAAAGGATTGCATGAAGGCTTTTCTGGATGGATACCTTTCAGCAGGCGGATGCCGTAGCTTGAGGGGCGAAAGGGATTCTGCAGCTTTAGGCAGGCATTTGTCATCGGATAAAATGTACCTTCAATGTTTTCTTGGAAGAAATTCGGAATATAATGTTGCCTTTTTCGGGCGCTGTAAATTTTTTGATGCTGTGCCAGCAGTGGCTGTTAAAGAGTTATTGTACGTCCTTAGAAGGCGATTTAATCTCTCCCAGAGGGCCTTTGTAAAGCTGCTTGGCAATACTGTTTCACGGTCCTTTATTGTAGGTTTAGAGACGGGCCGTTATAGGACAGTGAAGAGGTCTACGCTTTTGAGGTTAATTGAGGCTTTGCCCAGCGATTTAAGGTTCACTGAGGAGGTATCTCGGCTCAGAATGCTGGTTTCCGGAGATTTAGCTTGGGATGAAGTCGTGGAGGTTGTGGACACCGGGATTGAGGAACCCACATATGACATTGAGGTTCGACCAGAAGGCAGGGCTATCGAGAATTTTGTTGGGGGTTACGGTGGCATAATATTGCATAACAGTGCCATTGAAGATCGTATGCTTTGTAGGCTGCATAGGCTTACAAAGGAGCGTTTCATTGAGATTGCTCAGAGTCAGAGGCGCTTGGCCTTCGGAGAAATAGATACGGAGCAGGGGGCTAGGAGGATCAGGGATCATGTTACCCTTGTTTATGCTATTGAAACTGGGCATCCTTTTGTTCGGAATCGTTTTCCCAAAAAACCTGTTATGATTACGCCTAAGGCTTATGATTTAATTGAAAGGGCACGTGAAGCTATTTTAGAGTGCATTCCAAGGGAGCATGTTACTTTTTCTGCGCGTTTGGAGGATAGGGCTATACGTTTTGCCTGTGCAGCTTCACTTTTGAACTATTTTGGTTCGGATTTGGACTATATTCCGGTGAGTGATGATGCCTTGAAGTATGCTGTTCAGCTTTATGTGGAGGAGGCCTCTGTAAGGTCCAAGCAGGAGTTTCTGCCTGAAGAAGTTTTGAGGAAGCTTAAGTTAGTCTAAGTTTAGGGGCCTTATGTTGAAATTGCTAGGCGTTTTTTGGCTTTCTTGAAGATGTTTGCTATGTTCTCTTCCTCTTCCATCTCGGTTTCTGATTGGAGACTTTCAGGCGGTGGTAGTTGAACGGGAGCTTGCTGGGGTTTTGGTATCTGATCGGCTGCTTTTGCCCTAAGATTTTCTATTGCGTTTACGAGCTCTTTGACGGCTGCTGCTCTTTCGGTTAGGCCTACAACCTTTATGCCCTCCGGGTTTATTGTGACATAGACTGGCGGATTGCCGAATTTCATTTCCTTTTTGAGGAAGGCTGTTATGTTTGGGTATCTGGCGCCATCCCTGAATTTGAAGAAGATTTCCTCCTCTGTGGTTTCAACTAACCCGTCTGTTTCAACGGGCATTATCACGTTGCTTAGCCCAGTCAAAATTTCGTTTCGGAGTTTAGCTCTTTCGGAGGTTAGGTTTTCCACTTCAGTTTGCAGTGTTTTAACTTTTTGCTCCAGCTCCGGTGTTAGGTCTTTGAAGGTGTTTCCTGTGAGTTCGCTAAAGCGCTTTTCAAGGGGGCTTTTGTTTTTAAATTCCCTTAACTCCGCTTCTGCATCTGAGAGTTTAACCTTAAATTCCTCTAGGAGTTTTTCAACTTCCATGAGCCTTGAGGTCAACTGTTCTAGATACGCAAAATTTGTGGATTTGTCTTCCCCTCTTTTTTCCGTCTCCTCTATTAAGGTAACCTTCACAATCTTTTCACTCATTTAATTGCACCGTTATGGGTGTGATCGGGCCTATCCTATAACTCTTCTTAACATGTGGATATATTGCTGACAATTATTGCCGCTGCTTGGGACAATTTTTAGATTATAGGAAATGGAAAAATTTTGATTTTAGATTATGTCGTATTTTATTTTCGCTTGTGAAGAGGATAAGGCTCAATTTTTGGGTTTTTGCTCTACGTGTTTTCGGATGGAGTGTTTTATGGATTTTTCGGTTTCTATGTGGATTAGACGGTGTTTTCGGCTGCATATGGGGCATGTCCACACATGGCCCGTATCTATTTCCCTTTTCTGGGGCTCTTCTTCAGTTGCTGTTATCTTTAGAGGCTTTTCTGGCGGTGGTGGTGCAATGGGCCACGCCCTTTCCATTAGGAATAGGGTTATCATGGCTTTTTCGTCGTCGCCCCTGCATAGGGTTACGAAATGTTTTCCAGGCGCCTGCTTGCCGGTTGCCTCTTCGTAGGTTTTCACTTCACATTTTTCCTTTATGACTTGGGGGATTTCCTCCTCGGCTGTTATGGCTTTTCGGCGTACATTTCCGTTTTCGTCTATCTGTGTTAGGCTTATGATGTCATAGTACATTTCCGGGATTGCGCTTCTCTGGAAGAGCATGGTGTTTCCCTCAAGCTGGGAGAGGGCTGGACCCTGAGGGCATTTTATAGCCTTCACTATTACCCTTTCCTGTTCCATGTCCCTGCAGGTTTTAAATATCCACTCGCCTGACCTCGGGTCCTTAACCCTATAGAATTTTACTTCTCCCTTTCTAAGCTGGCGGAGGCTGAAATCGAACCAAACGTCCTCTGTGCGCTTTTCTAGAAGCTTAACGTTTACTTGATCCTGGTGTAGCATATCTGATACCGGTTCCTACTTGTTCTTTCAATTAATTTATTCTTGTCGGCTTAGGAGGTTTCCCAAACATAGACTCTAAATGTTCTACTGTGGGTGTGGAATCCCGCAATGTCATAATAAATCCCGTTAACATCCATTTTCGTTTTTGGGCTGTTGGGAATCCGGGCAGACTGTTTAAATATTTTGTTTATTCTGGAAATAAATTATTAATCATTTTATGTCTCAGTGGCTAAAAGAAGAGTTTCTAGAACTTTTGGAGAAGGATAAAGAGTTTAGGTATGCAGTAGCGGGGCTTGTAGGTTTAGAGGCGATTCTGAAGCGTTTGGACAAGCATGAGGCTGAACTTGTGAAGCTTAGGAGGACATGAATAGGGGTTTCCGGAGGGTTGATGTTTCTTTGAGTCAACTTTGGACGACTGTTGGGAGGCTTACTTTGACCGTTGAGGAGGAGGCTCTTGATGTTGTTGGGTGTAGTCTAAGTAATGAGTTGGCTGTTGACATCAAGCTTGAGAGGATATTTGTTGATGGTAGGGAAATAAATCTTTACGGCGCTGTTGGGGACTTGTGTGTTGTTGGCGAGGTCACT
>CAZZKO010000003.1:0-5993 GCA_964654925.1 uncultured Candidatus Bathyarchaeia archaeon
TAAAATTCCTTTCGAAAGAGGAGCTTGAAGGAATAATTGACTCTGTAATGGCGAAAAGTAGAGGTCTTATTGAGAAGAGCGGTATGAAGGCATTTGGGCCACTCATGGGCATGGTAATGAAGGAGGTAAGGGGCAAAGCTAATGCAGAGCTTGTCGGCAAAACGATAAAGGCAAAGTTAGAAAAACTGCTCGGCTCTTCTCAAATGTAGATTTGACTATGTAAATCGTAAATTCTAAAAGTAAAACGTTCATCTTATTATTTGGGATTATCTTGAGCATAGAGGGGAGTAGGGATTCAGAGCGGGAATTTTCAGTACGGGTTAGGATCGGCGATTATGAGGTTGAACTTAAGGGCTCCCGCAAGGAGGTCATGGACACGATAGGAGAATTGCCTAAGCTTATGACCGATTTTAGCAGGGCCTTCAATATGTTAAGGCCGAAATCAGCGTCCACCGTAACCATTAAGGCTATAGCTACAGGCTCGGTTAAGGAAACGCCAATGGAAAATTGTCCAAAGATTCCAAAGGCGGACAGTTGCAGCGAAGCCATTCTAAAGGTTCTGGAAAGCGATTGGGGAAAGTGGCGTCCAAGAACCCTCATGGAGATCAAGGCGGTTTTAGAAGCCAACGGCATGTTTTACTCTGGCAGCACCTTAGCCAATGAACTTCTTAAGCTTGTTAAGGATGAAAAAGTGAAACGCTGGAAAACAGATAAGGGATATGTTTACATTATTACTGAAAAGGAAATTTTAGCCGACAAGAAGGGGCTCCAATGAGGAGGGTTGAGGTTAAGATTAAAATCCCCTTCGGCGAAATAGTTGTGGAGGGGGAGAATCCTCAGGAAATTCTGAGCCTCCTCGAAAACTTTCCCAAAGACTTCATTGAAAACATTTCTACAATCATTTCAAGTAAGCTTACCCCATCGGCAGCAGCCCAGCTGAAGGGCATCGTGGAATATACCACAGAAGGGCCTGTGCTTATAGCTAAGGAAAAGCTAACCCACTATGAGGCCATTGCACTTGTTCTATATGCCTCTGAGGGCAGACAGAACACTGCTGCACAAATCCAGAAGCTTCTGGAATCCAGCGGCATAAAATGTATGGTGCCAGCCCGCTTAAACGAGATGACGAAACGTGGGCAGGTTTTCAAGCCTGACCCTAAGAGACCTGAGTTTAAGTTGACAGTTCAGGGAGAACGATGGGTTGAGGATGAGATTTTACCAAGGCTTAGAGGGAAAGTTAATTGATTGAGAAGCCCGGAGTAACGGTTCAGATCAAGTATGGCGAGGTGGAGAAAACCTTTTCGGGCAGCTTGGAGGAAGTTTGGCTCTCGATTTACAGGTTCTTCAGCGAATTCATTCCATCCTTCGAAATTGCCAAAAAGCTCACACTAAGCGTTGATCTGCAAGAAATCGCCAAAGAATGTGAGGGGCTGATTGCCTTCTCACCCGAAGGCGCAAATGTGCTTGTTCCAAGGGAAAAACTGACGGATAACGAGACTCTACTTTTGTGGCTTTTAGCTAGCTATGTAGGGTTTCAGCTTGGTCTATTAGGGAAAGAAAGTCTATCTAAAAATGAATTACAACAGAAGCTTGGTAAAAACCCGAAGATTACCAGCACTCGGCTTGGGGAGCTTGTTAAGGCTGGGCTGATTTCAAAAACAGAAGACACATACAAGATTACGAATGCTGGATTATTCCAAATGCGCAGGGAAATCATTCCACGAATAAGGGCAAAGATGAATGCCTGATCACTCGGATAGAAGATGTTCTATCAATTCCTTGCTTATGAGGGGGTTGCCGTCCCTCAAAGGGTAAGCGTATGGCAAATATATAGAGTGCCACTTGTTGACCCTTATCGTTAAACCCCGCTTTATTGGGATCTTCTCCAACGGTATGCCTTCGTTTACAAGTTTGGCAACATAAACTGCTCCATCTATTGGAAATTGAAGCTTCCCAAGGTTTCTAGCGGTGACCCCTGGAAAGCGGCTGGTTATAAGCTGATAGGTTCTGCCACGGGGCGGATGATCTCCCAGGATTCCACCAATAACGATGGCCTTTTTACCTGTAAGATCCTGGGATTTAAGCGGCTCATCAGCCCTCGGATCCAGAATTACCAATTCTTGCAGAGGAAAGAGAACGTTGAAGCTTTCTGATTTTACAGTGCCGAACCTTGAAAGTTTAGCCGCGTGGGTTTTTTTCCTTATATTCGTAAATATTATGCGGTTAGCTCCGACAATTTCAGAAGCATGTTTATATTCTATTAGGAGCCACTTGCCAAGGAAAGGTTCTAGATGCTCTATTACGAATTTTAACTGATTTTCGGCGCCATTTTCAACCAATAGCGATAGCCACCCTCTAAATCCCTCAAAGCTTCCGCTTAGATATTCCTTTTATTCTATCGGCAGCGTTGTGACGCATAAAAGCTTCTTCCAAATAATTATTTATGGAGGTGGTCTTTTTTGGGCATATTGGTATCTACGGGGTTTTCCTTCCCGAGTTAAGATGCCATCCTTTACTAAGTCAATCAAAGCGTGGGCTACTGCTGTACGGTCATAGTGGAACCCCCGTTTTGCCATTTCGCTGTGGACTTCGCTTAAGCTCTTCGCCGTTTTAAACCAGCCTTCTTCCCAGAGTTTTTGGATTATACCTTTGCATGTTTCTGCCCTCGGCGGTGCTGTTGGCTTTTCTATAGGAGCAATCTGGGGTATTTCTTTTAGTTTTTGGGTTATGGTTGATAGGATCTTGTCCACGGCTGCCTGTAGTTGTTCCTCCTGACATTGGATCTCGAATTCTATTTCTCCTACCTTCATTTTTAGGTGTATGGGGGGTTTTTGCTGGTTTTCTGTCAATTTTTCACCTTGTTGAATATTGTATTGTGCAATTTGTTCATGCACAACATTTAAATACCACCATCGGAAGATGCTTATTGGTGAATCTTGGTGATTGAACAACACAATATAGTAACAACACCAAAATATAATTTTCCAAATACCCAAATAGACTTGGAATTTCCTAAGAGATTCGTGGAGTTAAGCCTAAACTCCCTCAAACAAACAATAAACTCGGCATTTCAATTGAATCAACAATTCCTTCAACAAAACATCAATGAACAATTATATATACCTAGGCCGCCCGCAAGACCCATACCATTACACCCAAACTCCACAGAAACACCCATAGCAGCCGTGGACACTTCCAGCATAAAACTAGGCGAAACCAGCAGAGGCATAGTAATTGCCATCCGAGGCACAAGCATCTGGAAAATAAGGCATAGGTATGGATATCTGCGCGTGGGCCCCTTCATATTTCATATAACCGAAGAAAACCTAAATGAAGTCTATAAGATACTACAGAAGACGTACTTCCCAGAAGAAAATCTTACATCTCCAAGGCTTATGCAAATACCAACACGCATGGCAAACCTTCTTGAAAGGTGGCTTCAAACATCTCTTGTCAAGAGCATTAGCAACGGAATAATCCTTTTTGATGGTTCTTTAACTGCAGGAACAGCGAATACGTCCGTTCATCAATTGAGGGAGATTCTAACTATAGCCAGGAACATGGGAAACGTAACGTTGGCCTTCACTAAGGTTACCACTTTAAGATTTAACGGTTACCTAATAACTGACATGCTGTTGAACCAGAAGCCTCCATGTCTAATAGAAGTACCAGACATAAAGCCGAAGCCGCCCCTGGCCCTACTAGGTGAAATTTATGTGGCAAAATTGTCAAACGGCAATTATGCCTTCAGACTTGATATAGACAAGGAAATTCCCCGCGAACTGAGAATAGAGGCTGTGGAAAGGCTGCTTGGAAACGACATAATAACTCAGAGTTATCCTGAAACCCTTAGACTAGCCCATATACTCTGCACTTTCACAGCAAATGAGGTTATTGCTATGCAGCACTTCATATGGAAGAGGCATGGTCTTCGAATAATGAACAGGCCTGACATGCACAGGCTTCTTTTCGGACCTTTTGGCAAGGGAGAAAGCGACAATGAAGCTCTATAGAAAAGAGGGCGACGTTGTTGAGATTCTAAGTTTCCCAGATGAAAATGTGGAAAAAGGCGACTATCTGCTTGTGGAAGATAATGAAGCCAGAAAAGCCTTAGTGGTGCAAGTTATAGACGTGCAGTTTGCCAATATTCCGGGAGTTTTAGAGGAGCTTCTGCGGAGCCTACCTGATGGAGGGGAGTTCATAAGAGGCGAAGACATAGATCCCCTTGACATAGCACCTCATATAACATACCTTCAAGATTCAAGGCTTCTAAAGGGTAAAATCCGCGCAACCATTGAGAACGGCGAAAGTTTAAGTCCAAGCAGCTCATGGCTTCCATCCCGATCCCAGTCCACAATAAAAAAATTGCCTATTTCAACCCTCCTTAAACTTGCCAGGATTAATGGAAAATTCCCCATAATCTTAGGGGCAACGAAAGAGTCGCTCTTAACCATAGACGCCACATCTCTAGATGGAAAACTGAATATCATAACTGGAAAGAAGGGAACGGGCAAGTCCCACCTTTCAAAGCTTATTATAACAAGCCTCCTTCAGTATAAGGCGCCAGTAGTTGTTTTCGACATGAACGGCGAATATGGAGGCTTAGGGCTTACATCTGACGGTAAAAGAAATGCATATTACGATAAGGTCCATGTCCTAACGCCTGGACAGAATTTTAAAGTTGCTCTGAAACAGGTTCACCTTAACGTTATATTAGACATTCTTATCCATGCACTTCATTTACCAGGAACCTCAGCTAGAGAGTTTAGGCGCATATGGCACTTTCTAAAGGACAGGGACAGCTTAACGCTTCATGAGCTCGGAGAGGCCATAAGAAATTGGCACTGTAACCAGAACGTGAAGGACGCCCTTTATTCAAGATACTATGCCATGCTGAATTCCGGGTTCTTTACTGATGATCTGGCGAAGGCAAATATGCTTGAGGAATGCCTATTCAAGGTTAGAGATGAAGGAGGGGTGATAGTGATTAACCTGCGCAACACTTCAACCATTGACAGACAAATAGTTGTTGAATACGTCTTGGGAAAGCTTGTGGAACTTCTAACAAGCTGGAAGCTAAAAGCCGTTTTCCTTTTCGCTGAGGAAGCCCATCTATACCTTAGGGAGACCTATTGGGATGACATAGTAACACGCATGCGTCACTTCGGCATATTCACAACATTCATAACGAACCAGCCTGACACAATAAAAGAGAGCATTTACCGTCAAGCAGATAACATCTTCCTATTTAACTTCACAAACGAAAGCGATTTGGAGGTGGTTTCTAAAGCTGCTCGTGTAGACGCTGAAACTGTTAAATCTATAGCAAGAGACTTACCCCCACAGCATTGCCTAGTTTTAGGGACGGCCGTAAAGGATTTCCCAATAGTGGTAAAGGTTAAAGCCCTAGACATAAAAACAATGGGCGAGACTAGACTATTCTTTAAGGATGTGAATTGTTAGGAGCATGAGTTGAGTCTTTTAAGTTTTTCCATGTTTCTATGGAGGAAATCCCGCAGGGTATCCGTTATATTAAATTTTTCCAGCTCTTCAAGCGGTACCCATCTCAGCTCCTCCGCATCATCAGCAGCCCTTAGTTCTCCACCCTTGAGTTTAAGAAAATAGTCGATTATAACGAAGTGATATTTAATGACGCCTTTTTCATCGAAAATAATCCTGTTGACAACATCAATCAATTCTGGATCACAAACATCCAACCCTGTTTCTTCCTTGACTTCCCTAATAATTGCTTGTTCAGTGCTTTCGCCAAGCTCTACAAGACCCCCTGGAACGCTCCACTTCCCCTTTCCAGGCTCGCTTCTACGTTTTCCAATTAAAAGTTTTCCATCACAGGGTTTTGGCTCAAAATCCGTAGCTTCCTCTGATTGTCCAGATGAGGTTGTAGCAGATGATTTTTGACCAGATTTCCGTTTTTATGGTTTGGACTGTTTTGTTCCTTATTGTATCGCCCACGATGCTTTTTAGCGAGTGCC
>CAZZKO010000004.1:0-15487 GCA_964654925.1 uncultured Candidatus Bathyarchaeia archaeon
ACATTTATAAACACTTACAGGAAAGTTGTTGAAAAACTGCCGGCAGCCGAAGTGGAGATAATTCCTGGGGGAACATCCCTTTCAGCCTGCGCTGCCGCCTCTAGAATACCCCCTCCGGCGGCCGGAGTGGCTTTGATTGCGCCCTCCATTTCCTTAATCCCCTTCATGAATATTAGGGTGTCCGCCTGCTGTGCCAACATTTCAAGCTTTTCAAGATTTGACGTTGTAGGGATAATGACGACTGCCTCTTCAGCCTCCGCAACGGGTATTTTAGAGGCTGCAGCGCAGGCTGAAAGGGAAGTTACCCCTGGAATTATCTCCACTTCGACTTCCGGCAGTTTTTCAACAACTTTCCTGTAAGTGTTGATGAATGTGCTGTAGAGCATTGGATCTCCAAGGGTTATGAATGCAACATTTTTTCCCTCTCTAAGCCTGGAAACAATGATTTCAGCGTTTCTCTCCACAGCCCTTTCCATAAGTTTTCTGTCTTTAACCATCGGATAAACAAGCTCGATTGTCTCTTGACTTTTATTTGAGGCTTTTATTATGGTCCTAACCGTTTTTAGGGCGTAGCTTGGCTTTCTGGGGTTTGCCTTAGGAGCGCATATAACATCCACTGTCATAAGCACCTGCGAAGCCTTAATTGTTACCAGCTGCGGGTTTCCCGGTCCAACGCCAACTCCAAAGAATTTTCCAGGCAAATTTTCACCCGAGCTTTGTAGCTGATATTACTGTAATTGGATTACGGGCCAGCATCATAACTCCGCCGCTCACAAACTTTCCCTTCGCCACGAAAATAGTGGCTACGTCAATATCCCCAAACTTTAGCCTTTTAAGCTCATGTAATGCATCATAGGCTGTCTCCAGCATGATTGCATTGACAACTATTCGGCCCCCCTTCTTGAGCTTCCTCCAAGAGGTCTCGAGAATACCTCTTAAGGAAACGCTTCCACCCACAATCACAACATCCATGCTCGGTAGGTTATGCATTGCCTCGGGGGCTTTTCCACAAATAATCTCAACCCTATCTTGGACATTGAATTTTGTAACATTTTCCCTCGTAACTTTTACAGCCTCCTCATTCTCGTCTATGGCGAAAACCCTTCCAGATGGACCGACCTGCAAAGCGGCCTCTACTGTTAGGCTTCCAACACCACAGCCTACGTCCGCAACATGGAAGCCCTCCCTAATCCTCGCCTTTGAAATGGTTAAGACCCTAATTTCCTCCTTAGTTGGACCTGGGACTCCCTCGCTGGTTATGAAAAGATCATCGGGTATGCCTGGCGTTCTATAATTCCACATACGCTCACTTCCTTTCGGAAGGCTTGATAACCATAACGCAGAGGCTTCCAAAATCAAGTTTTGAAACTTCTTCCAATGTGGTTTCGATTATTCTCTCCCCTTCAAGGGTTAAGTTTTCACATATGAAAACGGATGTTCGCCCATCTAAACCCTTGTCAATTAGAAATTCCGCGATTTCTCGGGGCTTAAAGGCTTTAGGATCAGGAAGCACAATGGCGGTTTTCCCCCTTCTAAGAGCATTAAGAAGCTCATCCTTCCTGTTTTCGTCAGCTCTTTCATGAAAGCTTGCCAGCGCCGCTTCATCCCAGCTTATTTTAAGACGAGCTGCGCATGCTTGAATGGAGCTTATTCCTGGGATAATGTCGAAGTCAAGATTTCCTCCAATGTTAATAACCGTTTTAAGAAGGCCGGAGAAGCATGGGTCACCGGTGGATAATATAACCACATTCGTGCCTTCTTCTGCGCGTCTGATGGCATAATTTATGGTTTCTTTTATGTTTTTGGCTGTGAGCGGAATCTTTTCTCCCCTTAAATCCTCCTTAAATAGTTCCAGAACCCTCTCGGCGCCTATAACCAGCTGGGCTTCCCTTACGATTCTCCTCGCAATGGGCGTCACATAATCTGGAGATCCCGGTCCAGCTCCAACTATGTGGATTTTAGCCATTTTTCCATACACTCAGCTTTTCCACTTACCCCTAAAATTTCCCCATTCAGGGAGACGATAATCACGCTGATCTCCGCTTTATTCTCAACCTTTTCGATACAGCGGCGGCGCACCTTCTCGGCTATTTTATTAAAGGTTGGCCTCAGAAGGTTGGCTTCCTTTAAGAGAGCTATTGTCTCCTCAGTTGTGTTACACTGTAGCATCCTTTCAACAAGCTGGGGATGCGCGCCCGCCGAAGCCGCGTAGGCGGCTATAACCTCCATCCTGGCATCGGCAATTTTATGGTGGGTGTTAAAGATTCCCGCTGCCAGTTTAACAAGTTTCCCAGCGTGTCCCAGAAGAATCAAGTTTTTAGCACCCTTCTCTACGGATATTCGAAGCATATAACCCACAAAGTCTCCAGTCTGAACTATGGCATCTTCCGGCGCTTTGAACACATTTCTGGCGATTTCCGCACCGATGTTTCCGGGAACAAGAAATATCCATGGATGCCCGCTGGCTAGAGCTACATCAACCTGGGGAACCAGCGAACGTTTATAGGCCTTTACGGAATATGGCTTAACAACGCCTGTCGTGCCAAGAATAGATATGCCGCCCACTATACCAAGCTTTGGATTCAAAGTTTTTCCAGCGATCTCAGCGCCTCTGGGAACCTCTATTAGCACTTCAACCCCCTTGCCCGGAGGCAAAACCTCTCTCACGGCGTTTTCTATCATCATCCTTGGAACAGGGTTTATTGCGGACTCTCCCACGGGAATTGGCAGGCCAGGCTTTGTTACCGTGCCAACACCCTCCCCGCCCCTTATAACAACATGCGACCCCTCTAATAGCCTGACAGCGGCGAAAATCTCTATGCCATCAGTAACGTCCGCATCATCCCCCGCATCCTTAACAACCCATGCCATAGCCTTCTCGGAGTCTATCCTTCTGCAACCCTTAATGGGTATCTCTAGGCGTAGGCCTATAGGCGTCGGAACTCCCACATGTTCCACTGGTCTATCTAATAGAGCCAACAATGCCGCCTTAGCTGCAGCCGCCGCGCATGCACCCGTGGAGATGCCATACTTAAGAAATCTCATTTCAAAGCCTCTCTAGTTTGATTCCTCTGCCAACATCAGCAGTGCGTTGATTATGGCAACAGCCACAGGGCTTCCGCCCTTAAATCCCCTAAGAGTTATGAACGGTACGTCAAGCTTCATAACGGCTTCCTTAGCCTCTGCGGATTTTACAAAGCCCACAGGAGTGGCTATTATAAGGGCGGGTTCGGCTTCTCCGTTTTTCACAGCCCTTACAAGCTCGAAGGTTGCAGTTGGCGAATTTCCAATAACCACTATGGCGCCGTTTAACCCCTCATCAATAGCTAGACGCATGGCAGCTGCAGTTCTCGTCAAATTCCGCTCAGAAGCGAGCTTCAAAGCGCGTTCATCATCCACATAGCATAAAATTTTCCCGCCAAACCTACGCATTTTCGCCGCATTTATGCCTGCCAGAACCATTTTAACGTCCGTTATCACCTTAGCTCCGGATTTTATGGCTTTAACCCCAGCCTCAACAGCCCTGTCATGTATGACCATAAGCTTGGCAAACTCGGGATCAGCCGTTGCGTGCACGACCCGCTCAATAATCCTAGCATGCTTTTCCGGAACCCTTTCAAGGACTTCCCTGATCATGCCCCTAATAATGCCCATGCTTGCTTCGAACATGGCGTTTGCAGCGGCTGAGCTCTCAGAATCAAGTCTCATTTGAGGTTGTGTTATTTCGCCTAGGGCTTCCAAGGCTTTCTCTTCTATTATCTCGGCTATGCGCGTATCTGATCCTATGGGGTTACCGTAAATAACCTCCATGTCCCCCCATCTAGTTACACGTCCACCCTCCCCCAAACCCAAAATTTTTGGAATATCTTCTAAGGTATGGCTTCCAAGGCTCATAAAAACCGGAACCAGTATAACCTTTTTCAGTCCCCTTTTGGACATTTGATCTAAAGCTTCAACTATTGAGGGTTTATTTCTAATCATATATGCTGTTTCAACAATCTTGAACCTTGATCTGCTCCTTAAAATTTCAGCGAGTTTTTCTATGTTTTCCCTATGTTGAGGCAGCCTACTGCCATGGCCCACTAGAATTAATCCCACGTTATCCATTAGCTCCGCTCCACTTTAACAGGCTCACACCCTCTACTCCAAATAGTTTTACTGTTTCCTCTATTAGCTGTTCATCGCCATTTAACGCTGCAGCTTTAAGACTTTCAACTATTGGCAGTAACATCCTTTTAAGAATTGTATGGGTTAAATCGTCAATCACCTTCCGCTCTCTATCACCTATGGAACCAAGCATGTTAAGCGCCCTTGCAAGCTCCTCTTTACGCATGTCCTCGGCGCGTGAAACTATTCTGGAAATAAGCTCCCTTACAGACTGCTCTTTTAATTCCTTAAACAAATTCGGAAGCTCCTTCCCTACGATTTCTAGGGCCTTTTCCATGCCTTTCCTTTTCTCTTCAAGATTCTTTTCCACTATGGCCTGAAAGTCGTCTATATCGTAAAGCTTTACACCAGCAACCTCCTTTATCGACTTCTCAACGTTCCTTGGGTTAGAAATGTCTATTATCAGCAGATCACTGTTTCCACGTCGTCTCTCAAGGATTCTGCAAATGGAGTCTCTTGTTAAAACATAATGGGGTGCAGCTGTGGTGCATATGGCAACATCCGCCTCCACCAATGCTTCCTCAAGCATATCAAACTTTAGGGCCTTACCTCCAACCTCCTCAGCCAATTTCACGGCCCTATCGTATGTTCTGTTGGCTACGAAGATCGCACGGGGTTTATGGCGGGCTAAGGCCTTGGCTACACATGTTCCCATTTCACCGGCTCCTATGACTATAACGTTTCTACCGTTGATTCCCCCCAAGAGAGATTCAGCCAATTTCACGGCCATGGCTCCGAAGGATGATGGCCCCCTGCTTATACCCGTCTCGGTTCTAACACGCTTACCAACGCTTACAGCTTTTTTGAAGACTGTTCTCAGAATGGGACCAGTAGCCTTGAAGGATTCCGCCTCTAAATAGGCACTCCAAACTTGACCTAAAATTTCATTTTCACCAATTATCATGGAATCTAAACCTGAGGCTACATGTAGTAAATGCATTAGGGCTTCATGGTTTAGGGCTGTCTCAATTGCCTTGAGGGCTTCTTCCCTCATGGCGCCAGCCCTATTGGCTAAATACTCACTCAACTTTCTTGCAATGCTCTCTCCTTCAGGAGTTACAATGTAAAACTCCATCCTATTACATGTTTGTAGAATAACACATTCATTGATATGGCCAAGGGCAAGAACCTCTGCGTAGGCCTTGCTCTTATCCCTGAAGGATACAGCTTCAAGAAGTGGAACTTTCGCCTTGCGAAAGGTTATCCTAACGTTCACTATGTCTAATGCTCGACTAGGCAGGGGCATGGTTGGATGACCCATCCAATCAACTTAAATACGCGAGCAAATATAAGGCTATTGCGACTCGGCGAGGGTGAAGCTTATAGGTCTAAAATGTAGGATAGGCCTCGTGTATGTTCCTGGGGCTTTACCCTGTTTTGAAGAGTTTGGTGGCCTACCCACGGACATTGTTGGACAGGATGGGCTCGTGAAAGGTAAACAAGCATCTGAAGTTCTTGACATGTTAATAATTCCGGGTGGAAGCCTTATCGAATCCGGAAGTATAGGAGGCAATCTTGCAAAAGAGATTGTTAAGATGGCGGAGTCTGGAAAGCTGCTGCTGGGAATATGCGCCGGCTTTCAGGTGCTGGCCCGGAGCACCGATACTGGCAGGCTATCCCCAGTCCCTATTGTGAGGCATGGGCTTAGTCTATTAGATGTAGATTTTGCGCCCTTAATATGTACCGACCGCGTTGTAGCCACAGTTGTTGGAAAAAGCTTCATTGCTGATAATGTCGGCTTAAAAGTTACCGGTTTCCACTGCCACACCTATGGTAATATAACCCTTCACAAAGACGCCAAACCTATTCTAGTTTCAAGTGTTAAAAGACTGAACTATCGTAGTAGCCCACAGAAAATAGTTTCTGGAGTAGCCAACTCGGAGGGCAACATTGTCGGGGTTTTGGTTCACGCTCTATTAGATGAAAATCCAGTGATCGTGGAAAAAATAGTGGAGACTCTGGATATAACTCCTGAAGAGCTTGAGGAGGTCAGGAGGGCAAATGCATCACTGAGGGATTGGATGAAAAGCGAAGTAGGCATATCAGCGGGACTAACTATTAAGGGATCTGAGGGTCTGCATAACCTGCAGTCTAGGTCTCCCAGGCTTATCGTTTTTACGGCGTCCCAAAGTGGCGTGGGCAAGACATTCATCCTCGCCGGGGTTGCGGGGGCTTTAAAATTAAGGGGTTTTAATGTTGGCGTTTTAAAGGTTGGTGGAGATGTAAGAGATATTGTCCCCGCGCTCTACCTGATCAAAGAGCCCATGAAATCGTATTCCTCGATAAGGATAGGTGAAGGCGGATGGAAATCCCTTGATGAGGTTATTTCCCAGGCCTGCAAGGACTATGACTTGATCCTCATAGAGGGAGCTATGAGCGATTTTACAGGATTATTAAACGAAACTGTTGAGCATCCCTTTTCAACGGTGGAAATCGCTTTGGCTGTAAACGCGCCGGCGGTGATCGTTGTGGGATGTGATAAGGCCGGCATAGAAGGCGCCTTAGTAGATGCTATAAGCCACGCGAGGATTATGCGAGGCTTAGGTGTGAATGTTGCTGCTGTAGTTCTGAATAAGGCCAGGCTCAGTTATCTAACCAAAGATGTTAGACATTTTATTGATCAGGCCTTGAAGGCTCATGGTATGGAATTGCTGGGAATTATTCCCCGCATGGAATTTGAGGAGAGGGGGATGATCCCAGAAGTTGAGATAAGATATGACGATTTCGGATCTAAGGCTGTCATGGTTGCTGAGCAGTTCATAAACCTTAATAAGCTTACGGAGCTAGCTGAGCCCCCGCGAATAACTGAAACCAGCTTTAAACAGTTTGTAGAAAAATTTAAGAATATACTTATTGGAGGAGACCCAATTGCTGATCGACTTTAACTTTTCTGAAAAAAATATAGTTGTAGTGGGCGGCGGTAGAGAAGGCTATAAAAAGCTTTTAAAGTTTATCAGCGAACAACCAAAGATTAAGGTTTTTAGCAGATCCTTTTCAGCTGGAATGAAAAGGTTATCCCGTGAGGGCAGGGTTGAACTGGTAAATTTTGAGGTTTGCAACGTGGATAGTTTCATTAAAAGTCTTAATCCAAAACCTGATGTATTAATCGCAGCAACTGACAACCCTGCCCTTAATGCTGAGCTAGCTGCGAAGGCGAAAGTTTATGGTTGCATAGTTTACGCCGTCGACAATCCCCATTTAAGCGATTTTAGGCTCCCAGCCTTAGCTGAGGTTGGCGATTTTAAAATTGCCATATCAACAGGTGGTAAGAGTCCAGCCATGGCAAAAGTTCTGCGAAAAAGGGTTAAGGAACTCATCACAGAGGAGGATCTTCTCCAGATAAAGCTTCAGCTTGAAGTTAGAGAAATGCTAAAAAAGATTTTTCCAGACCAGAAGACCAGGAGGAGAATTATTTATGATATTCTGCATAATGGAAAAATCTCCGGCTTTCTAAGGATGGGACGTTTTGATGAAGCGTTAGCTGAATCCTTTAGAGTTATCGAGGAATACAAATCAAAGGTTATGGGGTCCAACAGGTGAGATTATGTCTGGTTTCCCAATTGTTAGAATGAGGCGACTGCGTAGAACGCCAGCTCTCCGGAGCTTAACCTTCAAGGTAAGGGTTCACCCAAGCGACCTCATATATCCAATTTTTGTTGACGAAAATGCCAAGGCGCCCATTCCAGTAAGCTCTATGCCTGGATGCTTTAGGCTTCCGGTGCAACATATCGTGAATGAAGCTGAGAAAGTGCTTGATGCGGGCATAAAAGCTGTGCTTCTCTTTGGGATACCCTCACACAAGGATGATGAGGGATCATCCGCCTATGCCGAGGATGGCGTAATCCAGAGGGCTGTTAAATTATTAAAGAAGGAATTTGGCGATGATTTGATTGTAATGACGGATGTATGCCTTTGCGAGTACACTGCCCACGGGCACTGTGGTATAATAAAGAATGGCCATGTTGACAATGACTCAACCTTAAGGGTTCTCGGGAAGGTCGCTGTGAGCCACGCTCAAGCCGGAGCTGACTTTGTGGCGCCTTCAAGCATGATGGATGGGCAGGTTAAGGCCATAAGGGAGGCGCTAGATGATGCTAGCTTCAAAGATGTTGGGATAATGGCTTACTCTGCAAAATATGCATCATGCTTTTATGGGCCATTCAGGGAGGCTGCGGATTCAAAACCGAAGTTTGGCGATAGGAGGAGCTATCAGATGGGTTATGGGCGTCAATCGGAAGCCCTCAGGGAAATAGAATTAGACATAACGGAGGGCGCTGACATAGTCATGGTTAAACCTGCCCTAACCTATTTGGATGTAATATGCCTTGCAAGGTCAAAGTTCAATGTTCCCATAGCGGCCTACAACGTGAGCGGCGAATACTCAATGGTTAAGGCTGCGGCTCAGCTGGGATGGGTTGACGAGAGAGCGGCTATCGTCGAAATTTTAACAGCAATAAAAAGGGCTGGGGCAGACTTAATTATAACATATCATGCAAAGGAGGCTGCTTTGTGGCTGAGCCAGATTTAGGGTTGAAGTCTAAGGAGCTTTACGAGAGGGCTAAAAAGCTAATCCCCGGAGGCGTCAATAGCCCAGTAAGGGCTTTCGAGCCCTACCCATTCTTTGTTAATAGGGCTAAGGGTTCAAGGTTATACAGCGTTGATGGGCGAGTATATGTTGACTATTGCATGGCTTATGGGGCGCTTATACTAGGCCATGCCCATGATGAGATTGTAAACACTGTAAAAATGCAGCTTGACAACGGGACGGTTTATGGGACTCCAACGGAATTGGAAGTAAAATTTGCAGAGCTTATTCATGAGCTGTACCCATCCATGGAAATGCTTAGACTTGTAAATTCAGGAACTGAGGCGACAATGCATGCTGTGAGGATTGCAAGGGGTTTCACCGGAAGGAAAAAATTGGTTAAGTTTGAGGGATGCTTCCACGGATCCCACGACAGCGTCCTTGTTAAGGCAGGCTCTGGAGCTGCATGGTTTGGCGCTCCCAGCTCACTGGGGGTTCCAGAGGAAACCGCAAGAAACACCATAGTCCTTCCATACAACAATTTTGAGGCCTTAGAGGAGACTTTTAAAAGGGAGGGTCATGAAATAGCCGCCGTAATAATAGAGCCCGTAATCGCCAATTCAGGCTTAATTTTGCCAGCGAAGGGTTATCTTGAATTTTTAAGGAAATTGACAGGCGATTACGATGTAGTTTTAATATTTGATGAAATTGTGACGGGGTTCAGAGTTTCTCTAGGGGGAGCGCAGGGGTACTATAACGTTAAGCCCGATATGACTACCCTGGGCAAAATCCTTGGAGGAGGCTTTCCAATAGCCGCCTTTGGAGGACGCAAAGATATCATGGAGAAGCTTTCCCCTCTTGGCGGGGTCTATCAGGCCGGAACCTTCAGCGGAAACCCGATTTCGGTTTCAGCTGGCTACTCTACGATTCAATACTTGATTAGGAACAGGAGTAAGATTTACCCAAAAATGGAGGAGAACTGCGAAAAGCTGGCTGCAGCCCTGGCTGACTTAAGCAGAAGATACAAACTTGCGGTTCAAGTGCATAATTTAGCCTCAATGTTTCAAATCTTCTTTTCTTCTCAGCCCGTGAGGGACTACGCCACTGTTAAACTTTCAAATACAAGGCGGTTCCATGCCTACTTCACGGCACTTCTAAAGAGCGGAGTTTTCATACCGCCCTCCCAGTTTGAGACCTGCTTCCTCTCCTCGGCCCACTCAGATGCCGATCTTGAAATGACTGTCGAGGCCTTTGATAAGGCTTTAGCCTCAGCCGCCTCTATAAGAGGGTAGACTGATGAGGCTGACTGTTGGAACTAGGGGGAGCAGGCTTTCCCTTAAGCAGACAGAACATGTTTTAGATAGAATCAAAGGGGTAAAGCCTGACGTTGATTTTAAAATCAAAGTAATAAGGACCATGGGTGATGTTGAGCGGAAGAAACCCCTCTTCGCCATGGATAGGAAGGGCATATTTGAGAAGGAAATAGACCTGGCCCTTATCAAGGGTGAAATAGACTTGGCGGTGCATAGCCTAAAAGATGTGCCCACGTTAAAGGGTGATGAGGAAATAATTGTGGCGGCTATTCCGGAAAGGGACTCGCCTTTAGAGGCTTTAGTTTCAAAGGATAATGTGCCCCTTAAAATGCTTCCCAAGGGGGTGATTGTAGGTACTAGCAGCCTTAGGAGGATGGCTCAAATAAAATTTCTGCGGCCAGACTTGGAGATTAAACCCATAAGAGGAAATGTTGACACGAGAGTGCAAAAGGTAAAACGTGGAGAATTCCACGCCGTAATTTTGGCTTATGCAGGTTTGACTAGGCTTGGCCTAAAAAGCCTGGTAACTGAGGTTTTTCCCCCGGAAATTATGGCTCCAGCTGCTGGGCAGGGAGCCTTGGCTGTTGTGGTAAGGCGGGATAGAAGCGACCTCATCGATGTCCTCAGGGGAATTGATCATTTTCCGACGAGGGCTGAAGTGACTGCGGAGAGAAGCCTTATAGCGGCCATGGAGGGTGGATGCCACTTTCCAATAGGCGCCTACGCCCATGCCAAGGCTGGAAAGCTAACCCTCTATGGTTGCACTTTCTCAGCCGATGCGTCAAGAAAGATTGAGGTTCATGTTGAGGGTAGTCTTAATGAGGCTGAGGATTTGGGTAAAAGGGCTGCGCATATGCTTATTGCAAAGGGAGCCGATGAAATAAGGGCGCAGTGGCGGGAAAAGTATGGGCTATGGTAAAGTTTATCTCGTAGGCGCAGGCCCGGCAAATCCCAAGCTGCTGACGCTGAGGGCTTTGGAAGTTCTTCAGAAGGCGGATGTTGTAATATATGACAGGCTCGTAAGCGAGGATGTTTTAAAGCTTATTCCAGAGAAAGCTGAGAAAATCTATGTTGGAAAAGCTTCTGGAAAGCATACCCTAACCCAAGAGGAAATCAACAATCTTATGATTGAAGCAGCCATGAAGGGTAAAACTGTTGTTAGGCTGAAGGGTGGAGACCCATTCATATTCGGCAGGGGCGGCGAGGAGGCTGAGGCTCTAGCCTCCAAAAATATAGAATTCGAAGTGGTTCCAGGTGTCTCCTCGGCCTTTGCCGCTCCGGCTTACGCGGGCATCCCCCTAACCCACAGGGCTTATGCATCATCCGTGGCCATAGTTACTGGAAGCCAAGCAGCTGACGCTTCAAAGAAGGTTAATTGGGGAAAAATAGCCGGGGCTGTGGATACCATTGTCATTTTAATGGGACTTGAGTCCATAAGAAATATCGTTATGAATCTTATCGAGGGCGGCTTAAGCCCGAATACGCCCGCAGCCATAATAGAGTGGGGAACCACTGAAGATCAGAGGACAATAATTAGTCGTTTGGCGACCATCGCCGACGACGCTGAAAAAGCATCCTTTAAATCGCCCTCCGTCATTGTGGTTGGAGAAGTGGCCAATCTAGGCAGGAAACTTGCATGGTTCAAGAAACCCCTAACCTAAAAGGTAAGGTAATCGCTATCACAAGGGCTGAGGGCCAGGCTGAGGAGACAGCCGACTTAATAGAAAGGATGGGTGGCAAGCCCTACATAATTCCGGTCCTAGAGTTTAAAATGCCCGAAGATCTGTCCCCGATCAGGAACTTTATTGAAGAACTCCAACGCGGAAAGGCGGAATATACGGTTTTTATGAGCGTTAACGCTGTTCGTTTCCTCCTTAAGGAGGCTGAAATTCTAGGCTTAACACGCCACCTTTATGATGGCCTAGAAAAAACGAAGATTATAGCCGTAGGGCCTAGAACATCCGAGGAGCTGATGAGACATAACATTCACGTGGACCTGATTCCTGAGAAATATAGCTCTGATGGCGTAGCTCAGGCGCTTGCGGGACTTAGCCTGAGGGGCAAAAAAGTTTTTATTCCCCGTGCAAAAGGGGCAAGCCCAACTCTTAGGAAAAACCTTGAAAGTATGGGAGCCTCTGTTGGGGAAATTCATGTTTATGAACAGCAAATCCCAATTAATTGTGAAAAAGCCAAGGCTTTTACAGAGCATCTCACATCTGGCAGGATTGACGCCATAGTTTTTGGGAGTTCGCAAAGCGTCAAAAACTTCCTACAGCTTATTGGCACGTTCCTCGATCAGAGTATTTTACAAGAAACCCTCAGGCGCCTCATCATAGTGGCCATAGGGCCTGAAACCGCCAAAACCCTTCTGGACAATGGATTAAAAGTCGACGTTGTCCCGAAGGCATACACTTTCCGAGAAGCCTTAGCAGCTCTTGCCCGATATTTTAATGGAATCTGCTAACCTAACATAAGTTAGCCTTTGCTTCAAAATTATGGGCGCAGTGAAATCGTCGGGAAGTTTTTTAACTGTTGGTTTAGGTAATTGTTTATATGTCCGGATTATCCATCCATTTTAGGAATCATGATGAAGATTCTCATGATTATAGGCGACGGGATGGCTGATCGTCCGATTAAGGAGCTTGGGGGCTTGACCCCCCTCGAGTTTGCACAGACCGTACATATGGATAGGCTGGCTTCTTTAGGGGTTTCTGGCCTGCTCTACGCTGCGGGGTCTGGTGTGGCTTGTGGTAGTGATGTTGCCAACTTGGCCATACTTGGATATGACCCAAATAGGTTCTATTCTGGGCGGGGCGGTTTTGAGGCCTGTGGAGTTGGAGTGGAGATGGCTTTTGGCGATTTGGCTTTCAGATGTGATTTTGCCACCGTTAATGAGGATTTTTATGTTGTGGATGCAAGGGCGGGCAGGGTTAGGGAGGGTTTAGATGAACTTGCAAACGCCCTTGCGGATTTGAAGCTGGACAATTACAGTGATTTGGATCTTTTTTACAAGCGAACTTTGGGCCATAAGGGCGTCCTTGTCCTTAGGGGCGGGGATTTATCCGCTAATGTGGCAGCTGACCCCCCAAAGGTCGGCTGTAAAGCTAGTTCTGTCAAGCCTTTGGATTCTTCAAGGGAAGCTTTGAAAACTTCTCAGGTGCTAAACGAGCTAATTTGGTCCTCTTATAGGCTTTTAAGGGACCATCCGGTGAACAGGAAGCGCGAAAGGAAAGGTTTCCCCCCTGCAAATGTTGTCATTCCTTGGGGTGCTGGCACAAAGCCTGAGCTAGAGCCTTTCCATTCTAAATATGGGTTGAGGGGAGCTTGTGTGGCTGCAGCCAGCCTCATTAAGGGTATATGTAGGCTTGCAGGGATGACTGTGGTTGATGTTCAGGGAGCAACGGGGGATTTGGACACCAATATTAATGCCAAGGCTGAAGCGGCTTTGGATAGCCTAAGAAGCCATGATTTTGTCCTTGTACATATTGAAGCTCCTGATGAGGCGAGCCATGATGGGAATGTTCTGGGGAAAATAGCCATGATACAAAAGATAGATGAGATGGTTGGCAAGATCCTTGACAATGTCAGCCTAGATGATGTATGTGTTGCCCTTCTCTCTGACCACGTCACCTCAACGGAATTACGCGTGCATACTGCAGACCCGACACCCATAACAATAGCGGGCTGCGGTGTTGTTAATGATGGAGTTTCAAGCTACAACGAGACTTTGGCATGCAAGGGCAGGCTTGGTTATATTTATGGAAGGGATGTTATGCCGACCCTCCTCACATTTGCCAGGCGAATTGCAGGTTCAACGCATAATCGCATATTAAAGGAGTTTTGAATGTGCTAGCGTCCCATACCTGCTGTTTTTTAGAGTCCATTATAGTCCTTTGTTTAGCCCTTACTATAGATCAGATTTTCGGCGAGCCCCCTGACCCTGTACATCCGACGGTGTGGATGGGGAAGGTTATAGCTTTTCTGAGGGCAAAATTGAGGAGCAAGGATCCTAAGGTTGAAAAGTTTAATGGCATCTTACTCTCCGTGGCCTCAACGGCAATTTTCGTAACTCCAGTCTACTTGATTTTGTCCATAGTCAAAGATTTTTTTGGTTTTCTGGCCTATGCGGTTTTGGCAGCCGTAATTCTAAAGTTGACGTTCGCTTTGAAGGGAATGGCGTATTATACGCTTCCGATAGCTAGGGCCATGGAAAAGGGCGACTTAAGGGAGGCTAAGCGCTGGCTTCCATTTATTGTAAGGCGGAACCCTGAAAGCCTTAATGAGAGACATGTGATCTCAGCCACCGTAGAATCAATCGCGGAAAGCACGGTTGACGGCGTAACTTCACCTCTCTTCTACTTCGCCCTTTTCGGAGTTGCAGGAGCTGTGGCTTTCAGAGTAATAAGCACTTTAGATTCTATGGTGGGCTACAAGGATTCGGAGCACATAAACATAGGATGGTTCCCGGCGAGGCTTGACACGATAGCCAACTATATCCCAGCTCGTCTAACGGCCTTCATCATGGTTTTAGCATCATGGATTCTTCAAAAAAACTGGAGGGGTGCTTTTAGGATCATGATGCGGGACAGGTTTAAAACAGAAAGTTTCAATGCTGGATGGCCTATGGCTGCGATGGCTGGCGCCCTAAATGTTCAGTTGGAGAAGCCTGGACATTACGTGCTTGGCGACTTGGGGGTTAAGCTTACACCGGCCCATATAAGGGAAGCCCTAAAAATCATGAAGGTGACATCCGTACTTTTTTGCTTGTTAGCAGTGTTTCCAGTTCTTGCAGTTTTGTGCTTTGCGCTTTTACCCGTGCTGGGATGATCAATTACCGATAGGCCATTAAATTGAGCAGCTGCTTTGGCGATGCTTAATTGTTACGCCCTTTCAAGCCTGGGTAGCCATTTCCACTATTCTGGAGATCTCCGAGCTTATGGCTTCGGGAAGACCCATTATGCCGACATCCATGAATCCTCTCACGATCAGTGATACTGCCTGATCCCTTGACGGCTTTCTGGTCATTAGGTATGCTATTTCCTTTTCTGAAATCTTGACTATAGCAGATTCGTGGGTTATTTCTACGCTTCTCTTTCTTGCTGTTAACTCAGGTATAGACTGTATGTGAGAGTCATCATCCATTATTAGGCCCTTGCATTCCAAATGTCCCTTGCAGTCTGGCGCGTTTCCCTCTATGGATCCTCTAACGATGATTTTTGAGCCTTGTCTAGATACTGCCCTGCTTATCATTTCAGCCATGCTTCCTTTGCCCTTAAGAATGGCCTTAGAACCCACGTCTAATAGGGAGTTTTTATGGCCGTCGAGTATGCTGTTGAAGACGACTTTGGCTTCCTCCCCGTTACAGTATGCCCCCCGATACATTTGTAAGTTTCTGACGGGCTTTAGGCATATTTAGTTTGATATGAAGGGTCCAACCTTCTCTATTATTAATGGCGGTAGTGTGCTCACACAGGTGTCTCTA
>CAZZKO010000005.1:0-2852 GCA_964654925.1 uncultured Candidatus Bathyarchaeia archaeon
AGTTTTTAGCAAACTCGCAATTTGATATTGTTGAGCCCTCGGTTAAGTGAAGGTACACGCCGTAGTCAAAACCTTTAATCCTAAGATTTATGATTGTTATGTTCTTTCTATAGCTGATATCCATTCCCCTTGATCCAAGAACGTCTTCTCCCAAAAGATACAGGCCTGCTCCGTCTATGACAATATTGTCTTTCAGCACTATAATAGGAAGACTCACGTTGCCTACGAACATGTAATAACCTTCCCCAACTTTAACAACAGGAGATGTGGAAGGCTCAACCCTACCGTCGGGCCATATGTATACGGCGGAGGGAATGGAATTGGTTGGCTGCTGCTCAACGTTTTCAGCATTTTCCAGCGGCGGTCTTTGTGTTTGAGGACTTTGCCACGTAATAGCTGCAATAAAAAGTAGCGTAATTATTGTGAAGCATGATGCTAGGATAATGTTACGGCGGCTCCAGCCTCTTCTCTTTAGGGTTTTCTTTAGTTTAGCCTCATGGGCTGCTAGGATTCTTTGGTGTCTAACGCGTATTTTATTGAGCCTCTCCTTGAAGCCACCCTTCTTTTTCACTTTTTTATCAGACATTGCATCACACCAACAAAATGTTGAGATATGCAGCTACGACTCTAATGCTTACTTGTAGCAAAGTAGAGCCCTGCCGGGATTAATCCTATACACCACAAGTCAGGATTGTGATATGGTCCAAGAATCTCCATCCAAACCGTTGGATGAGCATGGTACCCGCCGTAGAGCAAAAATATAATCAGGGTCAGCATAAAGTACATGCCCAACGAGGTTAGGATTATTCCAATGCTCCTCGGACTTGGAGGGATCTGCCGCTTTGCGGAAGAAATCAACACGGTCCATCCGTATAATACAACTATTAAAAGGAAGAAAACAGTTAATGTAAAGCTTGCAAGATCAAGAGGATTTAGCAAGAGGCGTAGGCCAGGCTGGGCCCTTGCACTCCAAGGAACAAGGGAGGCCATCCACGATATTGTGTACACAAACCAGAATACAAAAAGATAGGCGGCGCCGGTTAGGCAAGCCCACTTCACAATCTCCTGATCCGGGGTGCCTAACACGATTTTAGACCTCAACTTGAATACGAAGAACGGGACAATCACCACCGTAGCTAAGGTTGCAACTCCGTTAAGGAGAAGAACCACTATCCCTGGGGTTGCTCCATAATACCATAGTTCCCCAGAAAAGGGAAACGTGAATCCAGAAATCACCACCGGAATCATGGTCAAATAATTCAAGCCTTCGAAAAGAAGGGCTGCCCTAATGGCTTTTCCAGCCTTCGATGTAAATCCAACATTACTCCTTACAAAAATGGAAGCAGAATACAATGCTAACAAAGCCGCAATCCATCTAAAGGCTATTCCCAATGATGGGGTCACTTCTGTCGCATAGAAGACAGCCGTCCACCAGCCAATCTTCGTCTGCTCAATGAAAAAGGATCTTTCGCCAATAAGTTGGGCTGTAGCTTCAATAGACTCCCATAGCCAATATGAAGCCCAAACAAAGAACGCTATGACAGCCAGAAGTATAAGTAGTCTAGCTTTCAAGCCAAGCAAACGCCACAACACCCCAGTTATTCCTATAGCTTTTGTAACACCTTTTTATATTTTTGGGTCTTTCAACTTATTAAAACTTTAAACAGACAATATTTGACACCGAATGAAAAATAATGGATAACCATTTTTTGTCTTTAAACTTATTTTGAAACTACGTCGCAGCTGGAAAGAGTTTCTTAAAGCTGTATCTCAAAAGCTGATGCACAACACAATGGATAACAATCTGCTGGAAATCTTTTGCACAAAAAAGAAGTTTGGGGGGATTCAAGTAAATGTGGAGATTGGTTTATGTTTTTCTTAGTTTTCTATGGTCGTATATGCTGTATATTCCTACTATGAGGGTTATAATCACTAGCACTGTCAGGGCGGTTATCATGGGTTGTTGGGCTTGGATTGCTGCTTGTATTGTTTCAGCCTGTTCCGGCGAAGCTGGTGTGGGTATTTCTGGGGCGGGTGTTGGTGCTGTTACCACGATGGATGTTTCTGCGTAGGATGGGTAGTAGCTTTTTGTTCCTGGGAATGTGGCTAGGATTTTCCATAGGCCCTCTTTTGGAGGTTGCCATGATACTGTGTAGAAGCCTGTTTCGTCGGTGTGGGTTCCGCCTATGTCTAGGCATTCTCCTGTGTAGACGTTTATGGCGTCCAGCTTAACCCAGACGCCTTTGACGTTGGCTGGTCTTGGGAACTGCTTGTAGACGTAGAGCATCCATTCGCCCATGGACTCGTCGGCCACAGCGGGAACACCATCTGGGAATCTGAGCTGGATGGCCGTATCCCTCGTGCCTGGGGAAATATCAATAACCTTGCCTTCTATAACTATGCCTTTGCCGGATTCTGTCACTTTTGGAGATGCTGAAACGCTTGTTGATGTTGGTCCTTTGCCTATTGCGTATATTCGCATGTCATAGGTGTCCATGCTTATTATTATGCTGTCGCCTATTATTGCTGGTCCACCCCAGTCGGTTTGGCGTAGGAGACCGTTAACTCTGAAAACTTCGCTTCCATCCTCCACTTTCAGGCATATGAATGGAGCGCCTCTAGGCAGCGGGTTGTTCGGCGAGTGTTCGCTGACTCCTATGTAGACTTTTCCATCGGTTACGAAGAGCAGAACGGTTGTCCAGCGGTCTCCAGCGAATTCCTTTTGCCACATCTCGCTTGCAGCATAGGGGTCTGCAGCTTGGTATGTCCATAGAAGTTTGCCGTTTTTGACGTCATAGCAGTTTATGGTTCCGGCAAACTTCGCTGAGGTTATAAGTTTTCCGTAGGCAATA
>CAZZKO010000006.1:0-26802 GCA_964654925.1 uncultured Candidatus Bathyarchaeia archaeon
ATTAGGCTTAGGCACATCGCATCAAACAAAAATACGCCAAAGACGTAATTATAACTTACTGGTAAATCAGTGCGGGGGGTGGGATTTGAACCCACGAACCCCTACGGGACAGCCGCCTCAGGGCTGCGCCTTTGGCCAGGCGTGGCAACCCCCGCCTTGGCCCCGTTTTTATTATCTTATAGTCGAAAAATTAAGTTTTCTTATGCCATGCTTTAGGTTTTGCATATACTTTAGAATTTTATTCTGGAATCCTCTTTTACAACGTTTAACACAACGTTTGTAACGGTTCTTTTCACGTAGGGTAGGCTTACCAGGCTTTTTATGAATTTGTTTAGGCCGTCTCTATCTTTGAATCTGGCTATGACTGCGATGTCGAATTCTCCTGTTATGTCGTATACTGAGGTTACATTGTCTATTTTTGCTATTTCGCTTTCAACCTCTGTTAGGTGTTTTCCCTCAGCTTGGACTAATATTAGGGCTGTTAATCCGTAGCCTACCTTGTCTGGATCCACAATAATTGTATAGTCTTTAATGATGCCCCTTTCCTCAAGGTTTTTTATGCGGTTGTAGGCTGTTCCAACGGATATTCCAAGCTTTTCGGCAATTTTGTTGTAGGAAAGGCGGGAGTCTTCCTGAAGCAACTTTATTATCTTAATGTCCAGATCGTCTATTGCTAACTCTTTTTCCTCCAAATTCAAGCCCCGACTGTTGAACGTTTATTCATTTTTTTTTGAAATTATATAAAAATTTTTCTTATTTTCAGAAAGATTTATATAGCTTTATTGCATAAATGGGCTAAATTGTTGAATGAATGGTGAAAGCATGGCGGATAAGGAAGCCATTATAAAGGCTATTGAACTGCTTAAAGCGAATAGGGTCAGATGGGTCCACTCAACATTTATTGATATCCGCGGTTTACTATACGACATACTTGCACCAGCGAGGGAGTACGCTGAAGGAAACGCCTTCACAGCTGGCCTAGGCTTTGACGGGTCGTCCGTAAGAGGTTTCAAGTCCATTGAAGAGTCCGATATGACCCTCATCCCTGATCCCAGAACCTTGGCTATACTTCCATGGACAAAGGAGGCAGACCAAAAAAGCGCAATAGTCATAGGCGATGTCCATGAAGCCTTCGGCGGGGGACCATCGGAAGTATGCCCAAGGGGATATGTTGCAAGGAGAGCTGAAAAAGCGGCGGAAAACATGGGTTATAGGGCATACTTCGCCCCGGAGCTGGAATACTTCCTTTTCACCTCCATAGATCCCACAAAGCTTACCTGGGATTTATGGGTAAGCCCAAAGGGGGGAGAAGGTGACTCATGGGGGGCCCCAAGGATTGTTCCACAATCACCTGAAATTACCCCTGGAAACTTTGTCCTTAGACCAAAGGAGGCATGCTTCAAGCCTCCCCCAGAGGACACAACCATAGATTATCGCAATGAAGTGGCCTCGATTCTTGAAGATTACTTTGGCTTTAAAATCGAGAAGCACCATCACGAAGTGGCAACGGCAGGGCAGGTTGAAATTGACTTCACGTATGGGCAATTGGTTGAAACTGCCGACAGAACGATGTACTACAAATTTGTGGCGAAAAATGTGGCCAAAAAATATGGGCTGATCGCCACATTTATGCCGAAGCCGCTTTATCTTGACAATGCAAGCGGAATGCATACACACGTATCCCTTTGGAGGGGTTCAAGAAACGAGATGTACGACGAAAGTGATGATTATGCGGAGCTAAGCCAAACCGGAAGATACTTCATAGGTGGACTTCTAGAACATGCTAGGGCTTTAACTGCGGTATGCTGTCCAACGGTGAACTCCTATAAACGGCTTGTTCCAGGATTTGAGGCACCCATTTACATTATGTGGTCCCGCCGCAATAGATCAGCCCTGGTGCGCATCCCAGTTTACTATAGGGGCCCAGAATATGCCCATCAGAAGCGTGTAGAGTATCGCGGCGCAGATCCTTCATGCAATCCATACCTAGCCTTTGCATGCATATTAACGTGTGGACTTGACGGGGTGAAACATAAAATTGATCCAGGCGACCCTGTGGATGAAGATGTTTACAAGATGACCCTTGAAAGGCGTCGGGCGCTTGGCATAAAAGAACTGCCCACAACACTTAAAGATGCTTTAGAGGAAATGAAAAGCGATGAGGTTATCCATCAAACCTTGGGAAGCCATATATTCGATGCATTCATTGAATATAAAATGAATGACTGGAATCAATACTGCCTCTATGTGACGCCCTGGGAAATTATGAAATACTTGGATTACTAAAATATGTGGTGAGGAAATATGGTGAGGGCTTATATATTCATAAATACAAAACCCGGAACATCGGAAGATGTTGTCAAGAGGATAAAAAGCACGGTTAAAGAGGTTGTTCAGGCGGATTCCATCTATGGAAGGTTCGACGCCATAGTGATCATCGAAGCTCCAAGGCTTGAAGACCTGAATGAGATATTATACAAGGTTATTGAAAGGGATCCAAACATAACCCACACGGAAACCTCACTTGCCCTTTCGGGTTAGATGCAAAAGGAGAGCATCAAATGACCCCAGAAAGGGATCTTCGGAGGAAACTATTAAGAGCCTTTGTGCTGGTCACCATGAAGCCGGGTACATCAGAGGAGATTGTTAGATCCCGTAGGATAAAGGGAGTTAAATTGGCAAACTCGGTTCTTGGAAGGTATGATGCCATCATCATTATAGAGGCGGAAAGCCTAGATGAGCTTAAAAAGATAATTTATGAGATGATAGAACAGCATCCCAACGTCGTCCATACTGAAACCTTAATATCCATATTCCATCCACCACAGCCAACACCGCCATAAAGAGCAAAAACAAAATCAGATTTAGAGCCTTAAACTTTGGGTTTGGATGATAATTCCCAAGCCTTCGCATTTCTTAATTTATTAATATGTCTCACAAGTTCATCCACAACCGTTTCAAAGACCCTCCTACCCTTCTCAGCGGCTGCTGTTGTAGACTTTCCCCAAACTCCTGATAGGCTATAGTCGGCTGTCTCCAGGGGTAGGAATAGGCCCGCCCCTCCATTGGATGTTTTGATGCTGTTTCATCAACGGCCTTGCTCATGTCCACGAGATGGGGATACAACACCAAATTCACTGAGGTTTCCTCAGCTGAGGCATGCAGCCGCTCCTCCGGCTTGAAAAAGTCGGGTAAAAGCTTCTTAGCGGCTGTCCACCACTGGAAGATTGAAACGAAAATTCCCTTCTCTCTAAGATCTCTGGCCAGCTCATCTAAAGCGTTTAGGTTTCCACCATGCCCATTAACGATGACAATCTTCTTAACATCGTAATCTCCTAATGCTAAACATACCTCCTCCACATAGTTTTTAAGCGTACCGCTTGAGATGCTTATGGTACCCCAAAAATGCCTATGGTGGACGCTCACCCCAAACGGTATAACCTGCAGGCATACAACCCCCGCGCGTTTAGCCGCCTCTTCAGCTATGGCTTTGGCTATAAAATGATCTGTACCTAGGGGATTTTGGGGTCCATGCTGCTCGTTGGAGCCTACAGGAATTATGGCGATATCATTTCTGCTAAAGTACTCTTTGGCTTCTGGCCAACTCATTTCATGAAGCAAAACTTTCATAATACAGCCCTCATTATGAAGCCATTTATTAGGATTAAACCTGTATACCAGAAATATAAATTTGCCCAACTATAATATCAGCTGGAGGAAGCTTAAATGACGCCTAACCGCAGGCTTTTCGGAACTAATGGAATACGCGGCCTCGTGAATAAGGAGTTAACCGTAGAGATGGCGGCTACTATTGGAGGTGCCATAGGCACATTTTTTAAGGGGGGAAAATTGGTTGTCGGATATGATGCCAGAACAAGCAGTCCAATGCTTGCAAATGCGGTAATTTCAGGCCTGATCGCCGCTGGCTGCAATGTACTATTTGCCGGGATGGCGCCCACGCCAACACTGCAGTATACAGTGAAAGACTGCAAAGCAGACGGGGGAGTCATTATAACAGCATCCCACAACCCGCCTGAATATAACGGGATAAAAGTTCTATGGAGCGACGGAATAGAGATCTCGAGGGAGCAAGAAATAGAGATTGAGAACATATTCTTTGATGGGAAGTTAAGTTACGCTGAATGGAACAGCCTCGGCAGAATTAAGCCGCTTCCCGAAATAATTGACAGATACATCGAAGCCGTCAAAAGGCATGTAGATACGGCAAAAATAGCCAGCAAAAGCTTTCACGTCGTAGTTGACGCTGCAAATAGTGTAGCCTCACTTACCATACCGAGACTGTTGAGGGAGATAGGCTGCAAAGTCACAACGATAAACGCCAATATTGACGGCACCTTTCCGGGAAGACTGCCTGAACCCCGCCCAGAAAACCTGAAAGAGTTATCGCTGGCCGTGAGGGCTTTAGACGCAGATTTAGGGATAGCCTTCGACGGTGATGGAGACCGCTCAATATTCGTCGATGAACAGGGTGAGATTCACTGGGGTGATAAAACCTTCGCTTTGGTGGCGAAGCATTTTCTAAAAGAAAATCCAGGCGAGAAAATAGTGACCCCTGTAAGTTCGTCAACTTTAATCAAGGACGTCGCAGAGGCATATGGCGGCGAGATAGTTTGGACAAAGGTTGGAAGCGTAGTGGTTTCTCACACCATGAAGGCATTGAATGCGAAGCTCGGCGGAGAGGAAAATGGCGGAATCTTCTATGGACCCCATTTGGCAGTGAGAGACGGGGGCATGGCCACAGCCCTCATTCTAGATATAATGGCCAAGGAGGGGCAACCCCTTTCAAAAATGCTTGGGGAATTACCAAGGTACTTCATTGAGAAAAGCAAAGTGGAATGCCCCGAACATCTAAAGAACATGGTTTTGGAGAAACTCATCGAGAAAGTTAAAGGTTCAAACTTTAGCACGATTGATGGTGTTAAAGTCTGGTTTGAAGATAAAAGTTCCATCCTCGCAAGGCCAAGCGGAACCGAACCGCTTTACAGGCTTTACGCTGAGGCAAAAACTGCTGAAAAGGCAAGGAAACTTATCCTTGAATATGAGACCATAATTAAAGGCATAATCGACAGCTTAAAAAGCAGTTGAGACTACTAATTTCTGGCCTTCACGGAGAAAAAACGATGGCAAATGCAGCGTGCATAAAGCTTGAGGATATAGAAAATCCTGCAAAGCGGGGAAATTATGTAGTCTGCATTATAGGTTGTAGCCGATTAGGTCTCCTTCATGCATGCCTCTTTGCTGAGGCCGGCTTTAACGTTATATGCACTGATGTCAATCAAGCCATAACAGACGCCCTTTCCAAGGGAAAAGTTTCCCACCTTAGAAGTATGGTGGAGCCCATAATTAGGAAGCATATGCATGAGGGAAAATTAAGGGTCAATAACGACCTAAAAGCTGCTGTTTCCCAGAGCGAAATTTTAGTCATAGCAGTTCCGGTTGATGTGGATGAGAAAGGTGAAGTCAATTACTCTGGCCTTGGGCGTGTTTTAAAAAATGTTGGGCTAGGCATTAGAAAGGGAACCCTAGTGGTTGTCGTCAGCACTTTAACTTTAGGCGCCACAGAGAAGGTCGTGAAAGAAACTTTGGAAAGCACTTCCGGTTTTAAGGCTGACTTGGACTTCTTTTTGGCTTATAGCCCAGTTATCTTCCCAGAAAGTCAAACTCTGGAAACTCTGGTTAATTATAAGCGGGTTGTGGCAGCCTCTGGAGGAATTAGCCTAAAGGCAGCTTCAACAATTTTAAAAACCATAGGCAAAGCCGGGATCATAGAAACTAATGATCTAAAAGCAGCTGAAGCCCTAGCCCTTTTTGAAACATCAAAGGATGCCATAATCGCAGCCTTCGCTAAGGAGTTTGCCTCCCTCTGTGAGCACATAGGCGTTGATTATTTTACGGTTCAAAGCCTAGCTAGAATGAAGGAGGGAAGCTGGTTTCTAAATTCGTCCCCTATATACCAAGATGGCTGCGCTTTTTTGGATTTCCTATTAAATGAGGCTGAAGGTCTGGATTTAAAACTGAAAGTTTCCGTTGCCGCCGTTAAGGTAAACTCAGAAACTATAAAACATGCTGTTCGCTTAGTTAAGGAGGCATTAAAAAGCTGCGGGAAAACGTTGCGTAGAGCTGAAATTTCGATTATTGGGGTGTCCCAAACACCCAACGCATCAGATGTTCCTAAAAGTTTCGTAAAGAAGCTTATGGAAGCCTTGGAGGCCAAGGGGGCTAACATAAAAGTCTATGATCCATACCTATCCAGCAAGATGTTAGCGGATTTGAAGCCATTTAACGTCAAAAAGGGCTTAGCGGAAGCTGTTGAGGGTGCAGACTGCATTATAATCTCTGCTGGACATGAACAATTCAGGAAACTAGACCTGGCGAAACTGAAGCTCATGGTGAAGATGCCCGCAGCCATAGTTGACTTTGAAGGGTTAATTGAGCCCCAAAAAGCTGAGGTGGAGGGCTTTAAATATAGGGGTTTCGGAAGGGGAGCACATTAAATGGACAGGTTAGGCGTCGCCGTAATCGGCGCGGGATTTTGGGGAAGAAACCATGCAAGGGTTTTCAAGGAAATAGAGGAAACAAGGCTGGTGGCGGTCTGCGACATAGACCCGGGAAAGGCCAAAAATGCTGCAAGACAATTCGGCGTTAAAGCCTACACAAACTCCGGAAGGATGCTTCGTAGATCCGACATAGAAGCAGTCAGCATATGCACATGGTCCACAAGCCTTGCGAAGGAAACACTCAAGGCGCTTAAGGCTGGAAAGCATGTGCTAGTTGAGAAACCCATGGCTGCAAATTCAAAGCAGGCTGAAGCCGTTTTGAAAATGGCTGAAAAGCAGGGATTACAGCTAACAGTAGGCTTTCTGATGCGCTTCATACCCAGCGTGCAGTATCTAAAAAGCTCCCTTACGAAGGGATCTTTCGGAAAAGTAGTCTCCGCCACAGCTAAGCGGGTTTCAGAATGGCCGGAGAGAATTGGGGACGTGGGGGTTGTTAAGGATCTAGCAATTCATGATATAGATATGATGAGATACCTCTTCGAAGATGAGCCCCTGGCAGTATATGCCAAAGCAGGACGCTTGAAGCACAAGAGATTTGAAGACTACGCGCATATAATGCTAACATTCTGCGACGAAAAAAACGCATTCATCGAAGCTAACTGGCTGACCCCATACAAGACAAGGGTGCTCACGATAACGGGAAGCCAAGCCATAATAAAGCTTGATTACATAACACAGGAGCTAACCATAGAAAGCGCCAAAGAGACGCTGCAACCACGAATCCCATGGCAGGAGCCGCTAAAACTTGAACTACAACACTTTGTAAAATCCATTCTGAGTAAAGAGAAACCTCTGGTAAGCGGGCTGGATGGTTTAATGGCGATAAAAATAGCTGAAGCAGCCCTTAAATCTTCAAGAACCGGCAGGGTGGTGAAAATTAAATAGAGGGCTACGCCTTCTTGCCTAGGTTGAAGGGTTTTCCCTCATTCAAAATTCTCTCAGGAATTTTATCCTTCCACTTTTTTAAAAATGGCAGATCCTCATTCTCTTTCCTCAGCTCGTCTGGAAGCATCTCGGGGATCTCGTCCCTTATGGGATACCACCTTAAACACTTAGGACAGACGATTAGGCCTTCAACAATTTCATCCTTCTCCTCGAAAACATATAGTTCCAGCGGATAATATTTGTCAATGGGGCAGGCCAATATCTCCATAAGCTTCCTTTTCATTTCCCTCAGCCACTCTTCATACTACACGTGCAAACTTTATTAATTTTGTTGAGTTTGTCTACCCTTAACAAGGATGTCTAAGACCACCTGATACCAGTTCGGTCCTGTGGATCTTACAATACGACTGAAAGGAAACTCAAATTCGACGCCTAGGCTTGAGAGCCTATGGGAAACTTTCTCTTTAACCTTATCAATGACATCCTCATTTCTGTAAGCGTGTTCAAAATCGTAGTAATGTATCCATCCGCAATTATTCTTTAAGGCTGATACTGCATAGGGCAGATATTGAAGGGCTTTCTCCGGCAATGGCATGAGAACCCTATCAACTTTTTGGCGGAAGCTCTGTTCAATGACCTCTTTTGCATCACCCATTATCGGAATAACCCTTCCATAAACTCCATTTAGCCTTATATTCTTGCACATAAACTTTACAGCGTCTGGATTAATGTCCACCGAGTAAACTTTCGCTGCTCTTGAGTGCTTCGCCATGACAATGGAGAAGCAGCCAACCCCCGCGAACATGTTTAGAACCAGTTCACCGTCCCTAACCAGCCTGGCGATACGTAACCTCTCGTAAAAGAGCCTTGGAGAGAAATAGCACGTATTTAGGTCTACAGCGAAAAGGCAGCCGGACTCTTTATGAACCGTCACCGTCCTATTTTCCCCTGCAAGATGCTTCAACCTTCTAAGCCTAAAATCCCCTTGAACGCCTCCTATCTGCCCTAAAACAGTCTTTATGTTTTTATGAACTTTCATAATTGCCTCAGCAATTATTTTTCCATGCCTTTCGGAACGTTCGTTTAGATGTATAATGGCTATGTCGCCTACAAGATCGTAAGAATTATAGACAAATTCAAGGTCCTCATCTGGGATTAGACCCTGAAGGACTTTTCTTAACCACCTCTTCAATTACATCCCATATGGAATATGAGCGGAAACATTTAAAAGCAGATATAGCCTCTTCAGTAGGGCGAGGAACAATCATGGGCAAGGTAGCCCCAGAAATAGTGTATGAGTGCATAAGATGCGGCGCTAGGGTTTCAACTGGAGATTTAGAGCTCCGTGGCGGCGAAATAAAATGTACGGTATGCGGCTATAGGGTTCTGAGGAAAATAAGGCCACCGATCGTGAAGCGGGTTAAAGCCATCTAGTACTTTGCTCTCCGTGATTATCAGAAGAGTTCCCTTTCGCCTATTTTACGGAGAGCCCTTCCGCGGAGTTTTATGGCTGGTCCAACAACCTCCTCAGGGGGCCTTTCAGATGTTTTCCTTTTGATTGTTTCTCCGCATATCCCTCCTGGGAGGAGACGCCTTTTAACGCATAACGCATAGGAACAGTTGGCGATTTGGCATCTGTCTTCAGTCCATCTGCACCATACTTCGTCACGACGGTGAACCGCTGCGTTTTTGCCGCATTTAAACAAGCTACATTTGGGAAAACATTTCTTTGCTTGCGACAAGACCGATACGACCCTTAAAATTTATTGCCGACCTCACACTTGCACTTATCTAAGTCTTGTGTAAACATAATTTGATATAAAGTTTTTCCCATAGAGCTTCTAAACATAATAAGCACTTCGAATTATAGACTGTTGAAAGCGCTTTAAGCTTTTATAGGGCTGTATCCTCCTCTATCCTTGAGCGAGCACCATGAGTTTAGCTCCATCCTCGCTGATCAGCGTCTTAAAAAGACAAAGGTATCATATTGTTGGACGCCATTCCGCTGTTAAGAGGTGTAGATGGCTATATGAAGCGCTAATCAACGATAGACCATGCTATAAGCAGAAGTTCTATGGGATAAAGAGCCACCAGTGCATACAGATGACGCCGGTGCTTTACCATTGTACCCAACGGTGCCTATTCTGCTGGAGGGCGCAAAGTGGCGACCTTCAAATTTTTTGGGACGAAACCAAACTGCCCCAATGGGATTCCCCAGAGGAAATCGTTGAGGGCTGTATAAATGCACAGCTTCAAATTTTAAGCGGATACAAGGGAAACCCCAAAGCGAATCCTCAGAAATTTAAAGAGGCGCTGATACCCAGGCATGTGGCTATCAGCCTCACCGGAGAGCCTACCCTCTATGAGCCCATTGGCGATCTTATTGGGGCTTTCCATAAAAGGGGATTCACAACTTTTCTTGTTTCCAACGGAACGGTGCCCTCGGCTTTGGCGAAGCTAAGCCATGAACCAACACAACTTTACATTTCACTATGCGCGCCTAACGAGGAAATTTATAATAAAGTTTGCCGTCCCCTTCAGCCTGATTCCTGGAGGAAGTTAAACGAGACGTTGGAGCTTTTGAATAGCTTTAAGTGCCCGACAGTGATTCGAATAACTGCCGTGCGCAACCTAAATATGGAGCCTATAAGCGATTATGCCAAAATTATTGAAAAAGCAAACCCAACATATATTGAACCTAAAGCCTACATGCACGTAGGATTTTCCAGGCTGCGCCTCGGCTATGAAAACATGCCAAGCCACCGAGAAATACGCGAATTCGCACTTCAACTGGCAAAGGAATTAAGCTACAATTTTGTGGATGAGTCTGAAGACAGCCGCGTAGTTCTACTGAGTAGGCTTAAAAGCCCAATTAAATTCTCAAAGTGATTATTTTCCATGCTAAACCGGCGTAAAGGTTAAAAATAGCATGGCATTTATTGTCTGCAACTTGAAAGCTGCGCCGAGGAATAAGGAATGGTTAGTGAGGGAAGAGGTAGACTATTCAGGAGGAAGGATGGAAAATTCCTGATATATTTGCCGAAAGACTTAGCTGAGGACAGCATGTTCCCATTCAAGGTTTCAGATTCAATGTTTGTCAAGGTAAGCTTCAAAATAGGCGAAGACAAGCTTATCATAGAACGATGGTCACAGCAGGATAAAAACAACAGCAACAAGAACGTGCAGCCCAGCGGCAATTAACGACGACACCGAATAGTTTAATTTTTCCCTAATTTCTGAACCTTAGTGAAGGTTAAAAGTGAAATTTATGCCACTTTCCGAATTTAAAGGATCATTTTCGATAGAAAGGCTGCATGAAGTCCAGTTGCTACTGTCGAAGAGTGTTATTTTGGAAGACATGCTGCCGTCGAAAATCCGCTATGTTGCAGGGGTGGATGTTGCCTATGGAAATGATTGGGCTATAGGCGCCATTGCCGTTATGGAATATGATTCTTTAAATCTTGTTGAAGCGCAAACGGCTTGGCGTAAAGTTACTTTTCCATACATTCCCACCCTTCTTGCATTTCGAGAAGTGCCTCCGGCTGTACTCTGTTTTAAGAAACTTAAGATTCAACCCGACGTGCTTTTAGTGGACGGCCATGGCCGCGCTCATCCCTATCGCTGTGGCTTTGCAAGTCACTTGGGCGTAGTCCTAGGCAAACCAGCCATAGGGGTCGCAAAGAGTAAGCTTATCGGCGAGTTTGAAAATTTTGAAGGAGACTTTGCTTATCTAAAGCATAACGGAGAAATTATCGGCGCGATGGTAAGAATTATTCCAGCTAGAAAGCCCGTATATGTTAGCATCGGCCATATGGTGTCGCTGGAAACAGCATTAAGGATTGTTAAAAATTGCATAAGAAACAGCAACAGCCCTGAACCATTAAGAAAGGCGCATCAAATAGCCTCGGAGGAGAAAAGGAAAATTCAAAGCACCAATTAAAAATTAAAATTTTAAAGTTTATATAGTAAAGAGCGGAGAGATAGCCTATTCGCTGTCTCAGATGTGAGGACGTTTGCTTCACCCGGAGCTTAAGCTTCTGGTTTATAAGATCCGTAACAGAGACCTGAGGAGAAAGGTTATAGAGCTTCTTAAAAATCCCGTCTTTGAAATCGACGGAAAGGTATATTCAGGTTTACCCTTAGAAATTTCGCCAGCCGGACTATCTCACCACCACTCCTACCCAGGAGGCTTTATTGAGCATGTTGTTTCCTCAACGAGGTTGGCGCTGGCAATTTGCGATTCCGTGGAGAAGGTTTACCATGGAAAGGTGAACCGTGATCTGGTTATTGCTGGAACAATACTCCACGACATTTTTAAGCCATTAACCTATGCTGTGGGAGAGAATGGAAGCATAACATCCACAGATCTGGCCGATTACATGGATCACCTTTCAATAGTCATCTCGGAACTTGTTCGAAGGGGCTTCCCCCTAGAATTAATTCACGTGGTTTCCGCCCATCACGGCGAAAATAGCCCCATTAAACCCCATACCATCGAAGCGCTGATCTGCCACCTGGCTGATCTTGTTGATTCAAAGCTGAACAACGAGATTCTAAGGGCCGCCTCCTTTCTAGCAAGGAAAGCCGTTGGCGAGGATCTTCAGGGATTAAATTCTAGGGAGGCTTTCGAAATAATTCTAGCGAAGGCCGAAGAGGGCTGGGAGGGTGTGAAGGAAGCCGTTAAGAAAATAAAGCAAGATAGAGAAAAGATGTGTAAAGGTTAAAAAGAGAAATAAACTATAAACGAAAGGAGTGATGCCCCTATGGAAATCACTTTTGAAGAGTTTCAAAAGTTAGATATGCGTGTTGGTAAAATTGTGGAAGCAAATCAAATTCCAGGATCCAGGAATTTGATAAGGATGATTGTGGACTTTGGATCGGAGAAAAGGCAAGCTGTCGCTGGGCTTCTCCAATGGTATAAACCGGAAGAGCTTGTGGGCAAAAAGTGCGCCTTCATCCTGAATCTTCAGCGAAGAAAATTCATGGGAGTTGAATCCCAATGCATGATTTTGGCAGCTGAGGATGACAAGGGTAACGTGGTCATTCTACAGCCGGAAAAAGACATAATTGAAGGAAGTAGAATACATTAGCCGCCTATTAACGCTTTTATTTCCTCAGCCCTTTCCTTATTTTCAGCCAAGTACTCTATCATTTCAGGAGTTAAATCAAGCCACTTCGCAATTCCAGCGGCCATTTTAGGGTTATTCTTAAAGATTATTTGAAGGTAGGGGATTATCTCCTTCGAAGCCCTTACGGCTGAGATATGGCACTTACGCTTTATTTTATGCCCGATCTCCAGCTGAAGGCTTCTTTCCTCCTTGGATCTTGAAAGCATTTGCACCCGTGCCGGAAAATGGAACGGCGTCCAACCGGAGGGTTTAGAGCCCGCTCTAGCCATGGCTACGCCCGCGGTCATCAAGTCGATAACATATCGTGTTAAGCTCCAGTCTTGACTGCGCCTTATCCTGCCCCTGTAAACGTCTGCCAGCGAGAGGGCGTCCATAGCCCTTGCCAAGTCATGAGGGTCTTTAAAATGGTTTGGAACATTTTCATATATCCACTCAAAAAGCATGTTAACATCAACATCCGCCATGCTTGCGGCACGCTTTGCACCATCGCATGTCTTGCCATACATGATCATCTTCAAAACGGTGAATATGTTCTCCTGCCTGTCTCTATAGCCCAGCCACGCCACATCATCATACGTTAATTTTTTCTTCCCCTGGGATAATGCTTGGAGGTCTATAACCGCCGAGCGGATGTCGCCTTCTGAGCGGCGTGCAATGAAACTTAGAGCGCTTTCTTCGGCTTGAATGCCTTCTTTAAGGCATATGGCTTTCAGATGGCTTAAAACCTCGTTTACTGCCGGCTTTTTGAACTCTATGAGGAGACAGTAATTTCTAAGAAACGAGAAACGCGGATCATAGGCGTTGTTGGATATCAATACTATAGGACATTGAGCTACCTTTACGATTTCAGTTATAGCCTTGACGCCGCCCTTATCAGCCGTTCCTGTAAGCCCATCAAGCTCATCGAAGAGAATTATCCTCTTTTTACCAAACAAAGAGCCATACTGGGAGGCTAAACCGGCGAAACGCTTCACATTTTCCTCTGTTCGATAGTCACTGGCATTTTTCTCGATGAGCTCCATATTAAAGTCATTAGCCAAAGCTTCCACTGTAACTGTTTTGCCAACTCCAGGGGGGCCATAAATGAAGGCTGCCCTCTGCTGGGGAGGGCCAAAATCCCAAGATTTCACCCACTCTACAAGCTTTTGTATTGCCTCCTTATTTCCCACAACCTCCCTCAAGGATTTTGGCTTGTGCTTAACAGTCCAAGGCTGGTACACGCTTTACACCTTTTTGACATTCTTCATTTCATAGGCTGCCTCAACGAGCCGGGCTAATAAAGCGCTAAGCTGTATTTCCTCATCCGCACCTTCAACAAGCCTATAATCTATTTCGCCAACAATTTCTGCAAGCTTTATCTTCCAGAGTTCAGGAATTCCCAGCCTGAAAATTTCTGTGTGAACTTGGCGGATTATATCGCTTCCAGCCACGCCATACTTCTGAATCATCTCGCGAAGCTGCTTCCTCGCCTCTATAAAATTGCCATTCATGGCAGTTTCAATCATTTTTTGAACATCAGCTGGGTTCGCCCTGCCAGCAATAGAATAGACAACTTTAGAATCTATGGGTTTGCCCAGCGAGGCTGCAGCTTGTAGGGTGTTGATGGCCCTTCTTAAGTCCCCACCGCATACTTCGAAGATGGCGTCTAACCCATCCCTTAGTAGAGTTATCCCCTCCTTTTTAGCTATGTACTGCAAATACTTGTCATGCTCGTCCCTTGGAAGATATGTAAACCGGAAAGGGGCACATCTAGACTGAATTGGCTCTATAATTTTGCCGCTATAATTGGCGCATAATATGAAACGACAGGTTTCCGTGTAACGTTCCATAGTTCGCCTTAGGGCTTGCTGGGCGTCAGCGGTCATATTATCCGCCTCATCGAGGATCATTATTTTAAACGGGATTTCTCCGATAGCCTTAACCCGCGCAAAGGTCTTCACGGTCTCCCTTACAACGTCTATTCCCCTCTCATCGCTGGCGTTTAACTCCATAATATAATCACGGTAATTCTCGCCGTAGAGATCCCTAGCCAAACATAGCGCAGCCGTAGTCTTTCCCGTTCCCGGAGGCCCTGCAAAAATGCAGTGGGGGACATTTTTTGCCTTGACGAAGCTTTTTAGCCTTTCAACTATCTCTTTCTGGTTCACCATGTCATCCAGCGTTTTCGGCCGGTACTTTTCAGCCCACATTTCAAAACTCAAAAGGTAATCCTCCCTATCATGGCTAATAGTAAGCATAAAGTTCGATTTAAAATAAGTTTTGCACCCTTTTCCAGACTTTTCGTTACTTTAGGGAAAGCTCAAAATATTTCATGAATAATAATCCGGAAGGTTGCATTTAAAATGCAAAATCATGGATTATTTGCTAAACAGTTTTAGACCTATAGCTTTTTATCTCACTTGCCGGTAACCCGTAGAGGGTGTTAGAGTGCACTCTAGAATCTCAAACAATATTAAAACGTTGGATTTCATGTTTGAGAATGAACCCGTAAAAGTCATCGCTAACGCTGATCTTCCCGAAATTAAGTTAGTAGGCTTGGTTGTTGGACCCTTTGAGGAGGGTAACTCTTACGAGGTTCCCTTCTGGGTTGCCCAGAAACTTGAAAGGCAGGGCATTATACGCTTTCGAGATGAAGATCTGCTGGACTCTGCCAAACTTTATAAGATTCAGTGGAAGGAGCGCCTTCAAACAGCGATTCAGCTGTCGGAATTTCCTAAGGATTTTTACCCAAAACTTCGCAGGTATCTTTCAAAACTCAAAAAAGAGGCGATTAAAAGCCCGGAAAAGATGAGGGAGTATGAGAAGGCGAAATACTTGGCTGTTGACATTATAAACCTTAGGTTAAGGAAAATTGTTTCTCTGGCTTCCACCTCAGTGCATGCAGCTCATGTCCTGAAAAATGTCACGAACGAGGAAAGGTTCCTCTATGAGAGGATTTCAAAAATCATCGAAGAATGGAAAAAACAGCTGTTAACCCATGAAAATTTGGAGGAAAATGAATGACTGAGCTAGAGGCCATAGATCCACAAGAGCGATTTCTTGAATTCTTCAAACTTGAAAAGTACCGTGAGAGAATCTCTCAACTTGCAGTTTCCGGAAAGAGTTCGCTAATAGTTGATTTCATAGACCTTCTAACATTCGATCAAAATCTCGCCAACGCATTGCTCGAGCGGCCAATTGAGTATTTAAAGTACGCAGATAACGCGGCCCAAACCCAGCTTGAGATAGAGGCATCCGACTACGCGGAGAAACAGAGGGTAACGGTTAGAATTGTAAAGCTGCTTGAGGCCACGCCCATACGGAGGTTGGGTGCAGCACATATCGGAAAGCTAGTTATGGTTGAGGGCATTGTTGTACGCGCTACATCTGTACGTCCAATGGTAATGAGGGCTGCTTTCAAGTGTAAAGGATGCGAAAATATAACATATGTTGACCAAGCAGGCCCATTTCTTAAAGCCCCCTTCGCATGTTCGAATCCGTCATGCCGAAGGAAAGGGCCCTTCGAGTTCATGCAGGACGAGTCAACATTCGTGGATTCGCAGGATATCCGCCTACAAGAGAGGCCGGAAGATCTTCCGCCAGGGCAGTTACCGAGAACCTTGCATGTCAAGCTTGTAGGAAGCGATATCGTTGATGTTGCAAGGCCTGGAGATCACGTTTCCATCGTGGGCACGGTTCGCGCAGCAGCCCCTTCCCTCCCAAAGGCAGGTAAACTACGAACTTTTGTGCTTCACTTGGACGCGAACTCGGTAGAGGTTCTTGGGAAAGAGCCGGAGACCACTCCTCCATCTCCAGAAGAGGAAAAACAAATTCTAGAGCTGGCAAAGGATCCGTGGATTCATAGGAAAATAATCGCATCCATAGCTCCTTCAATATACGGATATGAGCATATAAAAGAGGCTATAATGTACCTTCTCTTTGGCGGTGTTTCAAAATCCCTGCCAGACATTAACATAAGGGGAGAGCTGAATATTCTGCTGGTCGGAGATCCCGGCACAGCGAAATCTCAGCTTCTACAGTATGTTGCGAGGATAGCGCCAAGGGGATTATACACCTCCGGGAGGGGAACCACAGCGGCAGGTTTAACAGCGGCTGTCATACGCGAGAAGGGGGGAGGAATGAGTCTTGAAGCTGGAGCCCTCGTGCTGGCGGACAAGGGAATAGCATGCATTGACGAGATAGATAAAATGCGTCCCGAAGACCGTGTTGCAATTCATGAGGCTATGGAGCAGCACACGGTTTCCGTGGCTAAAGGTGGAATTGTGGCAACGCTAAACGCGAGGACAGCTATTCTTGCCGCCGCAAACCCTGCCCTCGGGAGATATGAACCTCACCGTACAATAGCCGAAAACATCTCCCTACCAGTGACAATACTCTCGAGGTTCGATTTGATATTTGTTTTAAGGGATGTCCCAAACAAAGAGGTAGACAGCAAAATGTCAGAGCATATCCTTGAAATCCATAGGAAAGGGCTAAGCCCCACAGAGCCGCCAATCCCCCCGGATCTCCTGCGAAAATACATAAGCTATGCAAAGAGCATAAGGCCTGTACTGACGACGGAGGCATTACAGCGCCTAAAGGATTTCTACTTAGCCATGCGTTTAGCAAGCGAAACAGAGGGGTCGCCCATAGCGATAACAGCCCGTCAACTTGAATCTCTAGTACGTATAGCCGAGGCCAGAGCCCGTGTTGCCCTACGAAAAGAGGTTTTAGCTGAAGATGCGGAGGCGGCTATAAGCATAATGAAGCGCTCCCTTGAAGAGGTTGGAATAGACCTCTCCTCATATAAGTTCGACATAGACCTAATAATGACTGGAAAGCCTAAAAGCCTGAGGGATAAACTGCAAGTGGTGCTTTCACTTTTAACTGAAATGGAGCGAGAAACAGGGCTTGTAGATAAAATGGCTCTTATAAATAGGCTGGAGGCTGAATATAAAATACAGAGAAATGAGGCTGAACGCCTAATAAGTCAGCTGCAACGGGAGGGCACAATATACGAGCCAAGGGAGGGATTTCTAAAGAAAACTTAGAATTGCCAGAAGCATTTCTGGCCTTGCAGTCATCTATGAAATGTATGTTATCTTTTTGTCTTCCAATCTCCTGAGCTCTTCTGCCTCTAAAGCCCTTTTCTCCTCAACTTTTTGCAAACGAGTCATCATGCTTTCCGCTTTAGCTATTTCCTCATCCATTCCTGAGAGATCCAGCTCTATTCTCAAAAGTTTAGCCAAAACTTCCAGAATGCTTTTTGCTGCTTTAGGATCGGGTAGGTAACCCCTTGTCTCGCCTAGAAGGCAAATGGCTTCCAGCCCCCTTAATGGCGCTAACCCTAAAATCAGCCCAGCCACTCCCACAATCGGGCTTCCCACGGGGCTTACTATGGCGTCTGCCCTTAATGCTTTTTCAAGGGCTGCTTGGCTACTGGAGGCCGCTATTACTTTAGGCTTATCCTTTGTTTCCATTCTATAGCCGCCAAGGGTTACAACCAATTTTACCCCGTATTTCTCCGCAAAATCCAGTATCTTGTTGGAGATTTCATACTGCCCCTCTATAGTTTGTGCTTGGCTGTCTCCCGTGAATAGTATGAGATCGTTCTCCCCCTTTTCGTTTATCCAATAGTAAAAGGCACCCCTCAAAAGTCTGACACTTCCATGCCTGTTTACCAGCACGAAATATGGAAAATGCGGTGAATAGAGATACGCGAGCTTTTGAGCCTTAAGCTGCTTAATCAAGTAGCGTACGGCTATTTTCCCAACGAGGCCTAGACCAGGTAAACCTTCTATTAAAACCGGATTTTTCAATTCGACTTTTTTAAGCTCCTTTATTATGGTTTCCTTCATTTTCAGTTCCCCTTTTCAACGCCATCCTATATTTCAAATATTTATCATGGGGAGAGAACTTGGGAGGATGCGGAATGCGGACAGCCCCACCACAGTAAGTACATTTATCCCTGTTAAGTGTATATCTCCCACAGTTTGTACATTTTCTTAAAAGCCAAGTCATTTATTTTCCCTTTTGAAAGCTCCCTGCCCGCCGGCTTTGACAATATACGATACAACGGCGTCGGCTATCCTTTGCAGGGTTGCCTCAGCCTGTTTATAGTTGCCAGCTGAGACTTCAATACCGTATCTTGGCGCCGCTATTACATAAAATTGGACTTTTGCATCCTTTATTTTCTCGAGTTTTTTCGCGTTTAGGAAAGCCTCTTTTATCGCCTCTACCCCATCAGGCTTCAGACAGCGAAGTTCAACTACCCCCTTTACCTTGACAGTTGGTGGGCTTATTCTCTCCTTTGCAACCTCGGCGAAGACTTTCGCTAGATCTTCTGGCACGCCAATTTTTGTTAGGACTTCAGGGCCTTTTTCTGCGACCTTCTCAAAGCCTTCGTATAGCCCATATTCCTTTTCAATTAGAGTCCCGGCTTTTTCGTAAACTTCCTCTATGGATAGGCCAACCCTCTCCGCAACGCTCCGAAGAAGGGATTCAGCTTTCCTCTCTTTTTTCCAAGAAAGCATCTTCTCTATTCTTTCCCTTTTTGTAACCCTTCTTAGGGATAGGTCTACATGGCCCTTCTCCGGATCTACGCGTAAAACTTTGAGGACTACCTTCTGCCCCTCACGAACGTAATCTCGAATATTTCTGATCCACGATGAAGCTATTTCTGAAATATGTAGGAGCCCGGTTTTGCCATACTCGTCAAGCCTTACGTAGGCCCCATAATCTGTCACAGTTTCCACTGTGGCGATTACTAAGTCGCCGACTTCGGGCCATTCCTGCTTTATCAAAACCATTTTTATCTCACTCGAGGATTGCGACAATTTCGCCCTTAATTATTGCCTTTCCACCTGAGGGCTCTGCAAGTTCAGCGCCGCAAACATTGCACGAAACCCTATTTACGGCATGGCTGAATACTATCTGCTCGTTACCGCACTTTGGACACTTAACCCTTAGGAAACGACTTCTCGGTTGGGGTATTAAGCTTCCCCATTCAGTCATTAAATAGTCACCAACCTAGGCTATAACCAGTTTCCTTAGGCGTATTCCCTTCTTATGCCTGATATAGCCGCAAACTTTGCACTTAAGCTTCAAAGTCTGCTTTTTAGTAGTTTTGGAGAACTTCCGCTGTAGGGGATACTTTTGCCCTCCATAGCCCTTCTTCTCCCTCTCGTGGTGACGTTCGCCCTTAGCCAATGCCCTCCGCTTTCCAGCCTTATACAGCGAAACTGTATGGACTTGATAGACTTTACACCTGGGACAGTAGGTTTTAATCTCTTTAGGAACATTCATTTTGAGCTCACTCTGTTAGCTTTGCATAAAAATTAGAAAGCCCACTCATATACTTTTTCACATCATAAAAGGAATTAAATTTCAATGGTTACCGCCAGTCCTTGTTTAACCAAAATTTTAGCGTTCTCGGATGGTAAATTCCCCACGTCTTCACATTTAAATGGTCCGTATGTCTTCATGTCTGCGCCTATTATTGAGGGAACATCTTTTAAGAAGCGAAGTAAAACCATTTTGCGGGAAATTTGGGCAGTTAAGTCCGGCAGATTTCCCTGCAGTATGTTCCTCGCAAAAATTTGGAATGTCTCCGCTAGGGTTAGGCTTCCCGAGAGGATTTTTTCCTCCTGAGGCGTCAAAAAGTCTGGAGGCGGCTTTTTTCCTTTTGCCAGCATGCGGATGAATTTTTTATATCTTATCTTTATTATTTCAAGGATCATTCGCTTGGCTTTGTCTTTCTCTTCCATCAAAAGTTTAGCCTTCAACGTTTTCCTATCCAGCATCCGCTCTTCTTCTTTCAGTCTTCCCACATATTCGGCGAGTTGTATGTAAAAGTCTGAGGGAAGTTTTGTTGGATCTGAACTTTCATGCTCCTTCTTCCATATCTCAAATAATTCGTTATATGTTATCATTCGATAACCTCTGCGCGTTCCCTGCAGATAAGAAGTAAAGCCGCAGCTGTTGGTAATTCAACTTTTCTGTTCCTGTAGGGCCCGAAGGTTTGGTCGCATATTCTAAATTTTGGGGCGCTTGAAACTTTTACTGTAAGGGTGCCCGATTTGAAAGCTAAGGCTTCCTTAAAGGGGTCAAACTTGTCGATTTCTGAAATTGGCACTTCTGCCTTTTTAAAGCCTGTTTTGCTGTTTAAGGTGTTTGGAAGCCTAATTAGACGATGAACATCCGTGGTTACGACAGTGTCAATCTTTGCGGACTGCAAGCCTGCAACGTGCTTCATAATCCTTAGCCATGTTCCAGCTCCAACACCCTTTGGCGTGAATAATACCCCCAGTTCCACTAAGCCCTTTAGAAGGACATCCTTGTTCTGCATTAGAATTTCAGCTGTTTCCTTTCTTAATCCAATCCTTTCCAAGTCCTCCTCCTTCGCAGAGGCTAAGAAAATCCGTATCCCCCTCAATAGACGCTGGGACCAGCCGAAACTTGAGAATTTTGCATCCTTTCCAATTTCTATGCCTTTCTTGGTTTTCCTTATGACTGGAGCGTGGAATGTCACATCTAATCCCATGCCACATATATAATCGACTATTTCCTTGCGAGCCATGGCGTCCAATTCTTGAACAGCCTCGCCCTCTACATGGATATGGTAACCCCTATTTCCAGAGAAGAAAAGGCGTATTTCATCCTTTGAAAATCCAAAGTCAAATATTAAAAAGTCTAAAAGCTTGATTGTCTCATCCTTTGCGGAAGCCAAGCAATTCTCGCAAGGCCATGTCTTAACGTCAAATTTTTCGCTGCCGCATATTGGACACTTTTCTGGAATGATGCCCTTACCCTCAAATTTACAGTTTACGCATACCCATTCGTCATGGATCCTATCGCAGGCTGTTGGAATATGATCTGCGTCTATGTCAAAAATTAGGTCCGCGCCAAGCCAGCCCTTCTTCTCCATCTCAAAATCAGGATGCTCATAATAGGCACATGAGTAATAGGCATCAGCTGGAACATTAGCCTCTAAAAAGGCTTTGAGTTCATCAAAAGTTTCAAACCTCTTATGGCGAACAACAACCCCCTCAGAGAAGAGGGCAAACCCGAACTCCCGCCTACTCATCTTATTTGGAAAACCATCTAGGTGAAAGTCCCTGCAATAGTATTCATGAAACAGGTTATAGACTATTGAACTCTTCACCTAAGCCCCAAATATAATATCGGCGAAGATTTAAGAATAAAGATTACCAAACAACATAGAATCCAAATGAATGAAAGGTGTAACCAGCTTACCATTTCCAAACGCGACCACAAATTCATTTGATTGTTTACAGCTTTCAATTAACTCTTTAACCCAATTATAGACTTTGTCTCCGACTTTTTCTTAAGCTCATGTAGAAACGTTTTTCGCTCCATTCAGTTGGCGGGTGAGGTTTTTGATGGGGAATAGCTTTTCGTGAAGGCCCTTTTCTTCAATAATTCTTTTTAGTTCAAGAATTTCGATGTGATGCTCGACGACCATCTTTTCAGCCTCGACCTTGAGAACTGGGAGCGGTAGGGCTAGGCTAAAGCTGCTCCACGGAACGTACCATGAAAAGTTCAAAGGGATGAAGGTTGGCCAGGCTTGGCTTGTGAAGAATGAAGACGATTCTACTTGAAGGTTGTGTTTTCCAGAGCCGTTGAGTTGACTGAAGTGAATGGTAAAGCGATCGCTGTGGACATAAACGAGAACAACGTCGCCTTCGGCTCCGAGGAGCATGTTAGCAATATTAAGAGCGGAGAGAAGGTTATAAGGACAGCCTATTTCCTCAAACGTAGAAGGCTCCAATCCAAGCCTAGGCTGAACGAGAAAACCCTGCTGGCGAAGTATAGAGGCAGGGAACACAGAAGAATAGAACAGATCTACCACAAGCTCGCCAACCAGATAATCGAGGAGGCAAAGGAGTTGAAAGCTTCAACCATCGCACTAGAAGAGCTTACAAACATAAGGAAGAGAATTAATCGCTCAAAAGAGCTCAACGGTAGACTGAATAGATGGAGCTTCAGGAAACTTCAAAACATCATAGAGTATAAGGCTAGACTCGCAGGCCTAAACGTGAAGTATTTTAATGCCAAAGGGACTTCAAGCCTGTGCCCAAAATGTAGGGGGTAGGCTAAGCCCGAACGGGTATAGGCGAATGAAATGCCTTAAGTGCGGTCTGGAAGAGGATAGAGATATTGTAGCCGTAAAAAACCTGCTTAGAAGATGCAAGATAGATGTGGGGGCTTCACCCGTTCACCCCGAAAGCCCTCCCATGACACCCCTCGAGCCCAGCATTGACTTCTACTTGTTCCAGCTTCCGCCATCTATGACGCCGAGGTCCCTTCAAACCCTCGAAAATTTCATAACAAAAACTGACCTTGGCAACAGGTTCGCCCTTGAAGTTAGAAACATGAAATGGTTCGACAAAGCCTACATTCAATGGGCTTCAAAGCTTAATACAACATGGGTAAGCGTCGACTCGCCGGACTTCCCCCTCGACATATACAATACAAATGGCATAGTCTACGAGAGGATGCACGGCAGAACAGCATGGTATTCCCACTACTACACAGACCAGGAGCTAAAAGACGTAGCCAACAGAATCAGAAAGGCAAACCCGGAAAAAGTCTACGTATTCTTCAACAACAATCATGCAATGCTTGAAAATGCAAGAAGAATGCTACAAATACTGTCAGCCTAAAACTAACTGTTTTTCGCCGTAAACAACATGGCTGCGGATTCTCTCCAAATCATAGCCAAAAACGCTAAACAATGTTTCTCCAGCTTCCAGAAGCATTTCCAAGTACTTCTGAGCGTCAAACCGCTGCCTTCCATTTAAAAGTTCTGCAGCCTTAACCCTATTGTTAGGACTCCTATTATCAGCGTCAACAATCAAATACCGTACAGTCTGCCCAGGATAAACGTCAAAACCGGCGGCTAAAAGCTGTTTAGCAGCAACAGCCTGAAAAACATCATGAGCATAATCCTGAGGATGCTTAGACAAACGCTTAGAAACAAGCAGCTCCTCAACGCTTATATCCCCACGCAAAAGTTTTTCCGCATACCCTCTCAAAACTTGTAGGGCGGCGGGAATCCTCTTAACAAAGTCTTCATAGCTAAAAGCACCACTCAATACTTTAATCATCTCTAACTGAGCCTTTTTAATGAGCTCTGGCGTATCTGTCCGCCTTGCCTCTATGCCCCGCATCTTAATCCTGCCATCCTCAAAAACACCATAATAACGGTTCAAGACTGGAACCTCAGGAAGGATTTTTGATGGTAGAAAAACAATCCATCGGTATTTGCCCTCAACATTTAAAGGCACCCCAACAAGGCTTGAGGCTTCACGACAAAAATCAGCAACCTCTCTTGGCGTGACACCAGCCTTTTTAATCCACAAAGAATCGACAATCCCATGCACAACCTCAAAGCCGTGTTCCTCAGCTAAACGGGCGGTTTTTAAAAGAGCGTCCCTAGCAAAAGCACAAACAGCAATATGCGCATCCACCTTTCCAAAACGGGCGTTCCTATAACCCAAATATCCAAAACAGGTCACCAAAATCCATTTTAAGGCTGACTGGCGCAAGTCATAAGCTTGTCTAAGCCTCACATCAGATGTTTCCTTCATTAAACTCTTGTATTTTAGGCGCTTCTTCAAAAGCAGGTCAAGGGTTTTAGGAACGATTCCTTTCCTCTTTTCGCAAATATTATAGCCGAGTTCAGGAACCCTAATTTTTGAATCCGGACAACACTTGCACAAAACAGTTTCAGCTGAAATGTTCCTCGTAAGCATTAGCATGGGGAACATCGAAGTGAAATCAACTTCAACAACATCCATGTGAAAGCCAAGCTTAGGCTCAAAAATGAAGCCTCCACGATCAGCTACAAGAAGCTCCCACCCCGTCTTGAAAGATTCAGGCTCCCTCTTCTTCCATGGAATAAGAATATCGTCCTTCCAAGCCGTGTAAAGCTGTAAAGAAGACATTATGCTGCCTATGGATGCCCGTGCAGCCCTATGTAGGGGCACACGGCAAGTCCTCGAAACTTCAAATAAGCCCTCCAAACCACAAGCAGAATAAATGAAGTATTATTCACGTCTATGTGTATACGTCCATAAAGCCTACGCAGAGGAGCCTTATAATAAACCTACCATAAGAGAAGAAGCTACGCCCACGGCTTCTTTTAGCCTTTAATGGAACATCCTCTCTACTTAAAACAAACTTGTCTAAAATACCATTCGCAAAAGCTCTATAAGCCAAATACGGGAAAAGAAAAGAATCCCCACCTCGCGTAAAAACCAAGTCAGGGTCAACGTCCCTAATAGTTTTCACAAGCTCTAAAATCTTGTCAGCCTCATCCCCCTGGCCTATAACAACAGTCTCATTATCCATTTCTAAGGATATGCTACCAATTTTATCCGAAAAGCTTGTCACAGCTCCCCTCTTTCCACGTCGACATTAATCCACATGGAACGTAAACGTGGAACCTCATAATCGCAGCTTTCAACAGAATCCAAAAGCTCATAGCCAAGCCTATTTCCAGATTCAAAAACCAGAACATGGGCTAAGGGGAAAACATCCCTCTCATAAAGGTATGCCTGAGCTACAGGCACATCCACATTATATAGTTGAAAGTTTTCGTAACCTCCTAAACGGAGAACCTTCCTCGCGAAAAAGGATGTCCGCCCATAATCCCTCATATCAATTTCTAAGACCCTCTTCCGTGAAGCCTCCATGAAATCCGCATATTTCTCGACGAAACGGAAACCCGCCACAGACTTGCTATCCCTAATTTTTTCAGCTAAATTCTTAAGAAGCAGATAATCTCCAGCAACATAAATTCTATGCGTGTAATTGTCAACAAGCCTTAAACGCTCCCCATTTTCACCTATAAGCCACACCGTCACCTGGCTTGGTCCAGACGGGTAAACATCCAAAATCCAGCATTTAAACGCGTTAAGCCTTCTGAAGTTGTTTTTCCAGTTGCTCAAGTCGTTCCCTAATCTCCATCAACTCTTTCTGTTGACTTAGTAGAATACACATGAACATGGCTTCAGCCAAAACAGCCCTTGTGGCCATGCCGCCGGCAGAAGCATAAGCCCTACAAGCATTCATCATCCTGTCAAAGGCTTCAAGCTCTTTACCTCTCAAAGCCTTTCGAAAGCCTTCCCATCTTGCAATCTCAGCCTCTAACGCTTGTCTATAAGACGGAACGGTCCTACCCAACCGTTCACACCTCCATAAAACTTGTTAAAGGAACATTATCCGATGGAAAATCTACACGGAAAGGCTTAAGCCTCGGATGATCCTGCAAAACAAAACTTAACGTCTTCCCACGCTTCTCAAACTTAACCAACACGCTAGAACGTCCAAACAAGACAGCCTCAAAAAACAATCCAAGCTTAGATCTCCTCTCCGGTTTGTAAGTAGCCAAAACAATCCAATCCTTATTATTGGCGATGTTTGAAAGCTTAGCACAAACCTTAACAAACAAATCCTTAGCCTCAGTTTTAGGAATATCCCTATCTAAAAACAATAACATAATATCAGAAACCAAAATCAAGCCTGCACGCTTAGCATTCACAAACTGCTCAAGCTTCTCAAGAACTAACGCAGAAAACTGATAGGCGGTAAAAGCCCTCGAAACATAAATACGCCCTAAAGCCTCAAGCGGATCAAAACCATAACTCCGAGCAATATCGCTAATCAAATAAGGAGAAAAAGAGTTACCACCACCAACAAAAACCACAGAAGAACCAAAACCACACCTATCCCGAGGCAAAACACAGCGAACGCACAAAACAAAACTCATAAACAAAGCATCGTCACCATACAAAACAACAAAATCACCGTTTTCAAAACCTGGAAAAACATCATCCACGACTCACATAAAATATGATACGGCTATTACTGGGCTTATCACCGTATTGCTGAGCGTAGGGGTAGGAAGGTTGCGTTGGTGGCTACTGCCCGCCGGCTCCTCCTCTGCTGCTATTCCGTCTTGAAGAATCGTAAGCCTTACAGGCCTTTCTCGTCATGGTCAGGCGTTCAACAACTCCCCGTGAGTTTGCTGTCCCAGGGGTGGACGTGCGCGCGATTGGAGGGTCCTGGAGGCGGAGCCATAGTGCCCTTTTCCTGGGCGTATAGGCGCATGCCCCACTTTGTTGGGGGATTGAAGCGTTGGAGGTGATCTGTTAAGGTTTAACGCTTAGGTTTATGATGGGGGAAGATTGCTCCCCCATGACCCC
>CAZZKO010000007.1:0-3194 GCA_964654925.1 uncultured Candidatus Bathyarchaeia archaeon
AGCCTTAGTTGTTGGAACCAGGCCTGAAACGATTAAGATGGCTCCAGTGATCCGGGAACTTGAAGGCAGGGGAATAACATTCATCTTCATTCACACTGGTCAGCATTACGATTATAACATGTCAAGGCAGTTCATAGCTGAACTTGGGCTTCCTGAGCCTGACATCAGCTTTAGGCTTGAAAACCATAAGCCAGCTGCCCAAATAGGCGAGATGATGGTTAAGCTTGAAAGGGTCCTGTTCAACGCTGATGCTGAAATGCTGCTAATTCAGGGCGACACGAACACCATGTTGGCGGCTGCCCTAACCGGCCTTAAACTAGGCCTAAAAGTTGGTCATATAGAGGCTGGATTAAGAAGCTATGACTGGCGCATGCCTGAGGAGCATAATCAAAGGATGGTGGACCACATCTCCGATATGCTCTTAGCCCCAGGCCTTTTTAGTTCCCCTCAAATCTTCACTTCAGCGATTTAAATTATCGTCTTGTCGAGGATTTTTATGCCTTCCTTCTCTATTGTTTTCAGCCATTTTGAGTTTCTGATATTTTCATATATTCCCTTCGAAATTACGTGCAACTCTAGTCTTGGGAGGTTTATTCTCCTCATCAGGGTTTTGCGTATTTTATCCTCGTCGCCTCTTTCATCGTCGAATACAACAAGGATGTCAATGTCGCTGGCAACAGTGTAGTTTCCCCTAGCATAAGAGCCGAAAAGTATAACCTTATATAAGCTTAGGCTTTCGCTGAGCTTTTCAGCGTTTCTTCTAATTTCCTCAATAACTTGGTCTCTGCTAAATTTTGGAAAGTAGACCCTCACAGAACTTGAGGATTTTTTCAGCGTACCCAATTAACCGTTCAGCCTCCCTCCGCGTGTATCTCCTTCTCGGAGAAGAGGATGGATGAGCGTTAGGATACCGCGTGGGAATATACGCCTTATCAAGCTCTAAGGCGCAATCCAGTAGTTCCTCATCGACGTCAACCCTGCCCTTCAAATTATTCAACAAGTCATAAACGGAGTGACCCCAAGCTTCAGCTCCAAGCCTCTGAAAAACCGCCTTAACAGCCTTCTCAGCTGACTGTTGAGCCGAAAAGCAGGCCCACTCATAAAAGCCAGACTTTAAATCGTTCTTTGCATGTTCAAGATCGCCTTCAGCCTGATCCATCCAGTCCCTGCTTCTCTCAACCATGAACCTCAACGATAAAAACTACAAATAATGCATATTTAAGATTTTAACGGCATCCCCTAGGCATTCAAACATCCAGCCTGATAAGGAAAGCTATGAGATAACATTATGCGGTTCTACAAGCTTATACCATGCTGGCTTATCATGAAGAATCACATGCTAAAGCATAATGGTGTGATAATAATACAAGGGACTGCCTGCCTTAAATTAGGCTCCTGAAAAGCTATTATTAAAATACTACAAAAGCCCAGTTTAGAGATGTAGGCGGTATTGCTGTGAATAAACGTGAAGAGTATGAGTATCTTCTCGAGAGATCCAGAAGGTTCTATGAGACCGCGCTCTTACAGATCGACCGCGGATTTTATGATCTAGCTGCCTTCAGCCTTGAACATTCGCTTCAGCTATATTTGAAGGCATATCTCCTGAAGCTTGGGGTCGATTACCCGCGGATTTAAAATATGAGAAGACTTCTAGAACTGGCACGGAGGGTTACTGAGCGCGGAGAAGTTAAAGAGCTTTTTCAAAATACTCTGTAGAGCTCGGTTCTCTGGAAGACGTATACATAACCTTCAGATATTTTGCCAGAAGCTGCACTTATGAGGAGATTAAGAGACTTAAGAATGTTGTTGAGCGTGTCAGAGATGTTCTCGAGCGACTTGTTTGTTGAGGAGGCCAAGCGCAGAGCTGAGATATTCAGAAACTTAGACAGGCATCTGCGGGCTATTGCAGGGATGGTTAGGGAGCTTGATCATGAAGCAGAAGTATACCTGTTTGGCAGCGTTGCTGAGGGTAAGCATGTGCTCTCAAGCGACATCGACATCCTTGTAGTAACCAATAGGAAGCCTGGAAAAACCCTTGCAACCTTATGGAGCAAAGGGGTTAAAGAACCATTTGAGAATACATGTGGTGACGAAAGATATGCTTGAAATCTATAGGAGGAAAGCAATTTTAGTCAAGACTAACCTTAACCATTAAGCCTTTAACGCAAAGGAGACCATCTTAAACGTACATAATGCAGGGCTTATACCTACGTCAAAATTTTTGCCAGGTAGTACAGCCTCAACATGTTTTAGGCTTTAAAGTGCTGGATTGCTTCAAGTATGTTTGAAACTTCAACAACCACCACGTTATTGTAGCCTTGCTCTTCCAAATACTCTTGAATGTTAACTTTTTCCTGTACATACTGAATTATCTTTAAAGGGCCTATCCTTGTGACTTCCTCCCTATACGCTGTTGTTATGGCTTGACCCTTCGGCACGAGAATTTTGGTCGCTCCATTCTTTGCAGCAGCTACGGCCTTTTCAAGGATTCCGCCAACCTTGCCAATTTTTCCATCACTTTCTATTGTACCCGTGATCACCACGTCCCTCCTAATGTTTTCACCTTCTCCCTGAAGCGTTAATGTGAGCAATATGGCTATAGCCGCTCCAGCCGAGGGGCCGTCAATAACGTCTAACTGCCTATCCGCTACCACTGTGAGCATGCAGTCCAGATTAGACGCGTCAACGCCTGAAATCTTTTGGGCGACTATAAGAGCTGTTTCAGCTGAAGCCTGAAGCTCAATGCCAATCCTGGGACTTGTTGCAATAAACATGTTGCCCGATCCCTCTATAAAACGGGCGTAAATTTTGAGGATTTCGCCATATGTGCTCCCATTTTCAAGTTTTACCACTCCCACTATGTATATCCATGTTCCAGCCGGGGAGGCATTGACGGGATGGTGATATTCAAGGTTTCTCTGAAGAATTTCAAGGGTTTCCTTAAGCCTTAAATTTTCAGTGCTTAGGGCGTTAACTCTGTACTGCAGGCTCTGCAGCCACCAGTAAAACAAAACATTCAGCGACATGCTTAAGCATAAAATAATGAGAACCACCATAAGAGCAACGTTACGCCTCTCCATATCCAACGCCAAGAGATTATCGAAGGCTAAACCTATTAAAATATTGCCCGCTCAGGAGTCTAAATCTGCTCGGGCGGAACATTGCTAGGCGAATGGGCTGCAAAATATTTCAAC
>CAZZKO010000008.1:0-14505 GCA_964654925.1 uncultured Candidatus Bathyarchaeia archaeon
CACTTCCGAGGCTTTGACTACTCGTCCCCTAGGGCCGGCGGTCGCCAGGCGGCTTCCGTAGGGAAACCTGCCATGGCGTTTGCCAGGCGAACCTGGCTAGGCCCGGGAGGGAGCAACCTAAGCCTGGACGCTCGGCGCTTAGGGGGGTGCGGGTACGAGCGTAGGGTCTGGGAGGTTGGGCGGATTCTGGGCGTCGAACCTCAGTGACCCGCCGCCCCTCTGATTTTAGCAGTACCCGCATATCTGTCATCTATTAATTAATTCTCTGCATAATTTTGGTCATTATATGAAAAGCTGATGGCTTTTTGGCGGGCGAATACTATTTTATTTATGGCTGTCTTAACATGTATGGGGTTGGTGTTGGTTTTCCTAAAGGTTTTCTTTTGGGGTTTCCGCCAGCGGTTTCCAGTTTGAAATGGGTGATCCCTCTGGGATGGTTTGGATCCCAACACTGACTGGTTTGCATGGGTTCATGATGAGAAGAATATAAGCCCGGCATTGTTGATGGAGATCTACCGAAAATGGTGTAGCCTATTGGAAACTTTATAGGCAGGATCACGCATTTGCCAAGAAACTAGGTTTAAATGTCTATCGGATTGACGTTGAATGGAGCAGAATATTCCCAAGAAGCACCTCTGATGTCAGGCGTTGAGGTTAAAGGGGCCTCCGACGGCGAAGTTGCATGGGTGAATGTGAATTCCAAAGCCATTAAGAGCCTTGGAGAAAATATGGCGGTGACCCATGCCCGCGCCTATGACGCGATAAAAACCCATGACACGGTTAAGGCGATGATGTCAGTTCCGGCCCGGCTTATGTTGGGCTGATTCATAATATTATTCCAGCGGAACCCCTTAACGGGGACTCCAGCTTAGATATTGAGACAACCAGTTTCATGGACGACATGCACAACCATTTTTCCCACGGGCTATCGCCGGGGATTGACTTGATAAAAACTTTAAAGGCGTAGAGGAAAGGGTGAAATGAAGAATTATCTGAAACATCGTCTTGATTAGCTCGGCGTAAACTATTACACGCGGTTTGCGATTAAGGGCAAAGGAAACCTTTTAGCAAGAATATTCGCCGGAATAAAAGCGGTTCTATGGGTTTGCATGCCGGCCAAACGGCAAATCTGCCGATGGAAGACCCTCCTCTGACATGAGATGGGAAGTATACGCTGAAGGTTTAATTAAAGCCCTTAAGAGCATGGCGGTATATGAGAGGGCCCTTTATGTGACTGAAAACGGCATAGCTAACGAGAAGGATGCTATTAGATCGGATTTCATGGCAAACCACATCAAAGCGTTGGAAAGAGCATTAAACGAGGATAAAATTGATGCAAGGGGCTATTTCCACTGGGCTTTAACGGACAATTATGAGTGGGCTAAGGGTTTCAAAATGAAGTTTGGCTTATTCGCAGCGAACTTGAAAACAAAGGAGCGTAAAATGCAGAAGCTGCGACTTTATGTCCCATCTACAATAAGCCATGGTGATATAATTGAAGCTGCATAAAATTTTCTATTTACTGTTTGCCGCAGCATTAACAGTGCTTTGGCTTCTGCTATTTCCAGGAATGCTACCTAGGGAGATTCTAAACGTATACCTGTCATATTTCTATATCGTTAGGGCGCTTACCGTTGTTGTGGCTGGATTCTTCATAGTGGAGGGAATAGCCTCGCTTATCACGCGGCGGCTCAAGCATATTGGCCGAGAAGTTTACCTCATAAGAAACGTCATCCTCGTAATAGGCTACATTGTAATCGGATTTGGTGTGCTGGCGCTTTTTTGAAGTCACAGGGATAACGGCCGTTGCCGGGGCCACGGTCTCCGGCCTCGTGATTGGTCTAGGCTTGCAGCCCATACTTGCAAACCTATTTGCAGGCTTAATAATTTTTGGAACAGGCTTCCTCAAGCCGGGCACAAACATTAAAATCTCCGGAGGTTTGCCGCTGGCCGCCGTCACATTGCCGGCGTATAAAATGTTCAGCATAAACGAGTTTATACCAACCTTAAGGGGCACCATAGTGGAGGTTGGTCTAATGCATACCAAGCTCCTCTCAGAAACTGGTGAAATTGTGAAAATAGCGAACAACATAATATTCTCAAATAGTATCGTAATGGAGGAAAAAGAGGAGCCTAAAACTGTAAGGGTTAGATACGAGTTTCCAATTGAATATGACCCAGACGTGGTGCTGACGAAGCTTAAAGAGGCCTTGAACAAGGATTTCAAAAACCTCAAAATATTCATTGAGGAACAAAGCGACAAAAACTATTACATCACCATAGTGGTGGCGACAACCCCGCCCAATGTGAAAATAAGAGAATACCGATCAGAACTCCTGAAGAGGATAATAAAGGTGCATGGGGAAATTAAGCAATCAAACATTATCACAGCCTAAGCTGATTCACTGTTTATGGAAAATGCTTAATTTGGCTTAGCCTATAGACTTTTGGGTTGAATATGCCTTTCAATGAGCTTCGAAAGGATTATATTCTCAACCGCTGGGTTGTGATAGCTGTCGAACGTTGTCGAAGGCCAACAGACTTTGTGAAAAATGAAACTATAAGGGAAAGAGCCGGCGTATGTCCACTGTGTCCAGGTAATGAGCACATGACCCCGCCTGCCGTGCTACTTTATCTAAATAGGGGTGGACAAATAGAAAAGGCCGCCGATTGCGGCGACTCGAGGCCTAAAGACTGGCTGATACGCTGCGTTCCAAATCTTTATCCAGCATTCACGCCTCCCAAGCCTGGAGAAAAGACTTCCATTATTGGTGAAGTTGGAGGGGGAAACTTGGCTTTGGCAGTGGGCCATCATGAAGTTCTAGTGGAATCGCCTGTTCACGATGAGCATCCCTCAGATGCGAGAATCACCCAATTGATCTATGTTATAAACGCCTACATGGACAGGCTTAGCGAACTATATTCAAGGCAATATGTTCGCTATGTCTCCATATTCCGCAATCACGGACCAGAGGCTGGCGCCTCTCTTTCGCATGCCCACAGCCAAATCATTGCAACACCAATGGTTCCAAGACTCGTTGCAGAGGAACTTGAAGCCAGCAAAGAACAATGGAGGAGTAAGGGCGTATGCGCCTTCTGCGAAATAATTGAAAATGAGAAGAAGAGCTCACGCCTTATTGCCGAGAATCCCGATTTCGTGGCTCTAGCTCCATACGCAAGCATCCATCCAATGGAGTTCTGGATACTTCCAAAGAAGCATAGATCCACCCTGCTCGGACTTTCCGAAACAGAAACTGGAAACCTCGCAAAGATCATGAAGGCATGCCTAGGCGGCCTAAAAAGGCTGCTAAATGATCCGCCCTACAACTTTGGTTTTCACATGGCACCACAAGGAGAAGCCGCACCGTATTACCATTGGCATTTGGAGGTTTATCCGAAACTGGCCATTTGGGCTGGATTCGAAAAGAGCACAGGCATGTACATCAACACGATTTCACCGGAGACGGCTGCAGAGCATTTAAGAGGCGTGATTCAACAACAAGATTGAGGCTTAAAGCCCATAACGTCCATTTCATGTTTAGGTCTTATGAATAGAATGTCTTCAACATAAGCCCTTAAAAGCTCGGCAACGCTCCAAGCCTGAGCGATACATCCTCTAGGCTTGTGGGGAGGATCACCGTCAAAGATTTCGCTTATCGAACCTAAGCCGGCCCTGTAGAATTGATCTCGAAATATGGGTAGGAGGAAATTCTCAAAAGCATAGCGGCGCATGGCCTCGGAGTAGCCGTAAACTTTCAGGAAAGCCGTTATAAATGGTCCAAGGAGCCAGGGCCAAACGGTTCCATTATGGTAGGCTCTGTCTCTGGTTTGCCTATCTCCGCTATAGGTTCCCACATAAGAGGGATCATCCCTTGCCAGGCTTCTCAATCCATAGGGTGTGAGAAGGCGATCGCGAACCAGATTAACAACCTTTGCACTCCTTTCCCTGTCAAGCATAGTGAAATCTAAGGAGACAGCGATAATCTGATTGGGTCTTATGGAGTATCCCTCAAGCCCACCGCCATCAACGACATCTAAGAGGTAACCTTCTTCTGGATTCCAGAATTTCCTTAAAAAGCTCTTCATAACCTTCTCAGCCATCCCCCTAAACCTTTCGACCTCAGCTTGCTCGTTGAAGTGTTGGGCTAGAACCTCAAGCGTTCTAAGGGCGTTGAACCATAAAGCCTCCACCTCAACAGCCTTTCCAGCCCTTGGAGTGACAGGCTGACCGTGCACGGTTGCATCCATCCATGTAAGCTGTGGCCCATGGGCTAGAAGTCCATCATCGTCAACCCTTATGCCAAAGGCTGTTCCGGCCTTGAAAAATTCAACGCTATCCTTAAGGTCCTCCCACAAAAAACGCCTAACAAACTCGAAATCGCCAGTGTATTTGAGATACTGCAATATGGCGTTGATGTACCAGAGGGTGGCATCCACCGAATTATAAAGTGGCTTGGCAAATTGGTCTGAAACGAAGTTGGGAATCAAACCGTTTAAACTGTATTTTTTAAAAGCTAGGAAGACTTTCCTCGCATCTTCAAACCTTCCAGATACAAGCGTTAATCCCGGCAAGGATACGAAAGCATCCCTGCCCCAATCCTCAAACCAGTGATAACCAGACACGATCGACCTTAAGCCGTCACTTGAAGTCTCAACGACAAACATGTCTGCCGACATAACGAGCCAATTCAGCCACTCCTCAGCACATATGCCGCCGTGTTCAGCATAAAACTCCTCTAGGAGCCTCTTACGCCTATCTAAAACCGATCGGTAAAGCCTCTCCACATCATCTAGGCTGGAAGGCATATCACCAGCAATTTTTATTGCCTCATCAATATTTCTACCAGCCAACGCCACAACGGCAAACTTTCCGCAGCCTCCCGGAAGATGTAACTCAAAGAATCCTGGAACAAACCAATCGTCAAGGTGGCTTTCACCCCTCGAAAACTCCTCCCTAAAATATACACGCTCAACCCACTTTTCACTGGAGACGTAGGCGCCGTTGGTGGACCATAAAACGATCGTGGAGGGTGAACCTTCAACATTAACAAAAACCCTACCATCCAGGGTCTTTTGCACAAAGCCCAATGCGCCTAAGCGCCTGTCGATAACCGAGTGGAAGTGTCTGAATGATATGGTTGGATAAACGCGCATAACAGCGTCTGAGGAATCTCCACCGGAGACCCGGTAAAGAGCTACAACCACATTTTTCCCGTGGGGCATAAAAATAGTTTTTTGCACCCGCACATTTCCAACAGTGTAAATGTATCTTGGGAGGGGGGAAAGCGAGAATCCCTCGAGGAAAATATAGCCCTTTGGGCGGATTCCATCCTTAAACTCGTTAGAAAACAGGGGATAAGCATTGCCGTCTAAAATCAATTCTTCGTCAAACTTTGCGACACAGAGCCTACGATCCCGTGGTGGATTAATTGCAGCTACAAGCATTCCATGGTATTTCCGTGTGTTAAGCCCGAGAACGGTTGATGAAGCGTAACCGCCTAAACCGTTTGTTATAATCCACTCCTTTTCGATGGACTCCTCAAAATTTGCTAAGCTCTCTTTTTTCAGGCTTATCGTGGGAAGGCTCATTTCACGGCATCAACTTCGCAACATTTCGTTCCCTAGACACTTCAAAGTAGTTTGCAACGGGCTCGCATTTAACTCTAAACAACAGCGCATGGGGTTTTTTGAGCTTATACTCGGTTAAGGTTTCGGCGTAGCCCATGCCCTTTGCAAAGACCATGTCCACGGACTCGTAGACTCTTAGGAAATCCTCCGAAACTTCTTCGAGGATAAGACCTACAGCGTCTGTACCCGTGGTTATCACCCTATCCGCAATCTTACTTATCCCCGAAACCTCAGCGTCCTCCATTGTCGCATCGTTAATCACCGGACCGCCTTTAACGGCCACGTAAACCTTTAAGCCCATGTTTTTAAGTTGTTCCACGAGCAGAGTGTCAAAAACTATTTCGCCAGCATTATCCGCTAGAAGTAGAACCTCGCTTGACTTTTCAGCTACCTCGTAAATGCGTTTAATGTCATCGATAGCTAAATCCTTCGCCGCCTCCGCAAGCATTCTCTTCAGCCCATTAAAAGTGAAATTGTGTCCTGGAATGTCAAACTCTATAGTGTTCCCTACAATGGCGCAGAGGCAGGCCCTTTTTAAGCGGTCATAAAGCGTGTAGCCCTCCTCAACAATACTCCGCGCGTAGGGCAACAGCTTCAAGGCATTCTCATTACATATTTTCTTTCTCCACCTATAAGGATCATCACAGCCAGTAACCCTCTTTATTATCCGATCCCTCTTTGTCCCTAGAACTGCGGGCACGGCGCTGGGCCTGAACTCTTTCTTGAGCAAATGGATAATCTCAGCTGCAACCCTGAAATGCAGCGCAGGGTTTTCGGTAGCCTCTTTAGCCTCGGCAATACCCCTGCTCAGGAGGCAGGCGGCACATTCAGCTTCAACCTTCAATTGAAAACTTCTCCCACATCAACACTGCTTCTGCAAGTTCCCGCAGAATCCTATATGGGTCTTTCGCCTTAACAACGTAGCTTGAAATGAGGATCCCCTGAGTTTTAAGCCTCAAGGCTGCAGCCACATCATCAGCGCTGCTTATTCCAGCTCCACATAAAACTATAACTTTTGGATTTACTTCCTTCACAAGCCTAACGGTGTCCAAAATGACTTCAGGCTTAGCCCTTGAAACCGATATTCCGGTTCCAATGAGCTCTGGAGGCTCTACAGCCACCATATTAGGATTAAAAGATGCGACAGCTGCGCTCACTTTCTGATTGTTTGCGCAGACCACAGAAATTAAATTTTTCTCGTGAGCAATCTGCACAGCCTTTCCGATCTCTGAAATTTTAAGCTGCTTCTCAGAATGATTGATGAGGGTTCCAACAGCTCCAGCCTCCTTAACAGCATCCGCAAGTACATGTCCAGTATAGCTTCCAGGCTCTATGGGGTCAATATGCTGGGCAAAAACTGGAATTTCCGTTTGAGAGGCTACGGTGGCTATGTCCGTAAATTGGGGAGCCACACCAATCGAAACCTTCGTTTCCAAACTCACCCTCTCTGCATCTTTAGCAATCTTTAAGGCCCGTCTTCCAGTAGCCTCCAGGTATGTTTTGAAGTTTACAAGTATGAGGGGAACCGCAATTTTTGGTGGCAACCCCTCCACCGGCAAATAGTTATGTACAGTTACACAACTAAAGTATTTTTGGTTAAAAACAGGGGTTATCATTTAGGCGCTTTTTGCTATGGAATGAAAACTGCCGCGGCTACCACGGTCGTCCAAAGTCCGTTCTTGTCGCCTGTAGCTGACTGGGTTATGTTAGTCGTCTTTATAATCAGTCCGCTTGTTTTGAAGAGTTGTTTTTTCTCATCCCAGGCAGTTTCAGGATCGAAAGGTATACCCATGGTTGTGGCCAGCATTGTAGCAGCCAACTCCTCAGCATAATCTCCAGCAACCTCGTCCGTCTGTCCGAAGGAATGATATTCAGAAAGGTATCCATAATTGTTTTTGCCCGAGGGAATGGCGACGCCAATAGAGGCCGCTATAAGTCTGTGGGGCTCGTTAGTGGCGTTCCTCGACAGGACAACGAAGGTTATCTCACCTGGGCTAATCATGCTTAAGCCCCTCTCTTTCGGGATAAGCTTGCATCCGGGCGGCACTATGCTTGAGACATTAACTAAGTTACAGTGCTGTATTCCGGCGTTCCTCAGAGCCAACTCAAAGGACTGGAGTTGGTCCTTATGCTTCCCAACGCCCTTCGTCAGGAAGAAGTACCTTGGAATCATTTTCAGCATTTTCGAGTCCAATAAGACCTATAGAGAGTTGCTTATTAATTTATCCCTTCAAAAATCTGCCATCAATAGGCTTCATAACGTTTAGTAAAGTTATACAAAAATTGAAATAAAGGCTTCACTTGTATTTGACATCATCGCATAACCTCTAAAAATGTTTGAACATTCGACATCGAATTTATGGACTCCCCCAAATGCTTTAAGGTTCAGGAATTAATATTGACGGGGTTTGCGTTTCAAATTTCCTGTAGCAAAAATGTTAAAGATAGAAAAGCATAACGGTTTTTTAATTAATTTTCAATTAATTTTCCCCTTTGAGGTTTAAAGTTGATACCGCTTGGAAGCGTGTTAAAGGATGAATCTAAACTTGATATAGGCTATGTTCCTCCCAGACTCCCACATAGGGAAAAGGAGTTGAACCTTCTGTGGGGTTTTTTCAGTTTTCTATTTAAGCATCCATTGAAGATGACGCAGAGGGTTTTAATAGTTGGGGACGTGGGAACCGGCAAAACAGCCCTTGCCCAAAGATTCGGAGAGAATATCACAAGAGATGCTAGATCTAAGGGGTTAAACCTGCATTACATCCATATTAATTGCCGCCAGTATAGGGGAAGCCTTTTCTTCATACTACACCATGTAATTTCGGTTTTCCACCCTAGCTTTCCCAAAAGGGGATCTTCAGCAGAGGAGCTGCTGCAAATCCTTTTGCAATTTCTAGAAGATCAGAACACCTATGTAATTTTAACTCTAGACGAGTTTGAAAGTCTCGTGGAAAGGGGGGATCTGAAGCCGTTTATAAGCTTTCCCGCCTTCAAGAGGCCAGACCGAATAAACCTCAGAGAACCTCCATAATGTGCATTTTAAAGGATTTAAAGGTGATTGAAAAACTCGACGTCGGCACAAAAAGCACGCTGCAGTCCAACATAATCTACCTGGAAAGATACACGTTTGAGCAGTTGGTGGACATAATAGTGGATAGGGTAAATTTAGCCTTTAAACCCAATGCTGTGCCAGAAGATACAATAAGCCTCATAGCAGAATTAGCCCGATCTGAAGGCGGAAATGCTCGCTTCGCCATAGAACTTCTATGGAGAGCTGGAAAATATGCGGATGCTGAAGAACTTGAAACTGTAGTTCCAGAATGTGTACGGAGGGCAGTTTCAGGCATATATGCCATGGCTAGGAAGAGCGATTTAGCCTATCTCAGCCTCCATGAGAGGCTTCTTCTACTAGGAATTGCGCGATTCTTCAAGGAAAATGAAAGAGCGTATGCCTCCATGGGCGAGGTTGAACAGGCATATGCTGTTGTCTGTGAAGAATTTGATGTGAAGCCGCACACGCATACACAATTATGGAAGTACTTGCAAAGCCTTTCAGCCCTTGGCATACTCAAGAAGAAAGTTTCACTCGTTGAAAATGGAAGGGGGAGAACAACCTTAATATACCTTATAGGAGCCCCCGCTGATGAACTTGAAAAGGAGCTTCTCGCCCTTCTGGAAAAGGAAATCCACAAATAGACATTACAAGTCCTTTGATACACTGGTATGAAGATGGAGGAGGTTCTGGGCAGCAAACCGCGCCTAAGAATTCTTAAATTGCTCTTTGACATTGGAGAGCTTAACGTTTCAGAAATAGCCAGAAGAACCGGAAACAGTTACAAGAAAACTTTGGAGCATCTTGAAATTCTTGAGAGGGAGGGGATCCTAGAACATAAAAACTATGGCAGAATCCGCCTATATAGGTTTAATTTGGCCTCCGAGAAATCCAGGGCTGTGCAAAAATTGATTGAAAACTGGGAAAGAGCAAGTGAGCGGTAGACTCGCCAACCGCTACATTAACATTTATCCTCCGCGCTTTAAAAGGGAGAAAATCAGGGTGACATTTAATGGCGATGGTTGATGTATCCGGCAAACCAAAAGTTTTCCGAGAAGCCATAGCCACGGGGAAGATTAAGCTGAAGCCTGAAACAATAAGCCTAATAAAAAAGGGGAAAATTGAGAAAGGTGATCCGCTGTACACCTCAAAAATAGCTGGAGTATTAGCTGCTAAGGAAACAAGTAGGCTAATCCCCCTATGTCACCCCTTACCCCTCACAAACGTGAAGGTTGAGGCTGAGATTCTAGACCACGAAACAATTCAGGTTTCCTCTATAGTCAAAACCGAAGCCCAGACAGGTGTGGAGATGGAGGCGCTTGTCGCTACGGCCGTCAGCCTCTTGACAATATGGGACATGGTCAAGCAGTATGAGAAGGATACTGAGGGGCAATATCCATCCACAAGAATTGAGGAAATCCGCGTTATGAGGAAATTTAAGGAAGCCCGGGGAAATGAGTAGAATCAGTGAAAGTACCAGAAGGCATAAGGCAGAAGCCCCAAAACAGCTTAGATTTGGAGTTTTTATATGTAGCACCTCCCGCTATAACCAGCTTAAGCGTGGAGAAAGCGTCAAAGATGAATCCGGAGACCTTATTGAGCACTTCGTTAAAAGTTCCGGGCACGTTCTAGTCTTCCGCAAAATAATCTCCGACGATAAGGCTCTTATAGAGCAGGAGGTAAAGGAGGCAATAGAATCCCCAAACTTGGATGTTGTGGTGTTCTGCGGCGGCACAGGGATAGCCCCCTCAGACATCACCATAGAAACTGTTTCCCCCTTCCTTGAGAAAACCCTGCCCGGATTCGGAGAAATTTTTAGACTTCTAAGCTACAACGAGATTGGATCTGCAGCAATTTTGTCCCGGGCTATTGCAGGCACGTCAAAGGGCAAGGTTTTCTTTTGTATTCCAGGATCCATGGAAGCTGTCAGGCTTTGTTTTGAAAAACTTATATTACCCGAGGCGGCACATATCGTTAAGCACGCACGGGAATAACGATGCCATTAATCGACCGTTTTGGCCGTCCGCTTCTTAACCTACGCATAGCCCTAACTAGACCTTGCAACCTCCACTGTAGTTATTGTCATGGAGAGGGTGAGGAGAGGAGCACGCAGAATCCTCCAACAGAGATGACAGCTGAAGAAATTATCCGGATAGTCAGGGTGGCTGTGGCTCTGGGAATTTCAAAGGTGAAACTTACGGGAGGGGAACCCCTACTACGCAAGGATATCATTCAGATAGTCAGGGGAATCTCCGGCATACATGGATTAGATGAGGTTTCCATGACCACCAATGGCACTCTTCTAGCGCCAATAGCAAGGGAGCTCCGTGCCAGCGGTTTAAGGCGGATAAACATAAGCCTGCCAACAATAGATGGTGAAACCTACTGTAAACTAACTGGCGGGAATCTTAAAGACGTATTGATGGGAGTAGAGGCGGCTGTAGACGCCGGATTTAACCCTGTAAAGCTTAACATGCTTGTCCTGAAAGGGGTGAATGAGGCTCAAGTTGACGAGATGATTGACTTCGCAAGGGAAGTGGGGGCTATTCTACAGCTAATAGAGCTTGAACCCATAAACATAAGCGGCGACTACTATGCTAAGCATCATAAGCCCCTAAACGAGTATGAGGAAAAGCTGAAGCGAAAGGCTATTAAAATTGAGACGAGAAAATACATGCAAAACCGCAGGGTGTACCACCTCTCAGATGTAATGGTGGAGGTTGTCCATCCGATAGAAAATACGGAATTTTGCATGTACTGCACGAGAATCAGAGTTACAAGTGATGGAAAACTTAAGCCATGTCTGATGAGAAACGATAACACCGTGGATATATTAACGCACCTGCGGAAAGGCGCAAATGACATGGAGCTTATGGAACTATTTAAAATTGCAAACGATAGAAGGGAGCCATACAATCTAAGGAGCATCGAATAAAAAGAAGGAAAGGGGACATCAGATTTCAACTATTTTTGCCTCAAGTTTCTCCGTGTTAAGTAAAGCCATAGTCGACTTTCCAGTTATGTAGCCGCAGACTTCCCCGGGATTCACCACCAATGTCCTGCCCTTCCTATACGCCTCAGCCATATGTGTGTGACCATGAACTAAGACGTCGAAGCACTGGCTGCTGATTAGAGCCTTTACCAGTTCATCCTCGGTTCCATGCATCAGCGCTATCTTGACGTTGCCGACGGCTATTTCCGCGAAGCTACCGCGGAGCTCCATGTTTCCGTGCTCTATAGACCTTTTCTTTAGTAGTTCTCTGTCCCCGTCATTATTGCCGAAAACGCCGATGACCTTTGCTTTCAGCTCCTTTAATCTTGGAATCACAAAGGGCGCCACATAATCTCCTGCGTGAAGTACAAGTTCTACACCTTCACTATTAAGTCGTTTAACAGCCTTTTCTATCATGGGTAAATTGTCATGGGTGTCTGAAATCAGCCCAATTATCATGTCATCACCTTACCATAAAGCTATTTTCTAATGCTGAGGAAATAATTCTTTCTTATGCCTCCATAACCTAACAGAATGTAGTTGGGGTGAACATTGCCGATTCATAATCTTAAATTTACTCATCCAAAGCCTATAGAAAGGGTTAAAATTGAAAAAATTAGCGATGAAGAAGCCCGCGCCATAGTTTCGGAGTTTGTTAGAAAAAAGAATGTTGAAAAGGTTGAGATATCCACGGTTGCACAGAAAGGCGAGTACTTAGTTGTAACGGGAATTTGCCAAATAAATATTGAAGGCCATATGTGGGCTGAAAGATTTGAAGTTGTAATTGATAAAAAAGGAAAAATAAAGTACACGGAGTTTTGGTTGCTATAGTCCGACATGACTTGAATACACCGGCATGAATAATATTGGAAAGTAGACCGAAAAGTTTTTAAGCTTTCCTTTCCAGCGGAAATCTTGCCGGAGGCAAGCCGACCCGGAAATGGGCGCGTTAAAGGTCAATCCAAGCTCCTCAACGGTGACTTCAGCAGGAGGCATAATCCATGCTGAAGTCACGAAAATCTCTCATGCTCACACTCACATTAAGTACTCTATACTCTTTGGGAGTCGGCTTGCTAGGTCCCATTTACCCGATTTTTGTGGTTAATCGTTTCTCAGCCTCCTACATAGACATGGGATGCCTATACGCAATATTCGGCGCGACAGCAGCTCTTCTCAAAGTGCCAGCTGGCAAATTTTCAGACATTTACGGGAAGGAAAAAATATTCCTAATAGGAACGGGCATCGGCGCCATTTGCTCCCTCTCATACGTGTACGTTTCCAGCCTGACAGAGCTCTACCTTATAGAATTCCTATTTGGAATATCCCATGCCCTTCAAAGGCCGTCCTTATTGTCCATAATGATTGATTTAGGAGACAAAAATGGAAAGGGGTTTGCCTTGGGAATATTTGAATCCATATATGATCTCACAGAAGCCGCGGCGGCACTGCTTGCAACAATAGTAGCTACGAAAATAGGGTTTGAGGCCTTATTTTATATATGCTCAGGATGCCAGGCAACAACTGGAATATACCTAATAAAGCAGAAGGGACATGCAATCTAAACGTTAAAGTTATTATTACGAAAAAGTAAGTCTAATCAAAGGAAGGGAGCCCGGTGGTGTAGCGGTCAAGCATGGGGGCCTCTGGAGCCCTTGACGGGAGTTCGAATCTCCCCCGGGCTACCAATCTAGATTTTTGATTTATACCTCCAAGGAGGTTTGCAGGCTAAACCATGGAGGCCAAGCCCTATCGACAGCAACAACGAACAAACTCAAATTCACAGCTCAGAATCGCGACAGCCCAGTTTATGCCGAGTACTTGTGGTTCACGAATTGAGTTGGCACAATAATCGGCTTTTACTTTAGAGAGAGACAGGTAGAGCAGCTAAGCCAGAGCCTAAAAGAAGAGAGAAATCGGACAGAGGTCCTTACAAACCATATTCGACAAAAGTCTGATGAAAATTGGCGAAAATTGGAGGGTAAAACTTGAGCTCAAAAACATCTAGCAGCATTATTCATCATGAAGATGGTGGTCCAGTTTACAGCTCCATTCGAAATGACGGCACAATAATACATTGGTGCGACGAATGCGGCTCCATATGGATAAGCAAAGAACAACCGGAAGCTGAAGTAGCACCTACAAAGAGAATGGAAATTAAAGCATTAATAGCAGAACTCAAATCAAAAAGGATGGAATAGCGAATACATTCACACGGACAATGCTGCGAAAATTCTAAAGATGAACATTTCAGACGCTTAAGTTCCTAAGTTTCCAGATGCATGCCGCAAAGAATGAAACCCCAAAGCCTAGGAGACCAATCACGAAAAACCATGGAGGGGGTTGTCCCAGGGCTGTTGCTCTCAGGCACTGGCTGGAATGTGTCAAAGGTGACAGGTATAGGGCGATCCTAACTGGTTCGGGGACGCTTTCAAGCGAGAAGAATGTGCCGCTGAGAAAGGACATAGGCACTATGACGAAGGTGCTGAAGGCTCCCATGTCCTGATGGGATTTAACCACGAGGGCGGCAAGCACTCCAAGGAAGGCGAAGGCGAGACATGATATGAACAGTAAAAGCAGGAATAGGGGTAGCTGCGGGCTGGCTCTGAATTTTGCGGATATAAGCAGGCCGGCAGCTGTCATGGTTAGGGAGCTGATTAATCCATGAATCACGCCTGTAAGGGCCTTGCCTACTACTATGGCCGATGTACTTATTGGAGCCATAAGCAGCTCGTCGAAACACTTATAGTATAGCCGGTCAACGTGAAGCTTTGACCCAGCACCGTTATAGCTGCCCGTCATCGCTGTTAAGGCGATTATTCCGGGTATAACAAAG
>CAZZKO010000009.1:0-16137 GCA_964654925.1 uncultured Candidatus Bathyarchaeia archaeon
TCGCCTCAATGGAATACCAGTCTCCCTAAGCCTTTCACCTTCCCTCGGAGAATCTATCAGCACATAATAAGCTGGCCCCGCTGGAAGTATAAGCCTCAAATTAGTCAGTTCCCTTTTCGGCGACAAGCCATTCTGCTCAATGTTATATACGATAGCCTTCGGCCTAAAAATTTCAGCCAACCTTTTAAACTCAGCCCAGCTTCTAAGCTTTACAACACCTTCGCTTGAACCTTCCTTCGACTGCATTATTCTGCTCCTCTGAATGATGACATTTCATTTATGGGAAGAGCTCTATCTCCTTTTTGGCTCCACACTTCACACATAAAGGCCTAACATGGGACTTGTTTCCTGTTAGGCCCTCAGCCTTCCATTCATGGAATCATGGAGCTTCATATTCAAGAATTTAAATGGACAATATATGTGCTCGTTAACGCTAGCTTTTCTTCACCCATTCGCCCCTAATACATCTGCACCTTGAATGCATATTTGCGCATATTCCACCAAATATTGAGATCATGCCCCAGAACAATGGCTTGGCAATTATGTCCAAAGGCTCTGGAGAGCTTACCGGTAATAAGTTAATTCCCCATGCCACTAAATAGCATCCGAGGATAATGCAGGCATGTCCAAAAAGGGCTAAACAACGCATTCCCTCCCCTCCATTCTCCACAATTTTCCTCCAATTTAAAATTAAAGATTATTGTTCGCTTTCTTGGGCTCGCATATTTTGTTTCACTTTTTACTTCACTTATTGGTAACTTTAGTTGTACTTTCGCTTGTTCTATTACTTTTCTCTCTTAGGTTTTTATTAATGATGACCATACGTTTGTGATACTGGTTCTCATTTGTCAGCTGAACAAATTACCAGTTATATTATTTCCTTTACTCATAAAACATGATTTTTAGTGAAAAGGAGGATTAATCTTAAGCTTTTTATGCTTTAGTGCGTCATAATAATGTTTAAATAAAAATGGACTTTTAAACATTGATAAGAATCATAAATGTCCTACCATTCGATTTCTTCAGGTGACAAATGTCTTGAGCTCTTTGGGAAGGTTGAGAGATCTAAAGATTATATGATAAATTTGGCATGTAGTTTAATTAAGATCCCGACGATTAATCCACCGGGGTTAAACTACGAAGAATTTGTGGAAAACGCGCAAACAAGGCTTGAAGAATTAGGTCTTAAAACGCAGGTTATTAAAGTGCCATGCGATTTTCCGGATAGATATATCCTACTCGGAAGGACGGAAAAGGGGAAAAGTCTTATCCATTTCCATTGCCATTATGATGTAGTTCCTTCTGGAGATGAATGGGGTTTTGATCCCTTTACTCCAATTATAAGGGATGGTAAAATCTTTGGTAGAGGGAGTTCAGATATGAAAGGCGGCATAGCTTCTGTTTTTTTGGCTTTAAAAGTTCTCCTTGAGTTAGGCATTGAAGAGAACGTGTCTATTTCTCTTACGCCTGACGAGGAAACTGGGGGACAAACAGGCGCAAAATACCTTGTTGAAAATCGACTCGTGAAAACTGAGATGGCCGTGATGCCCGAGCCGAGTGGCATATATAATATATGGAATTCCTCAAAAGCTGCGCTATGGTTAAAAGTTGCTGTTTGCGGAAGACAATCACATTCTGCCCTTCAGTCGAATATTCTGAATGCTTTTGAGGGAATGCTCAAAGTTGCTTTAGAGTTCATGAATGTGAAAGAAGAAATTAATAAGAGAGATCTAGGGTCTATCCGGGGCCCAGAAGCAATATTAATTAACTTGGGAGGAATCTGTTCCAGCGGCTCTGCCGTAAACGTTGTCCCTGGAAACGCCACTTTTACAGTTGATATACGGTCAATGACAGAAGAGGGTATTGAGGCGGTTGAGTTAGAAATTCAAAATCGTATAAGAAAATTGAAAGAAAAGGATCCAAAGTTGAAAGTTTACATAAAGAAGCTATTAAAAGCACATGCCTTCACGGTCCGGGAAGAACATCCCTTATGTAAGCTTTTAGAACACTGCATAAAGGAAACAATGGGCATGAAACCTAAATTTACAACATGCCCTGGATTTCTGGACGCTCGATTCTTTAACAAAGCTGGTATCCCCTGTATAGCATACGGACCTGGACTGTTAGAAGCATCCCACTCCTCAAACGAATTCGTTATAATAGAGCATCTAGTGACTGCAGCCAAAGTTTATGCGCTTATGGTAACTCATCTAGCTAACTCAAAATGTCGAAAGAAACATGTTTTACATCAAATTTCATAAATCTAATTGAGGTTGTAAATACTTAGATTATGTCAAAGGCAAATAGATGTTTATCTCTAAGCAGGAGCCCGCATTCAACCAAACTCCATACTACAAACAAGCTTAAAGGCCGCTGGGAAACTCCTTCAAACAGACAGCACAATATCCCCGCCAAGCGATCTCTTCAGGAAAACGCCTGGCTTTCAAAGTAAACAAAAATTAACGGGTACACAATTTCCTCAATTACGCAAATTAAACTCTATTTTCAGATCAAGTTTGTTGGCATCTTGACGATACTGTTAAGAGAAACTAAGGAACAAATTCTCGAAGGCGTAACGTTTTGCCTTGCACATCCGTTATACCGCCCACAAACATGGAAAGGAAACATTTTAGAAATGAAATAATGTAAGAAAATTAAAGAAGCGGGATAGCATAGCTATAAAATTATAATTCTAGTTGTGCGCAATGTCGTTTTTATGTTCTGTCAGGGTGACTAATGGAAGAGACTGCAATTAGCATTGATGAGAGTGAAAGGTTTTAAATAGTCTATTTTCTTCAACACGCAGAAGCTTAAAATCGTCGTGCTGTTAAAATGTAATAATGCCAAGCGATTTGGATGCCTTTTTGCTCCGTATCTTTTTGTAAGCGTTTCTACGGTTTCCCTGTCCTTTATTCTGTCAAAATTCTTGATACTCGGCACCATTTCAATGAAGTTCACAACTCCTCCACATTTTTATATTATTCTCTTTCCTTATAGTCCTCAATACTTTCTACGAAAAAGCCAGCAAATGATCTACGAAAGCCAGCAGCAAATCAGAATGCCTCAGCTGAGCAAGCCTGCGCCTGGCGCTCTTAAGCCTTTTCGAATATCCATGAACGTCGATCATTTCAGAAGTCTCTAAACCCGAAGACTTAAAAATCCCCTCTATGGTTAGCGCACCAGAACTATAGGTATTGGTGCGGCCGCCGGGATTCGAACCCGGGATCGCAGGCTTGGAAGGCCCGGTGAAAACCTCCAGTGAGTACTCGCCTACTCCAGCAACCACGTTCAGGATAAACTATCCAGCCATTAAAGGGGAGTTCTTGAAGTGGCTTAAAAGCAGAAATTATAGCAAAGTGCACGAGAGGGCCATAATCAACAACTTAAATAGGTATGTTACGGTTATCGAGGGGCCGATGGACGTAGCTAACATCTTCGCTGGATTAACCCACGGGCAGCAGCATCAGCTAAACAGGGCTATAAGGGCTTTATTCAACTTCTGTGAGGTCATGGGCTTAGATGAGACTTTTATTCGGAGCTTAAGGAAGGCCGTGCCGAAGGATAGGGTTGGCTTTGACCTCAACATTCCGACCGAGCATGATGTCGTCGATTCCTTAAGGCTCGCGGCTAAGGCACCCCAACTTAAGGATGTTGCCGCCTTCAACTTGGCCCTTGACAGCGGGTTCAGGATAACTGAAATCGCCAAACTCATGAAGGGCTTCAACGCGAGGTCTGTAGAGGCTTTTGATGGCTTTTACGTGGCCCCCCTCGGGTTCTTTAGAACCTCAAAGCTTGCATATTTCGCCTTCTTCACGGACTACACATTTAACCTGATGCAGGGTTTAACGGAAAAGGATAAGGAAATACTAAACGACAGAAACATCGGCAACTATTTCCGTAACGTGAAGGGTTTCGAGAGGGTCCTGCGGTTCAAATACCTTCGTAAATTCGCATATGATGTCATGACGAGCGAGGAACTTAACATTCCAGAAAGCGTCGCGGACTTTATCCAGGGCCGCGTTCCAAGGAGCATAGGGGCAAAGCATTACATGAAGCTTAAACGCAAAGCCATACAGTTCTACCCAAGATATGCGGAATACGTTACGGGGCTTAGGCGAAGGGCTGGATTAATCCCAGCCTAAACTTCCCCATTTTCTTTCTACCAGAAAAGTAAACTTTCGTCTGCATTAGTTATAATTTTCAATTTGATTGTTGTTTACGTAATCGTGTTCCTACGTGGTAGATAAGGAGCAGCCCGAGAGCAAAGAAGACGAGTGATAGAACACTGAGCGCGCCGCTTTGAACACCTACCCAGAAGACGTCTGAATGTGTGGGAAATTCTGTGGTGATTAAGTGCCAAACAATAGAAATCGCCGTGAGAATTAGGATAATTGAACTAAAAACATACAGTATTTGGCTCAATGAGATTACGGGTCCAGGATTAGCCAAATTTTCCACTAATTATTTGCATTACCCCCAAAATAGATAAACTTTTGTTTGCAGAAGAAAACCGCATACTTTTATCAAGCGTGCAAGTCTTTCAAAGTTAGCCGTTGCAATAGCTTCTTCATATTCTCCTTTCCTTCCAAATGGCATGTGACAGAAAAAGTATTTCATGAACCGCGCATGGCAATGTTTAATGAACGCTTCTTTAATTTTGGCTATTTCTTTAGTGCTTAAAGTTCGTAGCTTGTTCAAAACGTATTTCTCACTCGCTACTAGCTGGATGTTAAAGCCAAGTTTTTGGAGAGTTTCGGCTATCCGTATCGCTTCTTTTGGTGGTGGCTGTTCAGCTATTTTTTGCATTCCTGCTTTTTCTGCGAATGGGTTGTATTTTGCCATGACTGCTGGCATTTCCACGTAGGGCGTTCCTGCTAATGGCAAGGTTTCCTTGACAAGTTTTGCGCCTAAGCCTATTGTTCGGTATTTTGGATGCACAACCACGCGGCTTATTATGCTTAATTTTTCGTTTAGCTCCTTCATTGTCATTTTTGGTAGGACAAGTCTTCTTCCGAAGCATGTTGGTGGTGGATGAGCATAAACGATTACTCCGCATAGTTCCTCGCCTCGTTTTAAGCAGAAGATTTTTCGCGGTCCAGCAATTTTGTGGCTGCGGTAATGGAAGCCTGCAAGCCTACGCCAATCTTCAGTTGTCCCTTCTTCTATCCGCATTTCCTTGACAAGGCTGCATTCTTTGGCTGGAACATTCGGATAATAATTGACGGTTATCTCTTTGCCAAACCGCTTATGAATGTGAACGCTTGGGTTTAAGTCTTCAAAAAGATCCGTGTGGGTAGTGGCTGCTAAAACGGCTTTGCCCTGCTGTCTCGCTAACTTTTGAAGGTTAAAAGCCACAATCTTCGCTGTGTCCCTGTCAAGAGTGGCTGCAAACTCATCCATAATCCAGAACTGGGCGCCAGACTCAATCATTTTAGCGATTTTGTAGCGGTATTTCTGCCCATCGCTTAACTGCTCATAAGTGCGTAGGAAAAGAAAGGCGTCGTTTAGGCCTACACGGCTTAAAAGCTCAAGGGCTTCCTCGAGGCTTTTGCCAACTGTCTCGATAAGGGGCTTGTTTGGTTCAGGCTTAATGTCGGCTATGTTTATGCAGCTTAAACCCATGTCTCTGCGGATGTCTTTTTCCAAAGCCTTAAGCAGAACAGATTTTCCGCTTCCAGAATCGCCTGTGATGTAAACAATGTCTGTGGGGCCTATACGCAGCTCCACATTATCGTAAATTACGAACCGCTCCCATTTATCCAAGCCAAGCCCAAAGGCTTCAGCCACGCCAACAACACGGTCCGTAGGCTCTGGAGCAGCCGTTTCATAACCAATATTAATAATGAACTTGCCTGTGCGTCTGTCAAAACGCCGTCTCCATTTACGGATATAGAACAATTCTCTATAATTGTGTTCTATGCTCACCGAGGGATCACCGCCAAGTATGGTTCTGGCGTCATTTCCACTGTGGCGTATAGGGCTAAAGCTGTGCTCCAGAACACGTCATCATGAGTCGATCGAGGGTGGCTAAAAGTTATGGACCCGTCTTTTCTCAAGGCAAAGCGTTCCACGTTAAGCTCGCTTGGATAATCGCTTCTGTAAGGCTTTTCCCATGTGAAGTATGGAAAGCGGTATTTGCCCTCAAGCATGCGTTGTTTCAAAAGCGAAGCCATTTCCTGTTTTCTGGGAAGCGTAAACGTTACGCCTTCTACGTTTTCTATGCCGGCATTCTCCATGTCTTCGCAGATGTAGTCGCCTACGCCTGTCATGTCCACCCGTATTTTTTGGAAGCCGCCCCAACGGTCCGCTAAAGCCTTAACATAACCAATAACACTCGCATAACTTGTTTCCAATGGGAATATTTTCAAGTGGACAAGGTGAAAACGGTCTTCCGCTTTTTGGATGACGGTTAAAACGCTATAATCCTCATGCTTGCCCAAGTCTAATCCAGCGTAAAATTCGCCCCGCTGAACAGTTTCAAACTCGTAAAGCTCCAGGTCAGGCGCAATACATTTGGCAATAAGGCTTTGAGGCAGCCAAACGTCTTGGTCCTCTGCCCATTCAGCCTCCATTTCACGGCGCCAACGGGCAGGATCCTCCGCATACTGTTTCCGAATCTTTTCAAGAATTGACTTTTTCAATGGACCGTTTGGCTCGATAGCTTCACGCCAAGTAACATGGCTCTGCTTCCAATCCTTAAAGTCGGGGTCGTTGCAGATGCGCCAAAACACGCTGTCCACGTTCCAGGGGGTGCTGCTGCAGACAAACTTGCCTGCTGTTGTGCCAAGCGTGAATAGGATGGCGTCAAACAATTCCGTGTCCTGGGGCGTAAGGTTAGCCTCGTCCCAATAAACCACGTGCAATGTGTAGCCCCGTATTCCTTCTGGATTGTTAGGCAAAGCCTCGATTATGCTGCCATTTGTGAGATAGATAACGGTTCTTTGAATTTTGAGAACCATGCCTGGAGGAAGTTTACGGGCAAAATTTCCTATACGCCTTAAAACAAGTTTGCTTTGACGCCAAGAGGGAGCCACAACCACAATATATGAATCTGGATGGGTTACAGCATACCATAAAAGTAGGGCTGAAATAATGAACGATTTGCCTGATTGGCGGCACCAGCGGGCTGCAACAAACTGGTTTTCCTGGAACAGTTTGATAAAATCTTTTTGGTATGGTGTGGGTTCAAAGCCCACAATTTGACGGAAAAACTCTTCAGGCTTGTCGCTTAATTGCATAGCCTTTTGAAACTCGGCTTCATCTACTACTCGCTCGCTTTGCTGAAGCCTAAACCATTTCGGAAAAAGCTGATAGGGCCTATATGCTTTGGGCTTGAGCTTTACGGGCAAGCTCTGCATATTTCTTCTCCATCTCCACAAGTTTTTCCTCAATCTTCCTGTAGCCAACATAACGCTCCAAACCATCCGCATATGCCTTATACAAGTTTGCAATGACGTCTAACCGTTGAAGCTCCGTCTTACCCAAGCCAGGCTCACAGGCCTTTTGTGTTGTTGTTGAAAATTCTGCGCCACAACAACACAGAAGCGCTACTTTAACCATAAACATGATTTTTAACTCGCTGCTGTTTTGTGCGTCTTGGACGCCTACCGCCCATAAGGAAGCTTGTTACAAGCTGGTTGGCTTCTTCAGGGCTGACATAGGCTTTAACGATAACCGTGATTTGGACAGCCCAGCTTACAGGAACAGCTGTATAGTCAATATCATATAGGCCGTCTGCATAGCGGAAATGATTCTGCCCCAAAATAATGTGCTTGTTTTTCTCGCCTAATACACCGAGGAAAATTCCAACGCTTATAACTGGCACATCTATTCCATGCAAGCCTCCGCTTAGGCTTTTGCCAATCGAGGCATCGTTCCATTGAACTCTGATTAGGTCGCCAACTTGAAGCTGTTTAATCTGTTTCAAAACTTCGCCTTTCATTCCGCCCTAACCTTCCTCTCAAGAAATTCAACTTTGGCGGCAAGCTGCTTTACCGCTCCAATTACAAGGCCCATTAAGTGTCCAGCGTTTATCAAGCCGTTTTCTGTAACTTCTGGTGGAAGGCTTTCAGGATCAGCTAACGGTATGCCCTTCTCATCGACTTTTCCGTTCCCTCTAATGCGTTTGATTAGGGCTAAATCGTCTAAAGCGTCAAACTGTCCGAGGGCTTTATACCAGACGCTGTTGCCCGCTATACAGTTCCAGTATTTGCTTGTTGTTCCTACGGCTCCTGTGTCGCTTGTTTCTGGGAACAAATCGCCGAAAGCGTTTCCGGTTATCTTTACTGCAGCGCTGACAGTGTTGCAGTTTACCGCGTTAGCCTTATGGTTTCGCCTGAATGGTCGTGTCCTGTTGGCGCCCTCACAATGGGCGGAATTGAGCCTTTACCAAGCTATGTTCTCGTTTAAAAATGTACGTTAGTTAGCAATCTAAACATAAACCAAGGTTTAGTGAAACAAAAGGGGCACAATAAAAAGTCACTTCGAAAAGTTAAGAAAGGCTCAACATAATTTGTTCCTTAATATTTGTTTTCTTGATTGTCGTCATTTTAAAAGATGAAAAAGCAAACCCTCAAAATAGTTCATCTTAAGGTTCTAAGGGCAGCGACTCTATCAAAAGATTTGCAAGTTTATTTACTGTTTTCATGCCGGTTCCCGTGGCCAAAGGATCTCCAACCCATTTATTCCAAAACTCGCTATTAACCGCTATACCCGTAGATTTTGAGAAATTTTCAAACATCTTTAAAAGAAACAGTTTCATTCGCTCTTTAGAAAAGTCATTGGACTTTTTGCAGAGTTCGTATACATAAGGAAATACTTTATGCAAAACGTAACATCCAACAGTTCTCTGTATAGTATAATCTTCCGGAATTTGAAATGCTTCTGGAAAAATTTCTTTCAATGCAATCCAATAATTAATTAGAAGCTGACTTAGTCTATCAGCACTTTTATCCGCTTCATTGAGGTCAAAATCTTCCGATGGAAGTTTGCCGATTAATAGTCCTATAGAATCTGCCAACGATGTTTGGCTAATAATACCATGTGTTTTCCTTTTTATTTCGTGGGGGAGTATTACCCGCTCATACCAAGGAGATTGAGGATCATATCTGAGTTTGTCTACTACTGTAACCGAAAGTGCAGCCATAACTTTTCTCTTCGCTTCATATCTTTTAACTTCTTCAATACCCAATTTATAAATGGTTTGGCGCAAATGTCGCTGTGCTAAACCAGTTGAGATTCTCTTTTGTCTGCTATTTACTATGTAAAATATGCGCATTTCATCATAACGATCAGGTAATGTTAATATAGATACTGGTATTGGATAATTTATATACGTAGGGTTCTCCTTGGCAGCGACCGCTATTGCCATTAACCTATGTTGTCCATCTACAATCCATAACGGAAGAGAACTCCCAGGAATCCTGAGAATTCCATATTCGCCGATCTCACCAACTCCACAAGCAGGGGTAAATTCAACGTCCCCACGGATATTTACTAAAATACTTGATGGAAATGTTTTATCTTCAAAGTATAAGTAATTAAGAGCCTGAGCTACACGCCGCTCTAAAAGAGGCCTTTGATAACCTAATGGGTTGTCTTCACTCCATTGATCTATTTTAGCATAGCGCATCAGTTCAGTCGCTTTCATGATAGTTATGTAAATTTCAGTTCCCATTTGATTAATTCTGAATGCGTGAAGATTGAGCAGAAACATTTAACATCAAATAAAAAGGGGGATTTAAGAGATTTATAATTTCTGTACACTTTATTCTTTTGACAATTCCTCGTATCTTCTGGCAGCTTCTTGTATACCATTATTCCCTAAGAATAGAAGCAGTTGTTTATAGGCCTCTTGTGCGCCCTTTTCTCCGCCAAACGCGCTTATTGGGGATGTCTCTCGTTTCCAATCAAATTTGCTCAGCGGCTTTATGTATTTTTCGATTTCTCCTTCTGATGGTAATTTAATACCTTTCGCAACACACCAATCCAGTACATCACTTGCTAAGTAATTTAAGACACGAACTCCAAGTGCTCTAAGGATCAAAAAATCTTTGTAAGTATCTTTATCAAAGGCTGCTGGGATCAACTTAGCAATTGTAGACCAGTACGACTTTAAGAAATTGTATCGTTGCTCTTTAGATAGATTTTTGAAATTATCATTAGCAGCTAACCGCTTAAGGGATACAACGAAGGACGCTAATTGAACGGGTCTATTAAGTCCTCTTGCTCCGCTTATGTTAAGCATTCCTTTCAACGGAGAATCTTTGTTGAAGTGTAGATCTAATGTAAGTGGTGTTGCTATCTTTGCTTTCCATTCTTCTTTTTCAATAACCGGAATGCCTCTAATGCCACTTGCATGTATTAAATAAGCTAATGTGTCCTTTAATGATGTACGTATTGCCTTTTGGGTTTTATTTATCACGAAGAAATGAACTCTTTCAACATCCTCGTAATCAAGCTCTTTTTTGTTAAGTTCCCTAAGCATATCTTCTTTTTGTTCTGGAGTTACAAGACTTCTCATGCGCTCAACCGCGGACTCTGAATCTATAAAGTGGACTGGGATTTCAAAGTCAAGGAGTTCTTCAAGTCCTTTGACTTCTTCTTCTACCAGTTTCTTTCGCCCAACTTTTTCGCCTTCTAATAACCTTTTAAGTACATTAAACCCTCCGACTCTATGCTGGCCGTCAATTATTTCTAAGATCCCGTATACCCTCGGAATTTCTAAAATGCCTATATTCTCTGATTTTTGCATGAATCTTGCCCCTTTTCTAACACTTGCTAAAATCGCTGGGATTATCGGTAGCTGGCATTCTTCGATATAGCGGTAAACTTCCCGCATTCTTGCCTCCTCCTCTTGTCGTTGGTATCCTCTTGAGAACACCTGATTCTCAATAAAACGCTCAACATGCCATACATCTAAGATGTCTCTCGCTTTCATTACGCCTACATAGTTTCGAACACCTTTTTGCTCAAAGGCAATCACCGGCACTTTTATTACATCTTGGGTTTTCTCCATTTTGTACCCCCCACTATTTTATTAGAACACTTCTTGCTTATAAATTTTGCGACATTAAACAAGTCGCAATAAAAAGAACTTTAATTATGTTATAAAATTTGTTACTGAATTTTTATAAACCACTCCCACAAATTTTTCAAAAACTCAAGGATGAATATAGTTTTCTAAAGATTGCGATTTGGTAGCCTCATTTTTTCCTCTTACATGCAAAATATTTCGTAATAGTTCGTAGCCAATTTTGACACCTTTCATACCAGCCAAAGAAGAGAGAGGTGAGGTCTGATTTCCCCAATCAAAGGCCTTAAGTGGCTCAATAAACTTTTTTAATGTTTCTTCATTATCATAACAAGCACCACGTTCAACACACATTTTGAAAATATCACATGCAAGCCAATTTAAACAATATATGCCTATAGCTTTCAGTATCATTTGCTGTTTCCATGTTTTGTTGTCAAAAGCTTCTGGAAATATTTCTTTTAAAGCGTTCCAATAGCTCTTAACGAAATTTAATCGCTGTTGATCGCTCAATCTTGAAAATTCTTTATCCATAAATAATGGCTTAAGAGATGAAATGAAAGAATTTAGTTGAATCGGTTTCCCTAAGCCCTTTCGGCCACTTACGTTTATTTTATCTTTTAAAGATGAATCTTTGTCCTGGTTCAAAGATATGCCTATATACGCTGCGTGAATTCTCCAACTTTCTTTCTTTAAGGCTGGAATACCCTCGATTCCTCCCATTTTAATTTTGTATAGCAGCGCATCTTTCAAAGAAGGGTTAATGCCCTTCTGTGTTTTATTTACAATAAAGAAAGTCGCTCTTTCAATATCTTCAGGTGAAATAATTTGTCCAACAGCAATGGAGCGAATTTTTTCAATTGTTTTCTGCGTATCAATAAAAACCACAGGTAGTTCATATTCCATTAAAGTTTTGAAAAGCTTAGAGTCAAAATTGGGGTTATGAGCAAAAATGAAATGATCGCGAACTTTTTCAAAACCTCCAATCCTGTGCTGTCCGTCGATTATCCATATTGAACCTTTTTTCTTTGAAATTTCGAGAATACCGGAATCGGAATCTTTCGGTATAAACTTGGCTTCTCTCACACTTACTAACAAGCTTGGCATTATTGCTATAGGGCATTTAGTTAAATATTCGACAAGTTCAGCTGTTCTTTCTTCATATAATTCACGTTGGTATCCGTTAAGTTCTTCGTCTTTAAATTTTTCGATTTCATAAAGTTGTAGAATATCCTTTGATTTCATTTTGCCGATATACATTTCGATATTTTTTTGGCAAAGTCTTATAACATTGACTTGAATTAATCCAGACTTATTTCTGCTTTCTTCAGCAATTTCAGACAACAATTTGAACCTATCATCAATTTGTAGTTTCTCTGGGAAAAAGAGATCTGGATTATTCCAACACTTATCGCAAACATATTTCTTTCCGTTTTCAATAGGATGTGGATGATCTTTAATTTCATATCCACAACATGAACAAATCATCTGACAACCTCCAAAGGCATCATAAATTCGCGAAAAGCCTCATCAAAAGTCCTACATCCTTGAACTTTCACTTTCAACATCCCTTCATATGGAGGAAAAGCACCCCCCTCCCCTATTACTCTTCGAGCCCTTTGAACTGCATTAAGCCTCACTGCATCCCACTTTGGGGCTATATAGCTGTTTTTCCGAAGAGTGTTTATTGGTTGGAAGCGCATGGGATAACATACGGCACCCCAACGAAGAACGTCTTTCATTCGTTCAAAGAAATCTTGTGGATCGTCGGTAAAGTTGTAAAGAACATAAACGAGAATATTTCTTCCGCTAATTCCTTCAGCCTTGAATAGATCAATTGCCCTCTTCACATATCGCCTCATTTCACGATAATCGTAAGATAGCCTGACGAGGTCTATTTTGAGATCTGCAATCCTTCGCGCCACATCTTCTGTTATTAACCTTGCATCTAATCCTTGATTAAAATCAACAGCTAAATCGAGCTCTTTTACTTCGTTTAAGATCTCTCTCCATCTTGGATTTGCGAGAAAGTTATTATCAAAGAAAATAACCATTCTATGTCCGGGCCAAATAAGGTTTCTTATGCTGGATTTTATAGAATTTAACGCGCCTTCTGTATGAGGAACAGCGCAATAGGGACATGATCTAATACACCCTCTCGATGTGAAAATAATACTTCCTCCCACTCTCTTATTCCATTCAGGAACTAAACTGTAGTCAGGAAGTAAATCCTCCACTTGCGGGAAGACCCCTTTAAATATATGGTCTGGTCTGATGCCGCTCAAAGATGCATGTTCAGGCATAAGAGTAGCGTACAATCCACCAAGCCAGATTTCTGCATTCGGAAAATATTTGGAATAAAAATGCACAGCTTGCCAAACAGGTTTCCAGGCCCACGTCCAAAGACTTGTTATGTAAATAATATCAGGCTCTTGGGAAATATTTAAGGTCGTCCCTCGAACCAGCTCTGTGGTATCACCTAAATTTTTATGATAAGACGATAACTTTAGAAGACCCAACGGGGGATATTTTGTATAATATTCCGGTTCAACTAATAATACGTGTTTAGATATGTAGATCCCCCCAAACATTCAAAGATTTTCAGAGATCTTCTTTTCTTTTTCTTTAACGGGTAAGATCCTTTTAAATTTTTTTCAATTACAAAAGTGAAAAACATACATTGCAATTTTTATGAGTTCACATAAAAATGAGCGTTCTTTTAAACCCCTTATTTTTTTAAACTTAACATGAACATGCTTCTGAATTCCATTGAATAAGAATCTACCTTTGTGATTCAAAACGGATAATTGACCGACATGAATTTACACAACCTGATAAGCATTGTCAGAGACAGACGTTATAACTGTCAGGAAAATGACCGTTTGCCCACGGTGCGACATGACGGTTGCTGAAGGCGCCAAGATGTTTCGAAGCCTGAAAATGCCAAACAAATATGTTTGCATGACATGTGCCATAATGGAACACGAAGAATTAAAAAAGAGGAAAACCAGACCTGCCAACCCATAAATGCCGAGAATGCCGCTTCATAGACTACTTTTCAATGGAGGATAAATATTGGTGCCACAAAATAGGATTATGTGAACCCAGAAAACGATGTATGCGAAGGCTTCAAACCAAAAATAAAAGGTCCATTAGATAAACACATATGGTAACTTTTAGCAAAACCATTACAGAAAATTTCTTACTGCCATTTAAAAACCAGAAGTCGCTAAATTAAATGTATAGCTGGAGGCTGAATGGAGATGACTAAGCAAGGCTACACCCACATCATTGTCCCTAAAAGCTTGCACAACCAGCTTAAAACCTTAGCCCAACAAAACGGCATAAGCATAAGCCAGCTCATAAACCAGCTAATAAACATAAGCATAAACGTGAGCCTCAACATCGGTATTAATACCAGTATTAATACCACCCAACTAAACAAGCCCAATCCAAGCTTTCCACAAGCTCCAATCAAACAAAAAAGCCAAAAACAAACTGCTTTCACAAAAAGGGAAGGAATGGAAACCGTAGGTTGCCATCGGATGGTGCGGCCGCCGGGATTCGAACCCGGGATCGCAGGCTTGGAAGGCCTCCACATGCCTTTTCTGGGCTTTCTGTGTCCTAACCAGACTAGACGACGGCCGCCCATTTGGCATTTGTATATTTTATCGGGGTGAATAAATCTTTTTTTAGGTTCATACCTTTACTCCTTCTCACCTTTTTAACCAGTTTCGCCTCTGCCGCTCTATGTTCTTTATTCTGGCGTATAGTTTCGCCAGCTTCGTCTTGGAGGGCTTCCGCATCCTTTTTATTCGCGCTGGGACAGGCTGAAAGGGCTTTTCCGGAAGATTTTCACTTCTCTCTTTAGTAATACTTGTCCTTGGAGAGTTTTCCATTCTCTTGAAAACCACATACCCTTCCTTAAGGTTAACCTCCACTGCTCTCCACCCTGCTTCAATCCAGGCCTTTGAATGGATTCTATTAGGGGAGTTAGCCCACCAATCATTGGAGCGGTAGGCTTCCATTGGAAGATTGTCGCCTATTATCCCATCTATCTGTGCCAATGTAAGCCTGACGCTATCGGTGAAAGCTTTTCTAAACTTTAAATAGCTTGTAAGTCGTGCATACTTGTTCTCGACTTTAGGCGAAACCATCCTTCTTGCACAGTTCAGACAAGTCATTCTTTGAGTGTCGCCTGTGGAAACATCTGGAACCATGCAGTCCAAACAGAAGTATTGACCACATTTCCAGCATCGTCTAAGATAGCCATAGGCAAGAACCCTTCCACAAAGCTTACACTTATCCTTGAAAGGCATCATTTCTCCCTGAGCGAATAGATCATCCTTAAAATTGTATTCGCCTCTAATAAAGAATAATTTTCCAAGATTTAGTAACTAATATCTTGTAAAACGGGAATATCTAAGGGTGTGGGGATCATTATGGACGCTGTTCGTGCGACTGCAGATAAAATAAATAGACTTGAAATTCGAGGGGCAAGGAACATAGCTATCGCCGCAATAAAAGCCATAGAAGAATTGTCAAAGGAATCAAAGGCAAAAAGCAAGGAGGAGTTTATGAAAGAGCTTATAGCCGCAAAGGAAATTCTCTTCGCCTCAAGGGCAACCGAACCTCTAATGAGAAATGCCATAAGATGGCTGATGGGCCAAACCGAAAGAAGCGGCGAAGCCGACATTATAAAACTTGCGGAGGCTGTCTCTAAAGCTTCTAAACATTTCCTCAAAATTCTAGAGGAGTCAAAGGAGAGGATAGCTGAAATAGGCTCCAGAAGAATACGCGAAGGCACAACTGTTTTAACCCACTGTCACTCCTCCACGGTGACATACGTGCTAAGGAAAGCTAGGGAAAATGGAAAGTCTTTTGAGGTTTTCTGCACGGAGACAAGGCCTTTCCTGCAGGGAAGAATAACCGCAAGAGAACTCGTTGAGGCTGGCATAAAAACAACACTCATTGTCGATTCAGCCGCAAGGTTCTTCATGAATAAAATCGATATGGTGATTGTAGGAGCTGACGCCATAACTTCAGAAGGCAACGTAATAAACAAGATTGGAACAAGCATGATAGCCCTTGCGGCTAAGGAGGCC
>CAZZKO010000010.1:0-2388 GCA_964654925.1 uncultured Candidatus Bathyarchaeia archaeon
AGCACTACAAGGCCGTTGCAAGAGAAGTTTCAATACCGCTCTTAGTTTACAACATTCCCGGGCGAACAGGAATAAATGTTTCGCCAAAGCTGATGGCCAAGCTTGCTGAGATCGACAACATTGTCGGGGTTAAGGAAGCGAGTGGGAATTTGAAGCAGGTTTCTGACATAATAAGAACCGTCAGGAAAAAGGATTTCGTCGTTCTATCGGGCGACGACTTTCTCACACTCCCGATCTTAGCGGTTGGTGGCAAGGGAGTTATCAGCGTCGCCGCAAACGTTGCTCCGCACCTGATGAAGGATCTTGTTAGATCCTTCGAGGAGGGAAACATTGCAAAGGCCATCGAGATACACCACAGGCTTTCGCCACTTTTCGATGCGCTTTTCATCGACACGAACCCGATTCCTGTTAAAAAAGCCATGGAGCTCATGGGATTGGCGAGTGGAAAACCAAGGCTGCCTTTGGTTGAGCTGTCTGCGGAGAAGACAGAAAAGCTAAAATCCGTCTTGAAGGATCTGGGGCTGATTTAGCCCCCATTAATAATGTTCTTGATTGAGTAATCGAAAAATTTTTAAACTGCATTGTAAACTGCATTGACCTGACATGGCAAAATATTGGAGTGTAAAATATGAAGAGGGCAAAAGCAGAACTGGTTCTGCTACTAGCTCTCATGGGAATAGCATTGTTTTCTGGATGTCTAAGGCTAATGGAGGAGGGATCAGTTGATCATACCAGCACATCAACGCCAAGCTCAATGGACGCATCCACAAAAACCACTACACCACTCCCAGCCACCACACCACCCCCAACTCCAACCGCAACTCCAAAAAGGCTTTCTACGGGGACTTATATCAAGGACTCCCTGAGAAACGGCTATGGGGAACTTACAATTAAGAATCAGCTAAACGAAAAGGATGCTGTGACTGTTCTCACCCTTATCGGATCCAAATCACCATTAATATCCGTTTACATCAGGGCCGGAGATTCCTTTACTATCAAAGGTATTAAAGACGGCCTATACGAGCTTTATTTCTCCTTAGGAGAAGACTGGGATGAAAAACAGGGTAGATTTACAAAAAATGCCTCTTTTGAGCGTTTTGAGGATCCAATTGAATTTATAACTACGTACGATACGTACACCATCTACGAGGTTACACTCTACGGGGTAGTTGGAGGGAATGCGGCGACTGAGAATGTTCCCGCGAGCGAGTTTCCAGACCTGCGCTGAGGGAGGATAATGCTGCTATATTTACTTATGCTGGTAACGGCTGTTGCGCTCTGGCAGATGCTTGGAATTCCGCTAATTATTGCAGCAGCTATATCCGTCATTTTTTGGGGTGTAATTGGCCCAATACTCCGGGTATGTTTTAAACGGAGGTGAGAAGAATGAGTAGCACGAGATTATCGCTCAGTTTCTACATGCTCTCATTTATAATTAGTTCTGTTATAATTCTTTTAATCTATGTTGCCGCATGGGTCGAAGGATGGCCCGAATGGACCTTAGTCGTAATCTTTCCCGCAATTTGCTGGCTCTCAGTTTTCTTCTTGCTCATATATAAAGCTTGGAAGGCGATCCAGTGGGAAGGAGCTACGAGTAAGCCTGGGATTAAGGTTACGCCAGGGCGTGCAGTAGGCTTCTTTTTAATTCCTATTTGGAATATTTATTGGGTATATGTCGCCATTTACGGCTGGGCGAAGAACTACAACGCCTATCTGCGCCATCACAAGCTCAACCTTCCTTTTGTTTCTGAAAGACCTTTTCTGTTTTTCGTGCTGACTTGGTATGCAGTTGTAGCCACTTCTTTCTTACCTGATGAAATCTTTAGTATTTGGCTTGGTTTATTTTTAATCTTCATAGCCTTAGGAGCATTGGCGATAAATGAGATTGTTTCTGGTGTTAACAGGCTTGTTTCTGCTCAAATTAAGCATAGGGAATCCTTTGCACCACCATCAGCTGTAACTTCAGCCTGCAAATCTTGCGGCTCTCCTCTGCCCAAGGATGCCAAATTCTGTCCTAACTGTGGCAAAAGAATTGCCAACATTTGCCCCGGATGTGGAAAGGAGCTACCAGAATTGGCACGCTACTGCTCGTTCTGCGGTCGTACGTTGGAGGAAAAAGCATCCAGAGCAGATTCGGGAAAGGCGCTTTCGGATCAAGCTGCTATAGTCCCATTAAAAGAACAGGCGAAGGATTACCCCATGAAATCCAAGGAACAGGAGATTGGGAAAGAAATGGACGAGAAAGAGATATTAAAAGCATATTGGAAGGCAAAGGCAGAAGAGCTTTCACGCGGGATTGATATTCCCCTAAACCCTGTCTGCGATTCCTGCAACAAAAGCTTGGATAGATTTCCAGAGGACAGCTATTATTTTGTTATGGGTAACAGG
>CAZZKO010000011.1:0-8497 GCA_964654925.1 uncultured Candidatus Bathyarchaeia archaeon
CTCTTCTAGGTTTACTTCAACGAAGGTGGGTTCCTTTAAAATTTCTTCGATGCTTGGCACGGGCTCAACTATGAGTCTTCCATCTTCAACTTTATATATCACCCTTGTGTAAGCTTTAAGGCCTAGTTTTTCCCTAATCTCCTTTGGGGGAAATAGCTCACCCTTCGAGCCAACTCGACTTTTTTCCATTTTTCTGATTCACCGAATAAATCCGTATCTTACGAGCTAATAAATGTTACGATACGCTTATGCCCACTATCTTTTTCATTTCTTGCCGCAAAACGCATTGCCCAGAATGGCATTAGACTTTAAAAACACTTAATGCTTTTTAAATACCTGTGCTGTTATGTAGTTGAATAAATGACTCCTGCGGAAGAGGCTTAAATTGACGTCTAAGAACGTGTTGATTTTGGCGGGTGGGGGCGGCCACACAGCGTATGGTTATGCCTTAGCCCAGAGGCTTTATGGCAAAGCGAATTTGCACTTCTTGGTTCCTGAAGGAGACAAATTAAGCTTTGAAAGGCTGAGCAAGTTTGGCGCTGTAGACTTTCTCCTCAAACCTAGGGAAGCCAAAACGCCAAATAGAGAATTTATACCAAGACTCATGAGGGCTTTTGTTGAAGCTTCCAAAAAAGTTTCCCACGATTTTGATGTTGTTGTGAGCACCGGCAGCAACTTCTGCATACCACCATGCTTCTACGCATGGATGAAAGGTATACCCATAGTTAATATAGAAAGTTCTGTTCGATTTACTAAGGCTTCGAAATCCGCTCTTTTACTCCAGCCCTTTTCAGCATTTACTGCACTACACTGGGAGGAGCAGAAAAAATTGTTAAGGAGGGGTATTGTTGTGGGTCCGTTGATTCCTAAGCCTGAAATTGAACCTTGGAACGGGGGATACATACTCGTAACAGGCGGTACACTGGGACATAAACGTCTATTTGATGTGATCGCCGAAAGCAATCTCAAAAATGTAGTTCTGCAAACCGGGAAAGTCAGCCCAGAACCTTACAGAAAGCGGCATCCCGAATGGAAAATTCTAGAATATTCCGCCAAGTTTTATGAACTCGTCGCTGGCGCTGAGGTGGTGATTACGCATTTCGGCTACACAGCTCTTGAAGCTGTGATCTATAAAAAGCCAATGGTTATGGTTCTTAATCCAGAATTAAAAAGAACTGTTGGTAAGTCGGATGCTGAAATTTTTGCAAAGAAGGTCAATGCGGTTTTTATTTGGGACGTAAAATTAGAGAACTTGCTGAAGGCTATTGAAGAAGCAAAAGGGAGAAGTCTTCCAGTGTTTAAAGATGGCGCTGAGAAACTTGCTGAGAAGATTTTGAGTTTTTAAAATGAGGTGAAAATTTTGCGTGTAGTGTATGTGGCATTAGATCCTACAAAATATCCTCGAATAAAAAAAATTGCTTATAGCCTAAAAAAGTGTGGGAATGTAGAGTTTAGTGTCATGATTCCTAAGTTTAGATTTGTGTACCGTGGTGGTAAGCTTGGACGTTTGTTTTTTGCATTTTTTAACTATTTTGCTGTGATTTTCCAAATTTTTTTCATTCATGCTGACTTGTTCTGGGTTGCTAATTGTCCTGATGTTTTGGCTTTCCCTTTGATTTTACGGCGGAAGCGTTACATTTTGGAGTATCGTTCCCCGTGGGCTATAGAGGTAGCTCAAGAGTTTGGAAGGGGTCCTTGGGAGAGATTTACGTCGTTTCTTGAGCGCGTCGCTCTAAAGTATGCTTGGATTATCACTTTGACTACCAGCAGGCTTTTTGAGCGTGTTAAGAATTATAGAAAACCAACTTTTGTTATTCCAAATTATCCGCTGGAAAGCTTCGGGAAAAACATGGTTCCAAGGGTAGAGTTTAGGCGGCGTTATAGTTATGGTGCAAATGATAAGGTTGTTTTGTTTGTGGGTAAGTTAACGAGTGTTGAGGGTGCTGACCTGCTTCCCAAAATTATGGAGGAGGTGTTTAGGGAAGACGCGAAGGTTGTGTTTTGGATCGTCGGCGATGGACCATTTTATGAGACGCTAAAAGCTTTTGCGGAGAGATATCCTAAACGGGTTAGATTGTTTGGTTGGCAACCTCATTGGAACATCCCAAATTTCATTGAAGCTTCGGATGTTTGTATTGCGCCTAGGCATAAGTCTCCTTTCTCAGTTTATTACAATGAAGAAGGTGTCAGCAAGCTTTCTGAATATATGTTTTTTGAAAAGCCTATTGTTGCTTGTGGTGTTGCAGAATCCAGCGAATATCTGTTGGTAAGGGAAGATGGAATGGCCAATGGTATTTTGAGGGCTTTACGTGGCGAGGTTCCTAGGCCAAAGCGCAGAACTTGGGAGGATTATTCTGAAAAAAGGATTTTGGAGATGTTTAATTTGATTGTTTCTGGAAAGCTTTAATTACCTTTATTATTTTTTGTGAGGCTTTTCCATCTCCGAAGGGATTTGGCAATTTTTTGAGCTTCCCAGATATTTCATCCCTCTTTTCCAGAATTTCAGAGGCTTCCCCTATTATTTTTTGTGTGTTTGTTCCTACTAGGCGATTTGCTCCTAAGTGTACTGTTTCCGGCCATTCGGTGTTTTCGCGGAGTGTTATGCATGGTGTTTTTAGCCAGAAGGCCTCTTTTTGCATTCCGCCGGAGTCTGTTAGGACTAGCGCCGCGTTTTTTATTAGTTTTATTGTTTCGTGGTAGCCTAGGGGTTTGGTGATTTTTATGTGTTTTTGTTTTTCCAGTTTTTTAAGAAGCCTTGTTTTGCGGAGTTGTTTTTGGGTTCTTGGGTGGGCTGGGAAAACTATGGTTAGTTGGTTAAGCCTTATTATGGCTTTTATAATGTTTTTTAGGTTTTCCGGATTGTCTACGGTTTTCGGTCTGTGGGTTGTTAGTAGGGCGTAGTTTTTTGGCGTTAGGCCTAGCTGTTCTAGGATTTTGGTTTTTTCTGCTTTTGGTAGTTGTTGGATTAGTACGTCGTACATGGTGTCTCCTGTTTGGTGGATTTTCGCCTTACTTATGCCTTCTTTTAAGAGGTTTTTTGTGCAGTTTTCTGTTGGCGTGAACAACAGCGTTGAGCAGTGGTCTGTGAGGCGTCGGTTTATTTCTTCTGTGATATGTATGTCGTAGCTTCTTGCTCCTGCTTCTATGTGGGCTACTGGAATATGCAGTTTTGCCGCTGTTAGGGCGCCGGCTAGCGTAGAGTTTGTGTCTCCTGGAACCACAACAAGGTCTGGCCTTTGCCTTTGCAATAGCTTTTCTAGACGAAGCATTATTCTTGCTGTTTGTTGGGCGTGGGTTCCGCTTCCAACATTTAAATTCGCCACTGGTTCTGGAAGGCTTAGTTCTTCAAAGAATATTTTTGTCATCTCGTAATCGTAATGTTGACCGGTGTGGATTATGCTTAGGCTGATTTGGGAGTCTTGGCTCGCCAAGTGAATGAAAGGCGCAGACTTGATGATTTGGGGGCGAGCACCAACAACTAATGTTATATTCACTATTCTCACCTTTAATTTAATGTATTGCTATTCTTAAATAACAGTTATTTGACACTGGTTCTTAAAATTGGATGGTAATGACTATGTCTCGAAGAAGAATGAAAATTAAAATTTTATTTGTTTATTATCGGTTATCTAGTTTTGTCCGTTGCGATTTGGAGATTCTTAAGAAGCATTTTGATGTAAAGAATTTGCAAATTCCAACTTTTAGAAACCCTCTGAATATTTTAAGACTTTTTGTTGGCGTAATACATGCTGACTTGGTTTATACATGGTTCGCTGGCACAAACGCCTTTTTTATAGTCTTGTTTTCTATACTCTTGAGAAAGAAGTCGGTTGTGGTTTTGGGCGGGTATGAGGTAGCTTACCTTCCAGAAATAGGTTACGGAAGCTTACTTTCACCGTTTGGACGTGTCAAGGTTAAATTTGTTTTGAGAAACGCGACTAAAGTGTTGGCAGTTTCCAAGTCCACTTTTAAAGAGGCGTTACGTTTTACTCAGCCTAGGAGAATTTCGGTTGTTTATAATGGGGTGGACGTTGAAAAGTTTAGATCATCTGGCAGAAAAGAGAATTTAGTCGTGACGGTGGCCTATAGCATAAGTGAGAGAACGATAAATTTAAAAGGTTTGGATACTTTTGTTAGGGCATCGGCTTACTTGCCTAATGTTCAGTTTATCTTAGTCGGAAAATACGATGACGTCTCAATAGCGCTTCTCAAGAAGATGGCGAGTTCCAACGTGACATTTGCTGGTTATGTTCCGCATGATTTTATGCCAGATTTCTATGGAAAAGCTAAGGTGTATTGTCAGCTTTCGGCTCATGAAAGTTTTGGCGTTGCATTGGCTGAGGCTATGGCGTGTGGCTGTGTGCCAGTTGTCACTGATAAGTATGCTATTCCAGAAGTTGTTGGTGATACTGGCTTCTATGTTCCATATGGTGACCCAAAGACTATTGCAGATGTCATTAGAAGGGCATTAAAGTCCAATAAAGGAAAATTAGCAAGAGAAAGGATAAAGAAGCATTTTTCCCTAATGGCGAGAAAACAAAAACTCATTAAAGAAATTATTAGTTTATTCAAAGAAGTTTAATTGTAAATATGCTGTTTGGGCGTTATGACATGAAGGTTTAGGTTTTATTCCGCGCGTGAATCAATATTCCTGGGGATGCTTTTCGAAAATAATTCTTGTCTTTGCCATTCAACTACCCGACGAATACCGTCCCTTAATGATATTTGAGGTTTATAACCAAGGGACTTAATTTTTTCAATAGAAAATTTTTTTGTAAGGCTTAGAAATTTTCTTGGAGGCTCAATTATTTCAATCTGGTCATATCTACCTCCAACTTCTTCAATAATTATCCTGGCAGTCTCCTCCATTGTGTGATATTCCTCTGATCCTATGTTAAATGCTTCATACTTCCCTAAAGAGGGATACCTTAAAACTAAAGATACCCCTTTAACGAAGTCTGAAACGTAACACCATGCCCGCTGTGCTCCTTTATGTACAGTTATTTTCTCCTTTTTAAGCGCAGAATATACAAAATTAGTTATGGCACTTCTATATTTTGATGGGTACTCTCCTGGGCCATATATCATAAATGGTCTTATCACTAAGGCATTTAAATTATAATTCTCCACGTAATGTTTTATCAGCGCTTCTCCGAAAAGTTTGCTCAATGCATATACGTTAGTAGTAATAAAAACTGTCCCTTTTTTTTCAAGGTCGTTTTCTTTAACGGGCTTATTTTCATCAAAAAGACGCCCATAGACCTCAGACGTGCTGAAGTGTATTAATCTACAATCATAATCCAAGCAAAGTTTAATTAGATTTACTAATCCTATGTTATTTACATATATCATTTTCTGCGGATGCTCTTCACCAACAATTCTTCCAACTTCTCCAGCCATGTTAATCACTATATCAATGTCATTTTTACTGAAAACCCTATAAAGATCTTCGAAAGATGTTATGTCCGCCCTTATGTAATCGTCATAATCTCTGATATGAACGTCGGTAGAAATAACATCGTAATTTTGTTCTCTCAAGTATGGAACTAAAAAAGTGCCTATAAATCCTAAAGCTCCAGTTATCAATATCCTTACCATTTTACGTCCCCTTAGTAAGCTTAGTGAAATATCTTTTTAAATTAATACCTAAATCCGGAAACTGAACGTTCCATTTTTTCATGTAAGTACATATTTTTTTAATACTACCATAAAATTCTATAGGCATCTCTTCTCTTTTTTTGCTGATGGTATAATTAAAATTTTTTATACTCTGCAAGAATCTAACAACATCTATAACCCTAACTTTTCTTGGATAATTCAAATTAGTTACTTCAAAAAATCCATCTTCCTCGTTTTTAATGTGCTCTATAGCTTTTATTAATATTTCAGCGACAAACGAGGAAGGAAGAGGGTTTAAAAGTGAATTTCCTTTTCCGAAAATGATGACTTTTTCTCCGGTTAAGGCTGCTCTTGCACATCTTGGAATCAGCCTTTGTTCTTTTTCTCCTTCTCCAAACGCATACATTAATCTAAGTATCCAAAGTTTCGATAGTTTTCTCTTCATAAAAAAATACTCCGCGTAAGCCTCTATTGCTTTTTTTGATAATCCATAAGGCACCGTTGGAAGGTGCTTAACATCTTCAGAGATTTCACCTTTAAGACCATAATATACTGCTTGAGAAGACAGTAATACAAGGTTTCCTTTAAACTGCTCTAAAAAATTAAGGAATGTTTTAACATTTAACTCTAGATCTAATGAAGGTGATATGCTTGCTAATCTATGATCCCCGCTGCCTGCTACGTAAAGTGCTATTGGATAATCTTTAACCAATTTAATTGTATTCGGTTGAAGTAGATTTATTTGAATTTTTTCCAAATTATCATTAATTTTTTCTGGGTGCAAATAATAACTAAAAACAAAACTGTTTTTTTTCTTTTGACCGAGAACGCACTGTTGTATCGCTTGACCTATAAATCCGCTACCGCCTATTACAATAATCTTCTCCATACTAACTTACCCTTTAAAGTAAATCGCTTCAAACTCTTTAAACACAGGACTTTTCATGTATACTTCTAGATCCTCCAAAAATTTGTTTCTATTCAGCATAAGATCACGTATACGTCTTTCTGAATCTTTCAGCGCTCTTCTAGCAAGCTTAAGAAGAATTTTGCTGAATTTTTTTCTGTCACTTAATATATACTTAAAAAGAAACTCTGAAACAAAAGGTCTTTTGAGATGTAATTTAGCCGCAAAAATAGCCGGAAAGAATGGGGTAAACTTTTTAATAAGGTTCGCCAACGCTCCCTTTTTATATAGGGACAATAACATTCTCATTCTAGTCAATTCGCATCCATAAATCATTGAGGTTATTTTCTTTGAGGTTTGAGTGGGGTGTTGTCTGTAAAAAACTGTTGCATCGTTCAAAACTTTGAGCTTAAGCTTTAACGCGCTATAACGCAACCAAAGATCGCCGTCCCCATCAACATTTTTTGTGATAGGGTCGAACTGTCCGAAAGAGTCTATGCAATCTTTTCTGATCATGATTGAACTCCCATTTATAGGATTTCTGAATAATAAAATCATTAATCGCAGATCATGTGATGTAATAAATAAAGGATCTAAAAAATGCATATTGGGTAGATAGCTGCTTCTCACAAATTTTGCATTTTGAAAAGTTAAGCCTGTGAAAAAGTTTTTATAATAACTCCAAAGCGCTCCCGTTTTCTTCATATAGTTTATTTGTTTTTGCGTTTTCTTTTTATCTATAATTATATCATCTGCACTAAGCCAACAAATATAATCTCCTTCTGCTTTTGAGAAACCAACATTTAATGCATTAGCAGCACCTTTATTTTCACTGATGTCTATTACTTTTAATGTTACTCTACTATCCGTAATAGAAGCATATAGGCTATTAACAACATTTACAGTGTTATCTGTTGATCCGTCATTAACAACTACAATCTCAATTGGTCTATATGTTTGATTAAAGCATGATTTTAAAGCATCCTTTATATATCCTTCAGCGTTATATGCGGGAATGACAATGCTGACTAATTCCATCCTCATCCTCTCACGAGGAAATAAAGTTAGATAAAAAATTTATTATTGGTATTTGTAACATTACGAGTCCCTTACATAAACTTAGTGTTTCCAAACAAAATTATATCATCTTTACAATATTAATTCTTAGCCCACTTAACTCTCGAGCGGAAAATTCAAGTTTACCTCGCTTTTTCCCTAATTTTGTGTGCACGTTATATTTCTTTTCAAGAGTTTACTTTCTAATCTTTCCGTTCTCTGCGCAATTTTTTCAACTTCCCTTTTAACATCCTCATTCATCATCTCCTCTTTCCTTTTCTTGTTAGAATTTAATATTAGCCGCAAAAATTCCGAATCATAGGCCTCCAGAAGCAGTTCCGTATTCGGAATTAGACAGTGTCCGCCGATAACTCCGGGGAACATAACCGGTCTATCCAGTCTAACAAGGTGAGTGTCCTCTATAAAATCCACTACACTGTCAAAATCAGCTCCAAAATGTCTACTAATCCTATGCATTTCCTGGAAACACACAATCATCCAAGCCCTATAAGTGGTTTCAAAAAGCTTAGCCAACTCCGTCTCTAAACAACCCTTCAAAACCTTCGTTTTCAACCCAAACTTCTCAAAATGCTCTTTGGCTTTTTCCGCTGACTCCTCATTTACACCGCCAACATATTTTGTCCAACGCTTCAACTCCCACTTCATATACTCTATGCCTTTGTGAACACCACGCACAGGCGAATGCGCCACAAAACATGAACCACTAAGACGCTTATGAATTTCCGCAGTTGTGCCAGGCGCAACAGTACTATCAACAATCACAAGTTTAGGCTTAAAACGCCCCACATAATCCACAACGCATTTCACAAAATCCTCTTTATCAACGCATGGAATACAAACATGCATAACGTCAACCGCATGAGGCAAAATATCCTCAGACTGCCCAACACTCCG
>CAZZKO010000012.1:0-1582 GCA_964654925.1 uncultured Candidatus Bathyarchaeia archaeon
AGTTGGACTATGCCGTGGCTTCTGAAACATGGCTTTAAAATATGGCTGGAGGCGTCGATGCATAAAAGGGCTGAGAGGGGGGGCAAGCGGGGTGGCATAAGCTTCGAAAAAGCCTTAGAAGCCCTTAAGAGCAAGGAAGAGAGGACTAAGGCTATATACCGCGAACTTTATGGATTCAGTTTAGGTGAGGATTTCACGCCGTTTCACCTGATTTTGGACACGGAAAACTTAACAGAGAATGAAGTATTTCAGGCTCTAACAACCGTGTTGGACAAGGTTATCCTAGAGAAGCGTTGCTTGTGTTGATAAATCTTTAGCTTAAATTTTATATTTCGACAAATTCATAAAACTTTTTATGAAATGGAAGGGGGAGTTCTAGACATTCAGTTTTAGGCTTCAGCTTAGCTTTTATTATCTGTTTTGCAGTCAGTCCCCTTATAAGTCGGTGTGAACTTCTTCACTCCTTTAGCGTTTCAGATTTCCTTCTAATTTTCTCTATTTTCTTGTTAAATGGATCCTTGAAAAGAAAAATCGTCGTCCCTATTGTAGGCAGCATCTTAGGCTTGCTTTGGAATGTCCTCCTCCATTATTTCACTTCTTCAGCTGCAAATTTCTTCGGTTGTTCCATAGAATTTATCAGCGCGACCGTTAACCATTATTGGGCATTCTTTGGCTAGTTTCCTTTTACCCCTTAAGTTTAACGTTTATTTGTGGTTCAGAGGGGCGAAGCAGTTCAGGTGCTCGTTGAAATCCTGGTAACGGAAGTTAACGCTAGGTCGGAACGGTTATGCAATAGATATAGCGGTAATGTATGATTCCAATTCAGAATTCGACACCAATACTATGGCTATGTTCTTTTTCCTTTTGGTTTTCACGTTTTTTCCTGCAATTTTCGAGTTGAAGAGTCAAGGAATGCCGGGCTGCGAATCATAGTTGAAAACAGATTAAGCTTATAAATTATCAGCGAAGTTATTAAAATAGAAACTCTGGAAGCTGACGATGAGGAACTGGATTCCGAAACGATCACAAATTTAAAGAAAGCGTTAGCCTTTTTACCCTCACTAGAAGTCTAATTTAGTAAAACTGAAAGGCTTGATCAGTACAATTCGATATAGAGCGGTAAAACCATGACTCTTTTAAAGTGTACTGATTGTGGAGAAAAGTTTTCAGATACTCCGCATAGTTATCGTTGTCAAAAATGCGGAGGATTGCTGGAGTACAGCTATGATTATGACAAGCTTAAGACAAGCGGTTTTGCCGGAGTCTTTTCCTTTTGGCGCTTCAAACCACTACTACCTGAAGTCAAGAGCGCAGTTTCTCTTGGGGAGGGTGGTACCCCTCTTCATCGGGCTAGACGGTTAGCTAAGCACATGGTGCTTTCTCACGTATACTTTAAGGATGACACCCGAAACCCTACAAATTCCTCTTGGGGCGGGTCGCCCCCCTCTTCATCGGGCTAGACGGTTAGCTAAGGACACGGGGCTTTCTCACGTATACTTTAAGGATGAAACCAGAAACCCTACAAATTCTTTTAGGGATAGATGCGCATCGCTCCTTGTATCCAATGCTTTGGATCTCAATT
>CAZZKO010000013.1:0-20355 GCA_964654925.1 uncultured Candidatus Bathyarchaeia archaeon
CAGGTCGATATGTGTCTGCGCAAATAAGCGCTGGCTTTAAACCTCTCTTCTGAAAGTATCTTGCAAGCTTAGCGGCGGCGGTAGTTTTCCCAGAACCTTGAATACCCACAAGCATTATAACCTTCCTTTTCCCAGGCTCTACCTTTAATGGGACAGGTTTATCCCCTAGAAACTTGGTCAATTCCTCGTACAAGATCTTAATTACGTGTTCACGTCTTGAAACGCCTGGAGGCACTTTTTCTTTAAGGGCCCTATCTTCAATTTGCCTGGATATGTTAAGAACAAGTTGAACGTTAACATCAGCCTGTAACAAAGCACGTTGGATGCCTCTGACAAGCTCTTTAATAGCTGCTTCATCTACAACAGGAGCCCGGAAAATCTTCCTTAATGTCTCGCGAAGTGCCGAACCTAACCCTTCTAATGCCATAACTGTCTCCAGATTTAGAATGCCACCCCTCTTAAATACATTTTTAGTTATTTACAATTCTGTAGGGAAACCCTTTAACAGGTCTTCACCTATATTTCATTGATTCTAATGGGAACAAGCTACTTCTGCAGAAGATGTGGAAAAGTTTCTTCGCCTAATGAGCATTTAGAGATCCATTATTGCAAAGACTGCGGAGCGTTACTTTTCAAAGAGCCCGACTGCAAACCTCCAATTAGAACGGAGGCTGATTTAAGAGGCTTAATTAAGGAGTTTTTTCCGTACTCAGACTTTCGCCCATTTCAATTTGATGCTATAAGATTTACCTATGAAGTTATGATGGAAGGGAGGATAGGCCTACTTTGTTCTCCTTGTGGGACGGGGAAATCTATCTCCGTTTTAACAGCCTTCTTTGCCGCAAGAAAGATTAATCCTAACCTAGGAAGGCTTCTAGTGTTAACTAGGACAAAAAATCAGCTGGAGATTTATTCGCGGGAACTCAAAAACATTAAAGATACTTGCGGTGTCAGTTTTGTCGCATCAATTTTTAAAAGCAAGAAGGAAATGTGCCCCCAAGTCCATGGAGACCCGAAAATCAGCGGCATAAGCTATAGGGATTTCCTGTACTATTGTAGGGGGCTTAAAAGTGGACTTTTTGGTAATACATGCGAATACTACAACAGAGTTTATGATGGATGGAGGACAAGCAAGCTTACCCAGAAAATTGTAGACAGAATTAAGAGTATAGGGTCCGTCATGCCAGAGGAGGTATATGAACTCTGCAGCAATTATGCGCTATGCCCATACGAAATTACAAGGATCTTGGCGAAACACGCGGATATAATCGTTGGCAACTACAATTACATACTTGTGGACGCAATTCGAGGATCAATTCTTGGAAGAGCTGGAATAAAAACTAGAGAAATTAACTGTATATTTGACGAGGCGCATAGTCTACCATATTACGCTGCAGGGATTCTTTCAGACGAGCTTTCCTCAAAATCCGTGAGAATTGCAAGAAAAGAGGTTGAAACGTTCCATATTGACGATTACAGCCTTCTTGATGCACTCGGAGAGGTTATGGCTGACTTGGGAAAGCGCACTTATAAGATATATGGCACTGAAGTTGAGCACCTAATCGAAAAAGATACTCTAGTTAATGCGTTAGCAAAGAAACTTGCGGTAAATGCCGAAAAATTCAAAGAAATCGTTATTGAGCTTGCCGAGAGAGGAGAGGATGTCAGACAAAAAAGAGTAGAACTGGGTAAAAGCCCAGTTTCTTACCTTTCACGCTGCGCAGAGTTCATTTTGGATTGGATGAACAATAATGGCGCGAGTTATGTAAGGTATGTCAAAGTTGAAGTGAGCAGAAGTGGAAAGAAAAGGGTTAAGCTTGGGATAAGATGCTTGGATCCATCTTTTTCTGCGAGTGTTATAAACGAACTGCGCTCTGCAATACTGATGTCCGGTACCCTCTGGAATCCAGACTATTACATAGACGTTCTAGGAATAAACAAGACGCGTTGCCGAAGCCTAGAATTGCCAAGCCCTTTCCCTGCGGAAAATAGACTCATTCTTATAGATAAATCTGTTACAACAAAGTTTGAGAAGAGAAACAAGCTTCAATGGAAAAGAGTGGCAGCCCATCTAACTAAAATAATCCGGGTCTCCGCGGGCAGGGTAGCAGTTTACGTTCCTTCCTATGAGGTTATGCGGGAGGTTGCTGAAGAGGTGACTTGGACTTTGCCGACACTCTTTGAGGAAAAAAGTACAAAAATTTCAGAGGTACTAGACTTTCTAAAGCAACATGAGCGATGTGCAGTTTTTGGCGTCGCCCGAGGAAAAATTAGCGAGGGTGTTGACATGACGGAAGAAGGTAAAAGCATGCTATCGGCAGTAATTATTGTAGGATTGCCGTTTCCGAAAAAGACGGAGCTTCAAACAGCATTATACAAGTATTTTAGAGAAAAATTTGGGAGAAAGGCTATTAAATATTCAAACACCATTCCATGCCTTAATGCCTTAGCCCAATCCGCTGGAAGACTCATACGCAGCCCTGAAGACAGGGGTGTAATAGTTATAATGGATGGTCGCGCCGCTGGAAGATTTAAGCGAAATCTACCAGCGGATTGGCAGAAAGATATCAAGGCATATTACAAGATAGAGAAAATTCTAGATGCTATTGAGAAATTTATGCATCACGATTAAAGGGAACCCGCAAAATTTTTACAACAGGCGGACATAACACTCAAAGGAGATGCATGCTTTGTATAAGGAGATAATCAGGATTATTGAGAGGGAGCAGATACCGAAAGGAACAACAATGATTTTTGGGTTTCCTGATGTAGGTTTAGTAGGAGTCATTGCAGCCTCTCATCTGATAACAGAACTTAGCCTAAAAGAAGTTGCATATGCAGACTCTACCCTTCTGCCGCCAATCACAGTGTTACATGAAGGACTGCCCCATTCGCCCATAAGAATATTTGGAAACCACAAAATTCTTCTAGCGGTCTCAGAGACGGCCCTTCGAGAAGACCTAGTGTACCCTATAACGCGGAGTTTGATTGATTGGGGTGTAGAAAAAGGCACAAAACTAATGATTTCTTTAAGCGGGTTACCAGTCCCAGACAGGCAAGAGCTGGAAGAGCTAAAGGTTTTCGCTGCAGCCTCGAATCCAGAAGTGCTAAAGATGGCTCAAGACAAAGGCATAGAAATATTAAAAGAGGGCTATATGGTTGGGCCTCAAGCAGTAATGTTACAATACTGTGCAATGTTGGGCGTGCCAGCCTTAACATTATTAGCACAGTGCTTCTTTAACTATCCAGATCCAGAGGCTGCAGCTAAAGTTTTAGAACAATTAATGAATATCACAGGGTTGAAAGTGGATCTATCCAAGCTTTTCGAGAAAGGTGAAGAAATTCGCTTGAAAGCAAGGGATATGATGAGGAGAACCCAGCAAGAACTTATGAAGATGAAGAAAACTCAGGAGTTCGACATTCCCTTGTACATAACATGAGGGGGACAATATGGAGGCAAAAAGGAGACGTTCCATCTTTGATATGGTCGACGAGTATTTTGAAAGGTTGAAAGAGTGGACCGAAAGATTTGAGAAGATTATCTTTGAAAGGCCAAGCTGGGACTGCAAAACATGCACAATTGAACCTTTACAGGATATTTATGTCACACCTGATGAAGTTATTGTGACCGTTGATCTACCTTACGCGGAGGAAAACACTATAAGAGTTATGCCCATCAATAAGGACACCATTGAAATTTCGGCTGAGATGAAGAGGAAAGTAAGCTTTGATGATTTCGGCATAACCCATTATAGGGGCGAGTTCAATAGATTCCGCTGTGAAACACGTATCCCTGTGCCTGTTGACATGAAAAGAATGGAAGTCCGTTTCCGGAAGGGAATGCTGGAAGTCCGACTGCCAAGAAAATATGATTACGAGATTCCAGTGGAATAATGCCTCAGCTCTCCTCCTCTTTTCCTCATCAATCAGATGGCTCTTCTTGCATCATAGGCTAGAGGATTAATTGTAGAACGCAAAGATAAGTTTTCAGCTATTTTGTCCGCATGATCTTGACTTTGCCGAGAATCTTCCAATATTCGATCTCAGTACCAGGGGCTAACTTAGCCTTTAAGTCCTCTTCTTCAGGGTATGGCGCATCCAAATATTCATAAGTTTCTAGGTCCATTATTTGAATACTCGTCGGCGTTATGGCAAAAACTTGGCCGCTTCTTTTATCGATAATTGGCACTTCTATTGTAGAATCCACGGGCTTGACAATACTTCGCTTTACACCATCGAACACGCCTATAGCAACTATTCTTGCTTTAGCGGACCCGTGCTTTCCAGGTTTAGATTTAGTAATTTCAACAATTCGACATGGCTCACCATCAATAATAATGTATCCGCCCTCTTTCAAGCTACCCACATCAACTGGTTTGCTCAAATATACCACCAACCGCCTAAATCTACCACAGCAATTTTAAACAACCCACATATATAAATTGAGGTAGCTTACGTACGTTTACAATGAAGGGAGCAAAGTGTTCCAAAGTGTGGGTTTAGTGGCTCGTTTCGACAAAAAGAAGCCGTTAAAACTCGTCGAAACCATTGCGGAATACTTGAACCAAAAAGGTCTAGAAGTCTATGTTGAAGAAAGCCTGAAAGGGAAAGTCAAGGGAGATAGAAAATTCATCTCCCTTGAAAGTATGAGGACTGACTTAATTATCACCATTGGCGGCGACGGCACAATTCTTAGAACATGCATGTTTATTCCTAAACCGGATACGCCGATACTTGCGGTTAATATGGGTGTTCGAGGATTCCTGACAGAAGTTTCGCCAAAAGAGGCTCTTACAGCGGTCGATAAATGCCTGAAGGGAGAGTATAGACTTGAGAAATGCGCAAAACTTGCTATAAGCGCTGAAGGCATGGCATTTCCCGACGCACTAAACGAGGTGCTTATTTCGGCAGGAGAGCCTGTCAAGTTACTTTACGCAAGGGTTTTTAAAAACAGTGAACAAGTGCTCACATGCCAGGCTGACGGCTTAATAATAGCTACTAATACGGGTTCTACAGCTTATTCGCTTTCAGCAGGAGGCCCTATTCTCGATCCCCAAGTTAATGCCCTAGTCCTGACGCCAGTGTGTTCGTTAAGTGTTTTGCGTTCCATTGTTGTACCTTCAAGCGCTAAGATAACGGTCGAGGTTCCGAGACCAAAGAAAATACTTGTGGTTATAGACGGGGCATACAGGAGGGCTTTAGAGTCCAAACTCCCGAGGATAACTGTTACCTGCTCAAAAAATGAGGCGGCTTTTATAAGGTTTAAGGAAAACTTTTATCATAGACTGCAGAACAGGCTCCTCTTCCGTGGATCGGGAGGAAAGTATAACGGCTGAACAAGACAAAAAAGTAATAATATTAGACACATCGGCCTTCGTGGCGGGATTCGATCCATTTTCTGTAAAAGAGGAACAATATATTACCTTAAAGGTTAAAGAAGAACTTACAGGTGAGCTCAAAACCGATATTAGACTCAATACTGCAATAGAGAGGGGGAGACTTAAGGTTAAATGTCCAGAAAAACACTTTTTAGAGGATGCTAAATCAGCTGCAAAAACGACAGGAGACATCTCAGTTCTATCAGCAGCGGATATTGAAGTTTTAGCATTAGCCCTTCAATTCAAATCTGAGGGGTTATCCCCAATGATAGCCACAGATGACTATGCGATACAGAACGTGGCTAAGCACCTGGGAATAAAATACATGCCTCTTGCAACATTCGGGGTGCGAACCTTACTTAAGTGGATCAGGTATTGTCCAGCATGTTACAGAAAATACCCATCAAATCATGGAGCTAAAACATGCGAAATCTGCGGCACCGAACTTAAAAGGAAACCTATTGGCAGGAGTGAAGGCGCTTAATGATGGAGTATATCAAGAGAAATGCTGTCTACTTTCCAAAAGCAGGTAGACAGAACACGGACATCCTATTGACCATCACGAAGAAGTATATGGAGAAAGAAGGGCTAAGAGATATTGTTGTAGCCTCAACAACAGGGGAGACAGGGGCAAAGGCCTCTAAAGTTTTTAAGGGTTACAATGTCGTGGTTGTTACTCACTGCTTTGGCTTCACGCGGCCAGGTGAGAATGAGCTAAAAGAAAATTATAAGCAGGAAATTTTGGAGAATGGTGGGAAAATTTTCACAGGAACCCATGCATTAAGCAGTGTAGAAAGGGCGATAAGAAATAAATTTGGAACCATTCAACCCCTAGAACTTATTGCCAACACCCTTAGGATTATGGGGGAGGGAACAAAGGTATGTGTAGAAATAACCTTAATGGCAGCAGATGCCGGGCTGATTCCATTAGATAGAGATATCGTTGCCATAGCCGGGACTGCTAGAGGTGCAGATACGGCTTTAAGAATACAGCCTGCCAATTCTTCAAATTTCTTTAACCTTAAAATAAAAGAAGTTATTGCAAAACCGTCAAACTTCTAAGAAAGGATTAGTCTTCCCCTTCAACTTCTTTTATAGTATCTTCAATAATTTCAAGGGCAGCATCTATAGCCTCCCTAGTTATGTTAAGGGGCGGAGCAATTCTAACGGTTGAAAGACCACAGATAGTTGTGATAACACCCCGCTTCCATAATCGAGCAACAATCTCAAAGGATTTCTCAGCAGACGGTTTATTGCCTTCTCCACCATCAATGACTTCTATACCTATAATTAAACCTTTTCCCCTAACATCGCCCACAATGCTATATTTGTCTTTCAACTCAGAGAGTCTTTTCATAATATATGCGCCTTGCTTATTTGCATTATCTAAAAGCCGCTCTTCCCTGATTACATCGATGGTGGCCATAGCAGCGGCGCATGCAAGAGGGTTGCCGCCGGAAGTGCTTGTATGGGAACCGCTAATCCAGTCCATTATTTTGGCCTTCGCAATTGTTGCACTTAAAGGCAGCCCTGAAGCCAGAGCGCCCCCACAACATAGAATTTCGGGCGCAACATTCCAATGCTCTATTGCAAACCACTTTCCAGTTCTACCAATTCCAGTCTGCACCTCGTCAGCTATAAGCAAAATACCATGCTTATCGGCAAGTTTCTTTAACAGCCGAAAGTATTCTGGCGGGGGAACGATGACACCACCATCGCTTTGTATGGGTTCAAAAAGTATTGCCGCCGCATCCTCTGGAGGGACGTATTTTTGCAGGGCGTACTCTTCTATAAAGTCTACACACCAATAGTCACATTCAGGGTATGACAGTTGGAATGGGCAACGATAACAGTAAGGGTAAGGTATATGGGCAACATTAGGCATAAATGGCGAGAAATAAGCCCTTTGGCTAGGCTTGATTGAGGCGAAAGCCAAGGCGCTTAAAGTCCCACCGTGGAAAGCGTTAATAAAACCTATAAAAATCGATTTCCGGGTGTGCCACTTTGATAGCTTAAGAGCTGTTTCAATGGCCTCCGATCCGCTATTACCAAAGAAAATCTTCTTTTCGAATTCTCCAGGGGTAATATTTGCTAACTGTTCAGCAAGGTTAACGATTTCATATGAATAAAAGGCGTTTGAAACATGCAGAAAACGGTCACATTGCCTCTTTATAGCCTCAACAATCTTTGGATGACAATGACCAACATTCAAACACAATAGCCCTGAGGCAAAGTCGATGTATTCGTTTCCATCAACATCTTTAAGGATGTATCCTCTGCCCGATTCAATAACTAGTGGATAGAAACGGTTATAGGAAGGGGAAATTAGCTGCTCATCCCTCTGTACAATTTCTCTTCCTTTCGGTCCTGGTGGCGTCACCACCATTTTAGGATAATCGAACACACTACCACCATTTTTACAGTGCTTATATCAACCCATAAAGGCTTTCCAAAAGTTTATAACAACGAGCACTCCATCTAGAGAAAGAAAAAGGAAATATGTTTAGTCAGCGATTTAGGATGCTTTTATTGCCGGGTTATTGTGATTTCAATCGTCGAAACGTTTGTCTTCTGTCCGTCGCTCCTTGCAACCTCTTCGGTGCCTATGGAAATGTTGCTAAGTTGTAGGTCTTTCATGAAAGCACGCCGCAACAACTCAACCGTGTCTACAGCCCTACTAATCGCTCGTCCTCTGGCTTTAACGACAACTTTTTGAGCGCCGGAGTTGAAGAATGTCAAGCACGCAATGACATAATTCATTACTGGTTTTTTGCCAATTAGCACTACACCTTCGCTAGCTTGCTTACTCGCGCTTTCTGACTTTTTCTGCTTTTCTTCTGCCATAGATTCCACCTTTCACATCCTTGCAATATATAATATTTATGTTAAAGACATTCCATCTCGGGGTTCTTATATTTTTCCATAAAATGATAACAGCTCGAGACAACCTTACATTAAAGTTAGTAGAAAAAGCGTAAGAAATGCGATAGCCGTAGCAAAAATTGGAACTATGATTTTTTTGGCTAACTTTATGGTTTCATCCGGAAGCATGCACAGCTTTTCCAATGGTTCCTTTCCAATAACTTTAACCTTTGGAATTAGAATGCGTTTATGACCGACTTTCACAATTTCCATTTTTGCGATAGCTTCTTGGACCGACTCTTTGATGTAGTTGATTAGTATATCATGGGGGATCACCTCGCCTACGGGATTATAGCCCCTCGGGGTTAAGGTCAAGGCATTTACAGAATGCGTATCCGTAGTGAGAACTTCACCCCCGCTGAAACCAAGCTCATTTAATGAGGAAATTATTTTTTCACGCAAACCGGAGACCAAGTTGTTCCCATCGATAATAACGTAAGCAAATTTCTGCGGACCAACCTCAACAACTATAGAGGTTATTCCGCCAGGCCCCATGCCGTCTTTGAGACTAAAATTCTTCGGCAGAATTGTGGATGCCCCTACCCTGAATGGCTTTTTGCTGGCGGATACTGTTTCTTTTAGGCATAGAGATGCTGCAGTTTTTAATGACTCTATGACCCCTTGGGGTTCTACAAAACCGTTAATACTATTGTGAGCGTTTACAACCATACATGAATTAATTCCATAATTTCTAGCCACCATGTTAACATAATAAGCCAATTCCTGAGGCAGATCTTCTGTTGTTTTTGGGGCAAGCGAAAAGGTAACAAGGCCCACATCGCCGAAAATTTGGCAACACACGGTAGCAAAACCATTACGAACCCTTACTAACGGAGTCGCACCGACCTCAAAAGTTTCAACGTCTTCTAAGGACTTGAGCGTCTGGTCAATTATTTTCTGGTTTTGAAGGTGAGAGGCCAAATCTAGATCGTGTCCAAGCAAACCCAGCGGAACACAGGCAACGCAATTGAATTTCTGCTCAACGGCCTTCTTAAGCATCGATGGTAAAAAGCTACTTCCTATGTTTTTAAAAGGTCCCGGATGAACAGACGGCAGGATTATAGCAACTTTGGTTTCAGATTTCTGATTTCCAAATTTTAGCATCGAAACTTCAATGTCCCTTTCAACGCTTAGCTCCTCTAAAATGTCCTCAAATGGCGTGTTTAGATCGGCAATCCAGTTTAACAAAAAAGCCTTAAAAATCGAAAGGGAGGGAATGTTAACAATTCTTTTCCCCACGCGGTTTATGAGGGAAAGGAAAGCAAAACTTGAGATAAAGCATATAGCAGAAGAGTAAGCCAAGTATAGAATGATTTCTTCAATGCTTATTTTGCTTAACCATAAAGCGGCGTATGCAGCTACGCCAAAGTATGGTTGAATCACAGCGGCAACAAAGATACGCTTGTAACTCATAGATGACGTGGCATACAAAACGGTAAATCGAAGTATCAAAGCAACGGAGGAGCCTAAAAGGCAAAGTTTAACAGCCCATTCGGTCGCGAACAGCACCGCAGCCCCAACGCCCATAAGGGTAAATATGTCCCAAAAAATCCAAGAAAAAAGAGAGAGGCCCGCCGAACGGCGCACATCATAAATAGGATCCCCCTTTAAGACAAGGGCAACCATACTATTAGATAACAAGGTTATGAGGGTAATAGCAAAACCAAAAAGGAAGCCCAAAATGAGACTTTCAAAAGCAGGGTGAAAGACAAGGGCGGAGGATAACCCTCCAGTGACACATGCCACCGTCGTATAAGCAACTATGCGGTTGTATGCTGGAAGCGCAAATAAAGATGAGTAATGTTTAACCGCACTGTCCATGCGTTGATTAAATATTTCATCAACAGCCAAGTTAACACCGACTAGGCGGGTTTTAATTAGAAAACCAGTCAAGTATATTAAATTGACGCAGAAGTTTAATCATGCGAATAAAGTGATATCTCGATGAGTGCAATTAAGAAGTGTATCAGAAGTTTTCCGAAAGAGCAACCGTTTTATCTTTAAAACGCCAATTAAAAGGTGCAGAGCCTATGCCTGAGCAACAACCGATACCGCCAACCATATTTCACATGCTGGAAAAGTATCTAGGAAAGAGCGTTAGGGTTATTTTAGATCCTTCCTATGGTTTCGAGGGAACGCTGGCAGCTGTTACTAGGGAACCTGCAGGAATATGGCTTTCCAATGCGGAGGCGATAGTATTACGGTCGACAATTGCCCAGCCCATACCACAAGTTGCAAGCAGGGAAGAAAGAAGCGAGATATTTATCCACTTGAATTCTGTTCAGAGAATAGAAGTTCTACATTCAAATGCCCGTCGCCAAGCGTAGTTTAAAAGAAGATGTTAGCCAAGATGCATATTATTATTAAGGCTATCGAGGCTACCACTAAGATTTCAGGCTTTACTTTAATTCCTTCGGTTTCCTCTTCAAAGAACCTCAACAAACCAGCGCCAGTAGCGGGCATCGGAGATGAATCTTTTTTCCTTCTTTTGCTCATTTCTGGTTCGCCCATTATTTTTTCATCTCTCTTTGTTATTAACATTGCGCACCCTTAATAGAAGCCAATAGTTATAGTGCTTGAACATGATGTTATAGTTTGGTGAAGTTCCATTTGTCGAAAATTATATGGACCATTGGACATAGCAACCGTTCTCCAGACACATTCCTGGAGCTTTTAAGAGAACATAAAATTCAGGTTGTAGTAGATGTCCGTAGTTTCCCAACATCTAAAATTACGCATTTCAAAAAAGAGGAATTGGAGAAATGGCTTCCAAAGGAAGGTATCGAGTATTTATGGCTAGGCAGAGAGTTAGGGGGCTTTAGAAAGGGAGGTTATGAAAAACATATGGAGTCTCAACTTTTCGAAGAAGGAGTTCAAAAACTGCTTAAAATAGCCTCAGAAAAGAGAATCTGTATAATGTGCATGGAAACAAATCCAAAATACTGCCATAGAAGGTTTATATCGGCTTACTTAGAAAAGAAGGGGGTAAAGGTGATTCATATAATATCCAAGGGACAAAAAAGTCTAAAGGATGATGAAGGAGGAACTGCATGCATATAAATGAGCTTCAAGAATTAATGCGGCGCCTGTATTTCGCAAGGGATCTGCAAAGGGGCCCCGAGAAAACTTTTGAATGGCTTGTTGAGGAAATTGCAGAGTTAGGGGAAGCGCTTCAGGGAACAGACAAAAGTGCGCTTGAAAGCGAATTTGCTGATGCAATCGCATGGCTAGCATCTCTAGCTAATGTGGTAGATGTTGACCTTGAAAAGGCCGTCAGCAATAAGTATCATGGCATTTGCCCCAAGTGTAAGTCTCTGCCTTGTCAATGCCCACTTTAGGGTTTTATTATCTACTGCAGCCGTTTCTGACCAATTCCTGTTAGTTCCCATAATAAGGGCCTCTTACCTTTCTTACGCACTATTGATCTTCTCTCCAGGAGTTTAAGGTGATGTATAACTACCCTATAGGGCAGACCTGTTTGTTGGGCTATAGCTTTAGCTTCCATCTCACCCTTTTCTAAGATATTTAGAATAATAGACCTTGCCTTCAATCCAAGTCTATTATTTCTAAAGTCACGCAGGTAGGCATTTGGGTGATAAGTTTCCCTAGGCATATACTACCATAAACAAATGTAGGTTTAAAAATAAAAGGCTTTAAGCAAAATCCGTTAGGCTTATCTGCTTTGGTTTTCTGCTTTCAAACATGGACGCTATTTCTTCCTTTATGAGCAAAATTCTTTGTGCATAATATTTCGGAAGCTGATATTTCCTTGTTATGCTTTCGGCAACTTCTAAATACTTCTCTATACCCCCACGGAAAACTGTTAATGTTAGCCCGCCACCACACATAGGGCACTTCCCCCGCAAAGGTAAACGACGGAATTTCTTGTTACAGACTCTACAACGGAAACTTTGCGTTGAAAAAGCTCTTAAATTTCCAGCCATATCTCTAATAAAATGCCTTGTTAAGACTTTCAGTGCAACTTTTCTAGCGTTTACGGCTTCGATTTTTTCTGCGAGTTCAAGTTGACCGCGCAGCTTATCAATCATTGTCTTAAGACGTTTATATGCACTTTCATTATTACCTGCATTAATATCTGAAGTCGGTACCGTAAACTGAAAACCTTCAAATTGTGCTTCAGTTCCGATTCTATACCCAATAAGGTCTATTAAAGCGCTTACATTCTTTACTTCCGCCATTTCCAGACTTCTTTTATAAAATTCCAGCGGGTAAGTTCCAGCAACGTCAAAGTCATGGGCTTGTCTCTGAACTTCCTTTGGGTTAATTATGGGAATAAGGAGTAGGGGAGCGTCCATAATACCACCAATCTGAGACGGTAAATATTCTCTTGAGAAATTCAATAAAACATCTAGAGCAAGCATAAGCGCATCCTCATCGCCATCGCAATCCCTTCGCTTAGCAGAGTGCCAAATAGGGTGAGCATAACAGACATTAGTGTTTGTAAATCCTATAATGCGTCCTAACACGCCGGCAGACGTATGAGGGGCTAAGCCTATTACTAAATGTCCAACCAAATCATCAACGCTTTTCACATTATAGTAAGGCGGAAGTCCGTAAACTCTTTCTAAGAGGTCATCAAGGAAATTGGCCGCACGAACAAAGTATTCAGCACATGCCATTGGAATTATAACGTCTTGAATCTTTAGTTCGCATATTTGATCAGGGCTTGTTAGCTGGTTTCCATAAATGTCATTTATATACCCAAGTTTTACCAGTTTCTCAACGGAGGTTCCAATTTCCCGCGGCTTGAAGTGTGTTAACGGGGCATTTGTTGCATCAAAGCGGACAGTTCCATCCTTGTAAACGGAAAGATCATACTTTGCCCGCAAAATCCCTTTTTCAATGATTTCAGGAGTTCTTGTTTCATTTGTCAGCCCTTTTACGCCTTTCAGTATCTTTGGATGAGACACTCCCAAACGCTTGCAAGCTTCATCAAGCAACTCTTTAATGTTAATTGCCTGCCTTTCATAGGCTACCCCTTCAACTTTGCAAACGGGGCAATTTTCACCATCAAGTATTTTTCCACATTTGGGGCAAGTCCTTTCAACTACTGTTGTAGAGTTGCAGGTTGTACACTTTAAAGTGGGCTTAAACATTTTACAAACGGGGCACCTACGCCTGACAACCTCAACAAAAATTGTTTCCCGTCTTGAAGCCTCCAACAGATCCCTATGCGAACCACCAGCTAATCCTACAGGAAAGAGTACGTGGACGGGAGGCGCCATTTCACGCCTTTTTGCCTTTTCCGGCCGCCCCATCCTCGCACCTACAAAGGAAACTGCCTTATCTCTTATACAGATCCCTGAAAGCAATTTGATGGCCTCTAAGACATTTCTAGCGGAAGAAACTGGAACATCCATTTTTCCATAGCCTAGGCATAAAGCAAAAGCATAAGCCTCCTCACCTTCGACAATAATTTTCCCATTAAAAACTTTGTGCGGCAAGCAAATTTTCTCTAGGAGTTTTTTAGCTTGGCCATCCATACTTCCTAAAATATTAAGGGCAAATTCGCCTGTACGAACTATTTCAGCAGAAAGAAGCCAATTTCTCAAAGTTAAAAGTTCCTCTACACTTTCAAGGTTGCTCCAGAAGAATGTGAAGCTTGGGTGTAAAGGTAGACCTATTTTCAGGGATAATGTAACAGCCTCCTTAAGGTTTGGTTTATTCCTGAAGGGATCCTTCAAAAAACCTTTAATTCTATCGACAGGAAGCCCCGTCTCGGAAGCTACCCCCTGGAGCCCCCCATTAAAGCAAAGAATTTTTTCCTTTAGTTCTTCAGCCCACCACTCCTCAACGTACCCTGATGGACTTAAGCTTCTGCCTTGATAGAGAAAATCGCCAAAACTGATGAGAATGTCTCCTAAGAAGAGAATTTTATCAATTTCATCCTTAACCACATGGAAGTTCTCTAATGTAACCCTGACCACTGAGCCATCTTTCAATTTCACAATGGGAGGCTCAATGAAGTCAACCGGAAGGACGATACCTCCCTTCCCAGGAAGCTCTAAGCGTAACTGTGTGCCAACCGCAATAAAATTTTGTAAAACAAGCATTGTTGCTGGATGAACTCCCACAGCAGACAGCCCCGTATTCCTAGAACGTCCATATCTTAATCGAAACCCGCCACGTTCAGAAGGGAAAGAAAATATCGGACGCCCAGCGACGACATCATCCATGAATCCGGCGGATTTTTTCTCCGACATTTTGCGAATTTCTTTAAGCCAATCCCATCCTACAATGCCAAGTTTTTCAACGATTACTAAAACTTTAGAAGCTCGTCCCACGATTCCGTCGTTCACAACACGCAAAGCACCGCCTCGGACTCTGTTTGTCTCAACGCGAGGGAGGTTACGGTATGAAGAAACCTCCACAGGGTCTGTTTCGGTTCCAGTTACTTCCACGGGAAGCCAACGCAAAGCCTTCTGTAACTCCTCGTCAGAGACATGATACTGAAAGCGCCCTACGTAGCGCTCGTAAAGCCTAATTTCTTCAATAAATCGTGCAATTTCCTCTTCCGTGGGCTTATAGCGATCAAGACCTAGAATTCTACGAACAAAATCGCCGATAACAAGAGTTAAGGCTTGATCAGTCCCACCAGCTGAGCGTATGGGACCAGCAAAATAAATCGCAAGATATCTTGTTCTATCGTTGTTGTTTTTGATCTTCACCTTTGTAATGCCCTGAACAGGAGCGGCGGTAAGTCCCTCAGTTAAGATTGCTAAAGCTGTGCATACAGCTTGCTGCGCCGCTGCTTCAGGTTCCATGTGTCCAAATTTTCCGTAAACAATCTCCTCGGCGATTTTAAAAGCAATCTCCTCTCTCGAAAGTTTAGCACTTAACTCCCTTATCCTTTCAGCAACACCTTTAGGACCTATAAGTCCTTCAACAAGATCAGCCATATCCTTTGCAATAACACTTTCGGGGTACTCAACTGGGTCAAGTCCCCTGGCCCGAGCCTTCATACCTATCTCATATAGCTGTGAAAATTGTTGCTCTAGGCTTTTCACATATTCCGCGTAAGCTTCACTCATAATCATGCTTGACAAAGTCTCCACCCATTCCCAGCAGTATTACGTTATTTTGGGTTTAACATTAAAGCAAAAAAAGCTTACTTACCCATGCCTCAGTCTTGCAGCATTTATGCCCTCAACAATCTCAGCAATTTTGTCTTTAACTCTCCCGGTCTCGGTAATGTTCCCCGTGACAATTATCTTGGCCCCAGCTGCAGCAGCATTAAAAGCTTGATCTTTCGACCTTATTCCCCCGCCGACAATTAGTGGGACATCAATTGCTTGGCTAACAAGTCGAATCATTTCTGGGGGAACAGGCGTTTTTGCCCCTGAACCTGCTTCTAGATATATGAAGCGCATCCCCAAGTACTGCCCTGCTAATGCATGCGCAACAGCCAGTTCAGGTCTATCATACGGTATAGGAATTGCCTTTCCGATAATACCTGCCGTTCCGCCCTCGCCGACAATTATATAACCCATTGGTATGGGTTCTATGGCATATTTTTTAACTAGAGGGGCACCTAATATTTGGGCGCCCATCAAAAAATATGGGTCAACAGAGTTTATAAGTGACATGAACCATATGGCATCTGCATATCGACTTATTCCAGTAACATTATTGGGGAAAAGTATTACTGGAACTTGCACAGCACGCTTAACACTTTTAACAACATCATCCAGATGCCTTACTGAAACAAAGGTGGAACCGCCAATCATGATTGCAGAGGTTCCACTGTCAACAGCGTTTTTGGCTATTAATAATGCTTGGGGAGGAGTTACCTTTTCAGGGTCAATAAGGGTTATGTGGATAGCTCCTTCAGACTCTATCTTATTCATTAGATACCTCTCAGTAGCACCAGTCATTTATATCACCCTTGAGAGCCAGCCTTTTTAAGTTCACTATATATTTTGTCTGCAAACATGCAGTAAGCATCGATTTCTTCAAAGATTCCTTTGATTGGAAAATTTTCCCTCACCCCACAGCTACCGCAACTAACAACCGCACGCCCTTCGTCATGAAATATTTCCACACGGACAGCTTGTTTACCGCAAATAGGGCATGAAAAAACTTTAGGTAACCGTTTCTTTGGAATCCGAACAACCTTTCGTCTTCTTCTCCCCATAATCCCCTTCACTCTTTAGCAATCATTATTTAATATTCGCCCTTAAATATTTGCCTAACTCGATGACAATTGTCATACAACAAATTTTCAAACGCAAACAAACAGAATCAAAGTAGAGAAGTGTTCTAGGGGTATAAGGCGGACTAACAAGGGCCTATAACTAGCAACCACAATCTGCTTAACTTCAAATAATTCAGGCGATATAACAGACAGAGAGGCCGATCACATTTAGATCACGGATAGCTAAAGAGATCATCACGGAAGAGGACATGGCTATTGTGATACAAAAGTGAGCTATGATGTCACACGCAAAACCCCACACGTGATGGGTGATGTCACATGACATTACTAAAAAGTTATGTTTTTGTTTAATGTTACAAATTAACAATAATTATACAGTAAAGCCCGTCGTTTACGTATTACGATAAACAAATTATAGCAATAACTCGCATTGAGCCAAGTTAAGTGATATCTTTAGAAAGCAATTCAATTATGCACATGTGATTAAAATAACAGTCTTGTACATTTTAGAGCAAACTTGATTTTTTGGCAACAATGTCATTATTTTGATACACTTAACGTTGACGTTTAAGGTTTTCAGCAATAATTTAAGGTTTTATTTGAGTTTGTATACAAAAGTGTATTCATAGAAAAAGGCGCAGCGGGATAAAAATGGAGATAAAAGAAAATGTTCAATTATGGATAAAAAAGGCATTAGAAGACCCAATTACAAAAATACTGTCCGAAAATAGTAATTTAACAAAAGTTCAGCTTGAAACTTTGCTTATAGATATTTTAGCTGATAACATTTCGGGTAAATCTCTAAAATACGAAGAAAAAGCCAGATTAAGATTAACAAAGGCAAAAATAAGTCGTGGATCATTCAACAGAACCTTAAGGCAAGCAGAAGAAAATGTAATAAAATCTATCTATACCATACTGCTTTTAGGTTATTTAGGGGTATTTGAGAGTACAGCCTTATACCCTTACATCGAAATTGCGAACAGGCTGCAAGAGTATATAGCTGCACATCAAGACTTAGCAGCAAATCCTGAACAATTAGAAAACAAGCTGAATTTTTTAAGAATGTTAAGAACCGAACTGGAAATGGAACTTAAGCGGTTAGCGAAACCTTCTTCAAAAGATAAAGGTGACATCACAAATCACAATAGTTACAACCATTGATGCACCAGAACGCTTATAAGCTGTGGAAAGCAATCTGTGACATGTGATGCAACGAGCAGGAGAGTCACCATGCTTGCGATAACCTTAACGCTCTCAGCCTATTGCTTTTTAATTATGGCAATAATCGTTGCTTTGATATATTACAAACGCATTGTGCGAGCCAAGTATGAATATGAAGAAGTAAAAGAAACTTTTAACGATATAATTATCAGTTTCAGTAGAGAGTTGAAAAGTGCCACGGAATCACTACAGATCATGACAAGTAAGGTCAATTTTATTTCCGCTAAAAGCGAAGAAGCCCTCCGAAAAATTGCAATTTTGGAAGGAAGAATTAATAACATAACAGAAAGGGCATCAGAACCCAACGGCCTAAAAGACTTAGCAGCAAGGCTAAGTGACATTGAAAAGGCAACACGTGACGTTGTTGCATCACATGAAACTTTAGTAAATAGGCTTTCATCCCTCGAGAAGAAAGTTCAAACATTATTTGAGCCATCAGAGCCCGGTGTCGAAGCTGTCTTGCCCATTAAGCGCGAGAAAGTTTTCGAACAATTAACAAAGACGGAACTGGCGGTTTTGGAGATGCTCGCAGCAGAAGGGCCTAAAACATCATCAGAGATCAAGGAAAGGATCAAACTTAGCAGGGAACATACTGCAAGACTCATGAAAAAACTATATGAGAAGGGATACTTAGAGAGAGATTCAGGCAAAATTCCTTTTCGATATAGCATAAAAAAGGAATTGGAAAGCCTCTTGAAAAAGGAAGATAGCGTAAATTCGATGTAGAAAGTAATAAAATCTAAAGCATCTTACCTTTCAATGTAGCATTTGATAATTTTAGGGCTATTTTATATCTTAATCTATTTTGGCTACCTGTTTTAATGAGTAGACCTCTATTTGCCATTCTTGCCAAATATGTTGCAACGGTACTTAGGCTGATAGGCTCTCCAAATTCGTTTTCATAGGTTTCTTGAATATCTTTCGAGGAAAACCAAGATATTGGGAAATACTTCTGAATCACATTAAGCACCTTATTATATTTGGAATTTTCAAAATTTGAAATATTTAACATGGAAGAATTAATTTCGCTAGAAACTCCGCCGAGCAATTCAATCATATCTAATATTTTCAGAACCTTGTCACGTGTGATGTTACCTTCAAATGCTATACTATACTTATTGCCCTCATTATCAAAGACCTCGAAGCGCATCTTCCTTGCAGGCATTAGGGTCTGTCACCCATATCTCGTTCACAATTTTTACATTTCACAAGTTATAACTGTTGTGGTGAAAACGAGGATAAAAATGATTAAAAATAAAGGTTTTATTGAAAAAGGAGGCAAAATTCCAAAGATTTTTATTAGCAGCCTTCACTTCTTAATCTAAAAATAATTCTGGGAATCAAAGATAACTTTTTGATTTATTTCCAGTAGAAATGTAGGGGTTGCTTTTTTCACAAAAAATAGATCGAAAAATCGTGTTTTAACTTATCTAAAGCTTATAGATTAGCTTCTGTGATGAACTTCACAGGAAGGTTCACAACGCTGTGAAACTAATGTGTAATAAAAAATTTGAAATGCAGATTTGCATCATTTCCGCGCTGAAAAATGTTTCCGTAAAGGGGCGCACCCCATCATTTCCATTGGAGTTAAGGCGGACCCAATTTCAAAATGTAAGCACATCTTACTTCAATTTTCTATTAGGTTATATTTAGTTTTTTTAATAGCAATTTTTAAAATTCCAGAAGTCACCTAACCTTTCAGAGTATGTTCTTCAACTATAGAACCCCAATAACTTAATTACTGCTTTCAGAGTCTCCAGTTGAAATAAAGGGGTGTCTCTCCTCCTTTCTCTAAAAGATTTTTAGGTTTACAATTCACTTTTCTGTATGGCGCTCTTTATTTTTAAAATAGCAACACTTTATTCAAACAGGGATAAACATGGATAACGCAAACATACTTGATGATGTATTCAATAAAATCATTAATAGTACTGGCATCTTTAGGGACAGGGATGTTCTTCGGCACGATTATCTACCAGAAAGACTCCCCCATCGTGAAGAGCAAATAAGGCGTCTAGGCGAGGCTGTAGCCCCTGTCCTTAAAGGCTCGAGATGCTCAAACATTTTTATCTATGGAAAGACGGGCACAGGAAAAACCGCGGTAACAAAATATGTATTAAACTCGCTTGAAATAAGAGCTAGAAAAATTAATGCACCGGTTAGTTTTTGTTATGTGAATTGTCGTTTAGCTGGTACTGAATATCGTGTTTTATCAGCTCTATGTCGAAGTATAGGCGTGTCTGTTCCTTTTACGGGTCTATCTTCTGGTGAAGTTTTTGATAGATTTAGAGCGAATTTAGATGGACTTGGAATAATCTTTATAGTTGCTTTGGATGAGGTAGACGTGCTTGTTAAAAATCGAAGCGATATCCTACTTTATGAATTCACTAGAATTAATGAGACTTTATCAAGAAGTAAAGTTTCGATAATTGGAATCTCTAACGACCTTAGACTCAAGGAGTTCCTAGATCCAAGAGTTTTGAGTTCGCTTAGTGAAGAGGAAATAGTCTTTCGACCATATGATGCAAGTGAGTTAAGGGATATTTTGCGTGAAAGGGCGCAAATGGCTTTTCATGATGGTGTGTTGAGCGAAGGCGCCCTAAGTCTTTGTGCAGCTCTGGCAGCTGCAGAACATGGTGATGCTCGCAGAGCCTT
>CAZZKO010000014.1:0-12273 GCA_964654925.1 uncultured Candidatus Bathyarchaeia archaeon
AAACAGAAGTATTGACCGCATTTCCAGCATCGTCTAAGATAGCCATAGGCGAGAACCCTTCCGCAAAGCTTGCACTTATCCTTGAAGGGCATCAGTTCTCCCTATCGAATAGATCATCCTTAACATTGTATTTGTCTCTAATAAAGAATAATTTCTCAGGTTTAGTAACTAATATCTTGGTAACGGGAATAAATCTAGGATGTGAAGGTCATTATGGACGCTGTTCGTGCCACTGCAGATAAAATAAATAGACTTGAAATTAGGGGAGCGAGGAACATAGCTATCGCCGCAATAAAAGCCATAGAGGAATTGTCAAAGGAAACAAAGGCAAAAAACAAAGAGGAATTTATGAAAGAGCTTATGGCAGCAAAGGAAATTCTCCTTGCATCAAGGGCAACTGAACCCCTGATGAGAAACGCCATAAGATGGCTGCTAGGACAAACTGAAAGAAGCAGCGAAGCCGACATTATAAAACTTAAGGAGGTGGTCTCTAAAGCTTCTCAATATTTCCTCAAAATTTTAGAGGAGTCAAAGGAGAGGATAGCTGAAATAGGCGCCAGAAGAATACGCGAAGGCACAACTATTTTAACCCACTGCCACTCCTCCACGGTGACATACATGCTGAGGAAAGCTAAAGAAGCTGGAAAGTCCTTTGAGGTTTTCTGCACGGAGACAAGGCCTTTCCTGCAGGGGAGAATAACTGCCAGAGAACTCGTCGAAGCTGGCATAAAAACGACACTCATTGTCGACTCGGCTGCAAGGTTCTTCATGAACCAAATTGACATGGTGATTGTAGGAGCTGACGCCATAACTTCAGAGGGCAACATAATAAACAAAATTGGAACAAGCATGATAGCCCTTGCAGCTAGGGAGGCTAGAACACCCTTCTATGTGGTTTCCGAGTTGTTGAAGTTTGATCCAGCAACCATGTATGGCGAATATGAAAAGATAGAGGAAAGAAGCGCGGAGGAGGTTTGGGCGAATCCGCCTAAAGGGCTGATAATAAGAAATCCGGTATTCGACGTGACGAGGCGAGATTTTATCCATGGTATAATATGCGAGGAAGGGGTAATATCGCCACATCTAGTATCAGAGGTCGTGAAGAGAAGGTACCCTTGGATCTTCGAGCAACCGTCATGAACTAGCTTCGCCATATCTGTAACGCTAACTCTAACTCCCTATGGGTCTTTGCATATTCTTCTAAGGGTATACCGTTCATGTAGGCCTCAATGGCCTGCCGCATTGCCTTTGCTCCAGCCACTGTGCCTTTCCTATGTCCATGAATGCCGCCACCAGCTTGAATTACGACATCTTTTCCAAAGAACTTGATTAAGCTTGGAACCAAGCCTGGATGAAGGCCTCCGGAGGCCACTGGCAAGACTTTCTTTAAACCATTCATTTCCGTCAGTAGAGCTTTGCAGTTCTCTCTAACTTCCTCCTCAACCTCGAACATTTTTCCAACCACGGTGCCCACATGAAGTTGATCAACACCTATGATTCTGGAAATTTTAGCTATAACCTTCATTGAGATTCCGTGCAGTGGATTTTTGGTTACAGCTGCATGACCCGCCCTATGGGCATGGATGACTAGTGGGAAATCCAACTCCCTTAGGGTTTGCAGTGCAGAGAATCCACATGTCAAAATGTCAACCATGATGTATTCTCCGCCGTGGTCGAGAACAAACTCGGCTCTTCTAATCATTTTTTGCGTTTCTGCCGTCACGTTAACCATATAAACTTTACGCTCTCCAGTTTCGCTCTCAGCTTTGTCTCGCATCTCAAGGGTTTTGACTACACGCTCTTCGAAGGGATTAAACTTCTGGTTGCTAAGATTTTCATCATCCTTTACCATGTCACATCCTCCGACCCATGCCTCATAAGCGACCTGTGCATGGTCCACTGTCTTTAATCCCAACTTAGGCTTAATTATGGTGCCCAAAAGAGGCCTGTCATGAACCCTTAAAATCTGTCGAACCCCCTCTATTCCAAACTTTGGTCCACGGAAGCTTTTAATAAGCTCAGATGGCAAATCTAGGTCTAAAAGTCTGATATTGCGTAGGGCTCTTAAACCAAAAATGTTCCCAGCGATGCTGCTCAAAATGTTGGGCATATTCCCTGCTTCAAAAAGTTCTATGGGATATGCAATTTTCGCTATATTTCCCCTTATGCTGAAAACTTTAGCGGCAAGCTCTCGGACATACTCCCTTTCGGTTGTAAGCTCTGTCCAAGTGCCAACGGAGCTTTCAGCTGCGACGCCACCAGCAGCCTCTTCCATGCTTATGCCTTCAGGCTCTATGTAAAACTCGCATACAATATCCGTTTCTTTCGGTTTATATCTGAAATCTACAAAGTCAACGTAACGCATCTAATAACCTCACGGTTAAGTCTATTTCCTGCCCTTTAAAACCTTTTTAATGGTAAAACACAGAATTGTGAGAGGTGGTTAAATGAGGCTTAAAGCAAAAATTTTGGAGATTCACGCTGGAGGAAAAAGCATAGCGGTGCTCAGCGAGAATACTGCTGGCATCATAGGCGTGCACTCTTCAGACAGAATCAGAATTTCCCACGGGGATAAGCAGATAGTTGCTATTGTTAATATAGCTAAGGGATTCCAAGATGACCATGTAGGACTTTACACAGAAGTTTCGAGAGCCCTTAATTTAAAGGGCGACGAATATGTTGAGGTACATTACGCGCATACTCCAGAATCACTAGGATACGTTCAAGCTAAGCTACGCGGCGAGATTCTACAGGAAAACCAGATAAGAGCCATTGTAAGCGATTTGGTTGAGGGGCATCTAAGTGATGCAGAAATAGCGGCTTTCGTCACAGCCCTTCACATCCGCGGTTTAAGCATGAATGAGGCTGAAGCCCTTTCAAGGGCTATGGTGGATACGGGCCGCACCTTAAAACTTGACTGGAAGCCAATTTTAGACAAACATAGCATAGGTGGGATACCTGGAGATAAAACCACAATTCTTGTAGTGCCAATTATTGCAGCTGCGGGCTTTACAATCCCTAAAACTTCATCCCGGGCTGTGACATCGCCAGCGGGAACCGCCGATCGTGTTGAAAGCCTATGCCCAGTAAACCTAACAATTGAGGAGATTTATGAAATAGTAAAAAAGACGAAAGGCTGTATGGTATGGGGCGGGGCTCTTGAACTTGCACCTGCGGATGATATTTTCATCAGAGTCGAATACAGCTTAGGCATAGATCCCCTGCTACTGCCTTCTATAATGAGCAAGAAAAAGGCCATAGGTGCAACTCACGTTGTCATAGACATGCCCACCGGGAGGGGGGCAAAAATTAAAACTATAGGGGAAGCCCATTCCCTTGCTTACAGCTTCATCGAACTCGGGAAACGTCTTGGGATGAATGTTCGATGCGCTGTAACCTTTGGCGAGCAGCCCTTAGGATATGCTGTGGGGCCCGGGCTTGAAGCTAAAGAGGCCCTGGAGACGATTATGGGTAATGGCCCATTAGACCTAAAGGAAAAAGCAACAGAAATTGCTGGCATGCTCTTTGAGACTGTAGGATTAAGCAACGGGAAAGAAATTGCTGATAAGCTGCTTAAATCGGGGAAGGCAGAACAAAAGCTTCGTGAAATAATTGAGGCGCAAGGCGGCAACAAAAGAATCAAACCAGAAGACATAAAAATAGGGGATAAAGTGGCTGAAATAACATCTGAGAAAGATGGAAGGGTTTTGTGGATAAATAATCAAGCTGTAGCCCAGGTTGCCAGGGAGGCAGGCGCTCCGAAAGAGAAAGGATCAGGCGTAAAACTCAAGGTGAAGCTTGGAGAAACCGTTAAAAGAGGCGACGTAATCATGGAAATATACGCTGAAAGGAATACAAAACTTGAGGCTGCAGAGAAACTGGCAAAAGCATCCCCGCTAATGGGGATAGGTAGAAGGCGGGAGGAGCAAATGCTAATAGATCAGATTCCAGCGAGAGCAATTCATCCGAAACCGTTTATGCTGGAGCGTTGAAAAGGCCGTAAGCCAGAGCAGGCGAACGAGGGCTAAGAAAAATGGAGAATGTTAATGAAAGCACCGTTGATGGAAAAAAGAGAAGAAAAAGAATTTCAAAAATGAATTCATCGGCTTTACTAGAGGTACAACGGGACATCGTTGAACTTCAATTGGCTAGATTAGAGCTTAAAAGGCGTCGTGAATGGCTGAGGCTACAGAAGCAAATTCACAAAAGAGACGGTTTTAAGCACTATATTGTTTAGTCTCAAAATTTGTCAAAAATGTTTGGGTAAAAAGCTGCTTTTAGCCCTTAACAACAGCGATGGGTAGCAATCTCGCAACTTTTGTGGCTATGCCCACGCGATGACTAACATCCGCTACAATGTCAACATTCTTATATGCAGGATCAGCCTCCTCGGCAAGCACGACGGCACTGGCGGATCTAACAACTATGCCGCGTTGCTCAAGGCTTCTTTTCACATCCCCGCCGAAGAATCTCTTCTTTGCCGCTGCACGGCTAAGCATTCTGCCTGCTCCATGAGCCGTTGAGCCGAAGCTAATCTCCATGGCTCTATTGGTGCCCACAAGGAGCCACGAACTTGTACCCATACTTCCAGGAATTATCACGGGCTGTCCAAGGCTTCTATAATCTGATGGAATTTCAGGATGTTCCGGTGGAAACGCTCTTGTGGCACCTTTTCTGTGAACCCAAACTTTTTTTCTTTCGCCATCAACCTTATGGTTTTCTATTTTTGCAATGTTATGGGCAACATCATATACTAGATTAAGCCCAAATTTTTCCGGATCTTCTTTGAAAACCTGTTGGAAGCTCTGACGAACCCAGTGCATTATCGCCTGGCGGTTGGCAAAAGCATAGTTTACGGCGCATGCCATAGCCTCATAATAATCTTCAGCTTCGTTACTTTTTCCGGGTGCGCAGGCAAGCTCTCTGTCAGGCAACGCAATTTTGTATTTATGCACAGCCCTTTCCATAACCCGCAAATAGTCAGAGCATATTTGATGGCCGAAACCTCTGGAACCGCAGTGGATCATTATCGTCACTTGCCCCTCATATTCTATCCCAAAGGTTTTGGCTGCCCTTTCATCAAATATTTTATCAACCTTTTGAACTTCTAGGAAGTGATTTCCAGAGCCCAACGTGCCTATTTGGGTTAAACCCCTGCTCTTGGCTGTTGATGAAACTTTATCAGGGTTGGCGCCCTCCATGCATCCGCGCTCCTCACAGTGTTCAGCATCCTCCGACCATCCTAAGCCCTGATCAATTGCCCATTGCACGCCTTCAACTGCAAGTCGGTCCAGATCCTGCATTGTCACTTTAAAGTCTTTTCGGCGGCTACCAAGGCCTGATGGAACATTCTCAAAAATAGCGTTTGTAAGCTGTACGAGCTTTGGCCTTACATCCTTTTCTGAAAGGTTTGTTGTTAAAAGGCGGACGCCACAGTTTATGTCGTAGCCCACCCCTCCTGGGCTTATCACTCCCTCCTCAAAGTCCGTGGCAGCTACCCCGCCTATTGGGAAGCCGTAGCCTTCATGGCCATCTGGAAGGGTTATTGAGTACTTGTATATGCCCGGTAAATGGGCAACGTTAGCACATTGCTCGAGGGTTCTATCCATCTGCATCTTCTCCAATAGCTCTTTATTTGCGAAAACTATTCCCGGAACCCTCATTCCGGGCTTATATTTAGGAATACGCCAAGTATAATCATCTATTTTTTCAAGGGGAACTTTTTCTGAAGGTGGTCGGCCCTCTCCCTCTTCTCCCATAGACATCACCAAGACTCTTAAAGGGGAACGCATAATATAAATGATATTGAATATTCAATCTGTTTTCAATGGAGTGTTATAGACTGTTAGTCCGCTCAAAATATTTAAATTTAGAGGAGAATATGCTTTCTGTCATGTTTATCAAAGCTGAAAGGGAAATGGTATGGTTAACTTGATAATATTTGGCGCCCCAGGCTCGGGTAAGGGGACATATGCTTCGAGACTTAAAGAGAAACTTGACTTGCATGTAATTGCCACCGGAGATCTCTTTAGGGAAATGGTGAAGCAGGGCACCCCCCTTGGTGTCAAGGTAAAAGAATACGTTGAAAAGGGGTTGCTTGTTCCAGATGAAATTACCCTTGAGGTTCTTAGGCAAAATTTGTCTATGATCCCAAAGGGTAAGGGTTTCCTGCTAGATGGTTTTCCAAGGACAATCGAGCAGGCCAAGGCTTTAGGTGAACTAACAAATGTAGACGCGATTATCCATCTTGTGGTGCCTGAATGGATAATTATTAAGCGCTTATCTTCGAGGCGAATATGTAGGAGTTGTGGCGCCATATACAACCTGCTTTACTTGAAGCCGAAAAATGACATGATATGCGATCAATGCGGCGGGTCCCTATATCAACGTGAGGATGACACTCCGGAGGTCATTAAAGGGCGAATAGCAGTTTATGAAAGGCAAACTCGCCCCGTTCTGGAATATTACAAGCGGAAAGAGGTTCCCATAATTGAAGTTTCATGTGAAAGGCTTGAGACGACACCCGAAGAAATTGTCGAGAAAATTCTTGAGGGACTTAAAAAATTAGGGTTATCTTAAGGTATTAGGACAAATTCAACGCCTTTTTGCAGTTAAGCCTGTTATGCCTCATAAAATTTGTTTAAAGATGTATAAAAAAGGAAAGGTGAAAGTTAGTTTTCAGTTTTCGCTTATCCCTTAGGCTGCTGCCTTCTAATCTCCATATGTTCGGTAATTAATAGTACACCCTGTACTATCAAGAATATTCCTAGTATTATGCCCACAAGATCTGGCCACACTATTACCAGGATGCCCAGTATTATGCAGATGATGGCCAGAGTAGGCTTAGAAACCGTTATGCCGATTTTCTTTAACCCCTTTTCAATAGTTTCGCCCATTTTTCTCCCTCCATTTTATTTCTAATTAGTTAAATTTAGTTAAATTTATTGTCGCCTTATTATATTTCAAATTATATTTCAACTTTTTAAATCGTGTGGAATTGATTATTTTCGGTCCTCGTACATTTAAGGATACAGTTTTAATGAATTCCCAAAAGCACTTTAAGGTAGAGTTTCTCCAATGCTACTTAGGACTGTTGCATCTGATAAATTTGAGTTTTATAGTTTTATATGTCAAGGATGAATTTCGCTACTACGTGATCGGCTTCCTTAATTATTTCCATTCGATGGTATGTTATTGCCTTAACGCCAACCTTTTGAGGATGCTTTTCAGGGTTGAAGGGTTCGCCCCAAATTTTAGCTTTCAGCCTTAAGCCATCACGGGTCTCTTCAATAGAGACTATTTTGAATTTCGAATAAAGCATTTGATTAACTTCAATCCTTATGAGGATCGCCTCCAGCCAACTGTAAAGTAATGAATATTCATCTTCGCCCTCGACTTCTACATTATCCTCGATTTCTGGGGCAACTTTTCCAAGTTCTGTCATAACCTCCAACATTGCAGTAGCGGCATTCTCGAAGGCTTCGGCCAGATTCCTACCGTAAGCAGCTATGTAAACGTCGGCGGTATGCTCAAGAAACTCGAAACCCTTCTCCTTGCTCATAGATAATCAATTACAATTATGGGGTTTCATTAATTTAGAAGTATTTCGGAATCATTTTTAGCGCTTCAACAGTCAATTTAACAGCGTTCTCAGCGTCTTTAAGGCTTAGCAGCGATGCAGGACTATGGATATAGCGTGTTGGTATAGATATTACGCCGCTTGGAACACCTTCCCTTGTTAAGGATATGCGGGCAGCGTCGGTGGTGCCCTGCAATCCTGTCTCAAGCTGGTAGGGTATTCCGTTCTTTTCAGCGGCATCGATAAGGAGACGTAGCACTTTTGGATGTGTAATAAGACCGTAGTCGGCTACGGTCAGCGATGGGCCTTTTCGCAGTTTCACAGGGGCCTCAAACTCTTTCACTCCGGGAACATCCCCTGCAACCGTAACGTCGATGGCTATGCCAACGTCAGGGCATAGCCCAAAAGCGGCTGTTGCTGCACCCCTTAACCCAACCTCTTCTTGGACTGTCCCAACAGCGTAAACTGTGCATTCTATTTTTTCCAGCTGTTTCACGGCCTCAACCATAACCGCGCAGCCCACTCTATCATCAAAGGCCTTGCCTAGGGCTGAGTCCTTGCCTATCTTTGCAAATTTTATGTCAAAGCCTACTGGGTCTCCAATCTTTACGCCCATCTGCTTTGCCTCCTCAAAGCTTTCCGCGCCTATGTCTATGAAGAGTTCATCATAGGTTATGACCTTTTTGCGTTCTTCTTCCTTTTGTATGTGGGGTGGCTTTGAGCCAATTATCCCGTGCAGTGGCCCCTTTTCTGTGTAGACAATCACCTTTTGAGCCATTAGAATGCGATCGTCTATCCCGCCTATTTTTGTAAATTGAAGAAAACCGTCCTTCGAGATTGTTTTAACAAGCAGGCCTATCTCATCAATGTGGGCTGCAAGCATAACCTTAGGAGCGTTTTCACCGCCCCTTTTTACGCCTATAACATTTCCGAGTTTATCCTCCTTAACCTCGTCCACGTAGGGCTTAAGCATTTCACTTAGAAGATGCCTAACTTCTTCCTCTCTGCCAGCTACACCACAAGCATTTGAAAGTTTCTCCAAAGTGTCTTCAAGGGACAATTGAGATCCTCCTTTGATTATACAGAATTGTGAACTTACATATTAAACAATCGCCTTAAAAGGATGCTTAACGTGTCTAAAAAGTTATTGCAAGTCTTGCTTTCAGCTTTTGCAGTCAACAACATATATAAAAGTATATATCTCAATTCTTATGCTAATATTTTATGGTGCAACCGACTATGGAACAGCGGAGAATAATGTCCCTTGGGCGCTCTTCGCTTGTTATTTCCCTCCCAAAATATTGGACGCAGCTGAACGATCTTAAACGGGGAGATGTTGTATCTGTTGCAATAAATAGAGATCGCTCTTTGGTTATTTTCCCATTTTTAAAGAAGGAGAAGGATCTTGCGAAGATAACCTTACACTTCGAATCTAATGAAAACTTAACCTTCATTATTCGCAGCATAATTGCTGCTTATTTAAACGGCTACTCGTATATTAAGTTGGTTTCTAAAAATTTCTTCACGGTAAATCAGCAAAAGGCCATACGTAAGATAGCTCAGATGCTTTATTTGCGGATCCTTGAAGCTGATACAAAAGAAATTCATATGGCCACTCTAATAGACGAATCCAAAGCCTTCATCGAAACTGGAGTAAACAGAATTTATAAAATATCCAGCTCCATGTGCCGCGATGTATTTACAGCTCTAAGAAATCAGGACCCCTCCCTTGCAAAGTCAGTCTACATGCTAGACGACGAAGTTGACCATTTCGCATTCTTTTTACTGAGGCTGCTGCGTAAAGCAAGCGTTGACCCTGTTTTGGCCAACCAGCTTGCCTTAAAGCCTATTGACTGCCTAGACTATCAAACCCTTGTCCATAGAATTGAACAGGTTGCCGATCAGTCCGCCAGCATAGCCCGACACTTAATAATGGTTGAGGGAAGGGGAAAGAGCTTTTCGAAACCTCTTTTAGAAAAAATGTACATGGCTGGAGTTGATGCACTGAATTTTTACGATAAAGCTGTAAATGCTTTGCTGTCGAATGATGTAAAAGGTTCTATCGAAATTATTGAGGGTAAAGCTAAAATTGAGAAGCTAGATCAGGAAATAGCGTCTCTAACATTTTCAGAAGAAAAAGATACCGAGGTTATTTGTGCGTCCTGTTCGATACGCGATAGTATAATGCGAATGGCGGATTATGCCGTGGATATTGCAGAGATTACTATCAACCGCTCTTTAAAGCCTATTTCCTAGCGTCAGCCTATTTTTTCTTTTCTTTGGGAGGATAATTCACGGTTACTGTAAGTTTTGCGGCTGAGAGTTCGCCTTTTAATATTTTCCTTGCAAGTTCCATTGCATAGTTATAGCTATAAACCGTGCCCTTACCGTTTCTTCTGGCTTCCCTCAAAATTTCCTGTTCAAGTTTATACTTCAGTCTACCAATGGTTATTGGTCCTATACCGAAAATCCCTGGCATGAATTCCCTCATGTTGTCGTCGAGTTTCATTCCCTCTACGCCTAGAGGTGGAACAGCATTAACGTCGGCTATCACTTTGACAAACCTCGATTCACTTAGCATTTCTTTTGTGATAATTCTGACACCAGCCATCGCTGCGCATAGGATTACATCAGCGTTTTTTACGATTTCGGCTTTTTTGGCATCTGTGGGCGCAAAAACACCTTCAACGTTTACACCATATCTTTCGCGGAGCAGATTAGCCAATTTCGCCATGTATTCATCGCCATCCTTCCTATCTGGATTTGGGCTTACAATCGTGACTTGGCATCCAAGTTTCGCCAAAAGAATTGCTGCCACTCTTCCAACAGCGCCTGTGCCGAAGATTGCAACCTTCTTGTCCTTTAGGTTTCCAAGTTTTGCTTTTTCTACGGCGTCTTCAACCTTTGCAACCATAGCGGTGGCCGTTGTGTAGGAGCCAGCCGGGTCGATTATTATGTTTGTTTGGAATGGCGGGAACATGGATTCTCGGACAACTTTTAAGACATCCTCAGCCTTTTCCATGTCCTTTCCGCCGATGAAAAAGCATGTGCGTTTAACTCCTTTAGGATCCCTCGAAAAAATGGCGTCCTGAACTATCTTTCTTGCCTCTTCTGGAGTTACATTTTCGTAGGGGACAACCACGCTGTATCCTGCATCATAGGCCATGCAAATGTCGAAGGGGCTGGCTCTTTTATCGGTGTCTAAGAAGAAAAGAATGTACGGCGGCTCCTCAGCCGTTGTTTTAATAACTGGCTTAACTTGAATTTGCATGGATCTAAGAAGTTCTTCAATGTCCGCTGATACTGCCTTTTCCTCCTTTGCATAAATTAGCTTCATCGATGGATGAATGGTTTCCGTATCTACATCAACGGATTCCAATAATTTTTTAACCCCGGCTACATGCTCAGGGCTTGATATGTGCAGACATATTACTTCCTCTTTTTCTACTTTTCTGGCATTTTCAAGGATTCCCATGACTATCCAGCTTTCTCTAACTGAAAACTTTACTTCCTTCTCCATCTCTTCGATTTCCTGCTGCAGGCACTGCCCATAGGCTATCAGGTACTCTTTTTCTGTGTTGTTTTCGCTAGGAAGCTCCTGTAGAGCTTTGAGTATGCGGTCTCTTAGCTGCTTTTTCTCCTCCATAAGGGAAACCACATAGCCTTTCGCGTTTTCATCGATGTCCACCGCGTGGAGTGGAATGTTTCTTTTTGCAGCTATTTTGGCAATTTCGTTGTCTTCGCTGAATTCCTTAGCGGAACGGTTTCCCCTTTCTTCCGTAATGAAGTCCGGCCTCACCTCGTCTAATAATTTCTCCAAGAAATTGCGGAAGGCGATGGATGGCTTAAACCTTGATGCCAATATATTTCTTGGAGCATGGTTGTTTGTCGGCTCTACAACCCAGAAGGGCTCGCTGTATTCCTTCTCAACTATTATTGCCTTTAACTTCTTTCCTTCTAATGGAGTAATTTCAAGTGCTTTCAACTTTTCACCTAGGGACTTAAATGGAAGTTTGCCTATATATGCCTAGTCGAAATATTACATGTATGAGTTAATATCGTATATACAAATACTACGTCAGATCACGATCATGATGATGATTAGCACTTAAGGCTTATTCGCATTGAATTAATATATTGTTTCATCAAATACTAGGGGCATCATTAACTTTTCCTTAACCTTAAGCCGTCCATCTTTGGAATGCGGCTTCCTAACCAGAGTGTCGGAGTATTTCTCGATTTCTCTGGCTTCTTCTGCAAGTTTGGCGGCCACTTGAGCAATTTCATGAGCGCAAACAACAAGCGGTATATATTTCTCCTTTTCCTTTTCTATAAAGCAGGCCTTTGTATTTATTTCTGCAACCTTCTTTGTTAACTCGTAGGCAGCCATAGCCTTAGCCCTTGCGTAAGGGTTCCTAAATTCTGAGCGATCCCGTATAGTGTCGGTGTCTATAACTAGCCTAGGAAGCTGGGGAATTAATTCTTCCTTAATGGAGTATATTATTTTGTCAATCTCCTGGTGTATTATTCGGAAAACTCCTGTTATGGCAAGTACTTTAATCACGTTTGCATTAAAAATTGCCATTTCCAAGGGGTCTAGAAACTCCTTTCTAGCACCTATCAGCGGATCACCCATAATGATGATATAGCCAAAACCAGCCTTTTCAAATTCCTCTATTACCCGTTTTCCAGGG
>CAZZKO010000015.1:0-1557 GCA_964654925.1 uncultured Candidatus Bathyarchaeia archaeon
TATGTCCTCGCAGCCGCGCAGATCGTCGAAGTCTACGTCTTAAATACCCTGGAGTTATGTCTACAAGCGAAACTTCCGCATGTTATTGGTTATGGATTGCTTATCGCTGAGCTGTGCAAGATAACTTTGGGCTATGTCCTAATAATAAGGCTCCAATTGTCTCTGCTGGGCGCCTTAACAAGCATAATAATAGGCGTGGCAGCCCAACTTACATACTATTCAAGCTTGCTGGTTAAGGAGCTTAAAGAGAAGATTCAATGGAGCTATATAAAGGAATGGATGAAGGGCTCAGTAGCAAACATTTACCATGTTATCGGCAACCAAATAGCAGCCTTCATATCCATATTACTGTTCACGTACGGCGGGGAGGCTGCCAGAGGCTATTACGGAGCCGCCGCACAAATAGCAGGTATAATAACCTACGCCTCCTTTCTAGCCTTCGCCTTATATCCTAGGCTTCTGACCGAAAAAGCCAGCCAAGACATAAGCACTTCGTTAAAGATGGTTTTAATGTTCGCCATCCCAATGGCTGCAGGGGCCATAGTAATGGCTGAGCCGCTGCTCTTAATCCTAAAAAGCGAGTATGCAGCTGCATCCCCAATCCTCACGGTTCTAGCCTTAGATTCTCTGGTAGCCACGGTTTCAACCGTTTTCAGCTTTGTTGTTTATGGATTTGAGAAGGTTGATGAAGAGGCGAGAATTTCGCTTAGGAAGTTGGCGAAAAGTCGCCTTTTCGTAGTCTTCTCGCTTTCATACGTGCACTCGGCAATAGCGCTTCCAACAGCCCTTTATGCCTTAGCAAATTATGCGCGAAACCAACCTTTGGAGGCGGCCCTCTACGTTAGCCTCATAAACTCTTCAGTTCGCTTCATCATGTTCCTCATACTCTACACTATAGCCCGCAGAACTGTGGAGATGAGGATTCCATGGAAAAATATTGCCAAGTACATGTTTGCCTCAACTGTCATGGCGACAACGCTTTATTATATTTGCATTATTTTTAACCCAACCGTTATGCGTATAACCTTAAGCATAGCAGCTCTAGGAGTAATAATTTATTTCGCGATTCTCATGGCAATAGATGCAGAAACAAGGGCCCTGTTTAAGGATCTTCGGCATGAAATTAGCCTAGGTGCAGCAGGCTAACTGCCGAACTTCCTTCCGCCAAAGCTCATTAAAAAGTACTTTTAGCATTCTCAAGAACGCTTCGTAGTTTGTCCACAAAGCAGCAATTCTCCGCTTCCCATCATTCCTCCTAATGAAAAGCAGTGTTTGCTCATCATCTACAAGCATAAAAGTGGGGAGAGCCTCGTCATTCAAATATAAGTATTTGATGTTTCCAAGTCTGATCTTATCCAAGAAAAAGCGCGCCTTTTGAGAGCAGTTCGCCATGAATTTAATGTTCACATCCCTTTTAGCAGATATTTTCAGTCTATCTAAAAATCCCGTGTGATATAATTTTACAATGTCATCCTCCATAAAGAAAATCAGTATTTCTCTTTGCGCCCGGCTGACTATTTCATTAGCTTTGAGGCCTACTTGGTCTTCACCTTCCAG
>CAZZKO010000016.1:0-2840 GCA_964654925.1 uncultured Candidatus Bathyarchaeia archaeon
AACCTTGACCAAGTACCGATGCCAGCTAGACACCTGCTTCAAATGCAAAAGTATGATCGAAAGATAGAATATATCGACACCGAACCTGTTGACATCTTAAACGTGGTGAGAGGATGCCCTTTTAACTGCAAATTCTGCGAGACAAAGGAGATATGGGGTTCAAAAAGCAGATATTTTAGCCCCGCTCGAGTGTGCAATGAAGTTGAGCATTTGATGAAAAATTATGGTACAAAGGGAGTCTACTTCATCGGTGATAATTTCACGATAGATAAAAGGAAGACTGAGGAAATATGCTGTGCATTTATTAAGCGCGGTCTTGACATAAAATGGGCTTGCGATACAAGGGTTGACTTATTAAATGAGGAGTTGTTGAACATAATGAAAAAGTCCGGATGTGAAACAATTTGGTTTGGGGTAGAATCAGGTTCCCCACGCATACTTCAGAAAATTAACAAGGGGATAACCATAGACCAAATAATAAATGCGTTTAAGCTCTGCAGAAAAGTCGGCATTAAAACTGCGTGTTCCTTTTTGATGGGAATTCCGGGGGAAACCATCGATGATATGAAAGCATCCTTAGAGCTTGCGAAGAAATTGGATCCAGACTGGTGTCAGTTCAATGTCTACATAGCTGTCCCTGGAAGCGAACTCTATAATGAAGTTATAAGAGAGAAGCTTTACAGCCGAATGGACGGCTACACAGCTTATGTGAAAACGGAAGATTTTAGTTACGAGACTGTTCTTGAATTGCAGAAAACCTTTCATAAGAAAATTCACAGAACACCTAAGCGAATAATTAAAGGAATTACAAGAAAAATAGCATTAAAGTTGTTTAAATCCTAAGTCTCCATAGAATTGTTTTAAAGGCTTTCTTAGGGCTGCAAAGAGCTTTTAAAACTTTTTCCCTCGTTATTGCGAAGTTAACCATATTGGCTTTTTCACATAGCTTTTGCAGCTCTTCCGCAGTAAATTCAGGAGTTTCAATGAGAGGTTTAACAAAGGATAAAGCCTCATCGCTGAAATCATCCTTTAAATAACCCATTTTAACGGCTTGTTCATAAAGTTCCGTCCCATAAAGGGGCATGGCGAAGCTGAAGTAAAATTTATCAGCCCCAAGTTTTCTAAGTCTATAGGCAAATTTTATGGTGTCCTCTATATCCTTTATGGTTTCTCCAATTACGCCGATCACGAAGAAGCATGCAACTTTTATTCCAAGCTTTTTAGAAAAGGCTACGATCTTCTCAACCTGCTTTAAATCCAAGTTTTTCTTCATAACCTGATTTACAACTCTTTGGTTGCCGGACTCGGGAGCAATGTATATTCGTTTGCAGCCGGCATCAGCCATCTTCTTTAGCAATCTTTCATTAAGGGTGTCCGCTCTTAAACCGTTGGGGGTAAACCATTCAATGTCAAGCCTATTTTCTATTATTTTATCACATATCTTCTCCATTCTCACCTGGTCAAGGGCCATGTTATCATCGCAAAAGTCTATTTGTTTAATCTTATATGAGCCAACTAAAAGTCGAATCTCCTCTATAACGTTGTCAGGACTCCTACCCCTCCAGACGCGCCCCCTAACGAGATGGGCTGAACAGAAGATACAGCCATAAGGGCAACCTCTACTTGTATACATAACAGTCCATGGCTTGTCCACCTCCCCCCTTAAAGGGTTCTCCCGGACAGCTTCAAAGTATAAGCTCATAGGCAAGAGATGTCTAGCTGGAAAGGGAAGATCATCTAAATTTTTTATCAATGGTCTTTCTCTGTTAATAATGATTTTTCCATTTTTATGTTTAAAGCCTAAGCCATTGATAGCATCAAGCTGATCTGGTGAATGTTCCAGCGTGTATGTAAGTTCAGTCCAAGTTATTTCAGGTTCACCTATTACCACAAAGTCAACATTTGGGTTTTTAAGACATTCAGCAGGTCTTGCTGATGGATGAACCCCATCCATAACAACAAGAACATCCTTACTGATGGATTTAGCAATGGACGCGACCATAAAAGCCACATGCGACCACCCTGAAAAGGGTACGTTAATTCCAACGACATTAGGAGGCCACGACTCTAATCGTGCAGCTATTTCTTCACAGCTTAACCCCTCAATGTACCTCTCATCGTCAAGGTTCCTGACAGTTCTCCATCCCTCAGCAGCCGCATCCAAAATTTTAACTTCATGACCCTGATTCTCTAGCACAGCAGCCACGTAAGCCAAGTCTATAGGCTGGAAAACCCCGGGAAGCCCCCAGGTTTTGGGGTGAATGCGCGGCGGATTTATTAAACAAACACGCATTAAACACCATCTCCATGGAAAGTCCATAGCCACCTAATATCAATCATAACGCTCTTTTAAATTGATTTTCAAGCACTAAATAAATATTCTAACGTGGCTATTAAAAGCCGTAAAATGGCCGAAAAGACATTCACTTTGCTTTGGAACTATGTGGAATAAAGAATAGGGGAGATTGTTTTTTATGTCTTATGTTTGTTTCTTAAGTTTTAGGATGCTGTAGATGCTGTAGGCTCCTATTATTATGACTATGACTAGTAGGGCTGTTAGGGCAATCATCAGGGTTTCCACGGTTGTTTGTAGTGCGGTTACCTGCGCCAGAGTGGCTGGTGTTGGTATTTCTGGGGATGGTGGGGGTGCTGTCACCACGATGGCTGTTTCTGCGTAGGAGGGCCAGTAGGATTTGGAGCCTGGGAATGTGGCTAGGATTTTCCATAGGCCCTCTTTTGGCGGGGTCCAGGCTATTGTGAACATGCCTGTTTCGTCGGTGTGGGTTCCGCCTATGTCTAGATATTCGCCTGTGTAGACGTTTATGGCGTCAAGTTTAACC
>CAZZKO010000017.1:0-1957 GCA_964654925.1 uncultured Candidatus Bathyarchaeia archaeon
TCAGCGGTCGCACAAAGTTAACGTATGTTGAATACCCTACTATAACATCCGCTTTCTCTATTTCACTTTTAGCCTTTAAAGTCGTATGCTCGATGGAACCTGGGCCTATGCCGACTACAGCTATTCGGCCTCGGCCACAGCCACGGTAACTCCTTTCATCCTCATCTTTTTTAGAATTAATCTTCCCTTCCCCCCTATGGCCATTAGGGCTGCTCTTTCGCATATCCCTCCAACTCCAATCTTCTCTTGGACAAGCTCGGAGTCAGGGGACAAATCTTTATGGCTAAAGCTGCGGAGCTCTTCAACGTTTATAAACTGTAATGGAAGACCAAGCTCATATGCAGCGCTAAGAATTCCAGGAGAATTCCTTTTAACATCAACGGTTGCTATCACATCAACGGAGAACAGGGGAACATCAACAGCCCTCAACGCCCTAATAACAGCCTCGTGAACATCTTTTCCGTCTACATTTTTTCTGGCGCCAATCCCCACGGCTATCCTTTTTGGGCTAAAGAGAGCTATGGGCTTAGGAAAATGCTTAACAGTCTTCAAAGCCTCGTTCTCATCTGCACTTTTTATGATGAATATTCCGCCATCAAATCTTTCTAGCATATTAAGCGCTTTCTCAAGATTCTCGGCTGTTAAAAGCTTGTAGCCGTAAATCGTTGATGGAAAAGCTTTTCCCCTCCCAATGAGGGTTAGAGCTATTTTTCCATCATTAATGATTAGGGAGTTAATCTCCTTGAGAACTTCTGGATTTAATATTCTACAGTGGAGCTTCTCAGCAATTTCTTCAACGCTTTTCTTTCCAACAGCCTCAGAAGCCGTTGTTATTACGGCCACAGCGCCTATTCCCTCAGCTATGAGTTTTGTAAGATAATTCGCTCCGCCACAATGTCCGGAGATGAGGCTTACGGCGAAACGCCCCGCGACATCCACGCATACTACCGCCGGATCTGTAAGCTTGCTTTTTAGGAGGGAGGCGACGGCCCTAATAATTATCCCAGCGGCCATGACCGCCACTATGGCGTCATAATTATAGAAAATTTCTTCAATTCCCTTGCGAAAAGTGGGTCTTAGGGCGAGAACACTATTAGATGCTATTTTTTCCGGGGCGAAAATTTTGCAGTCTATTTTCGCCTTTTCTAAAGTCTCTTTAATTTTTAGGACTGTTTCCTTAGCTTTTCCTGTGACATAAATTATGGCTACGCCCCTTTCAAACATTACCTTTGCCTCTTCTAAATCCGTGCGTGAAACCTGCATCATACAGCTTACTGCGGCTGTAATCCTTCGGTTCTATAACGTCTCCCACAAGGATAAGGGCTGTACTTTTAATGTTTTCACCTTCAACCTTTTCGGCTATATCCCTCAAGGTGCCCTTAACAATTCTCTCCTCAGGCCAAGAAGCCCTATAAACAACTGCTACCGGCGTGTCTTCGGGATACCCTCCAAGCCTGAGTTTGTCCACAACCTTTCTTATGGCGTGAACTCCAAGGAAAATGGCCATAGTAGCCCTATGTCTAGCAAGTTCAGCTAGATCATCCGCCCCAGTAATAGGAGTTTTTCCCTCAGGCCTTGTTATAATAACAGTCTGGGATACTCCTGGAAGGGTTAGCTCCAGCTTTAGGCTGGCGGCGGCAGCCTGCAAACTGCTCACGCCAGGAATAACCTCGTATTCTATGCCTTCTCTATCCAAGAGATCCATCTGCTCTTTTATGGCGCCATAGAAGCTTGGATCCCCGTCATGGAGTCTCACAACAATTTTGCCCTCCTTGGCGGCTTTGACAAGCGTTTGAACGATCTCCTCCAGGTCGATCCTTGCGCTGTCAAAGAGTTGTGCCCCTTCTTTTGCGTATTTGAGGATTTCCGGGTTTAGCAGCGAGCCTGTGTAGACAACGACATCGGCTTTCTCCAGGATTTTTTTACCTTTTAAGGTTATGAGCTCCGGATCTCCGGG
>CAZZKO010000018.1:0-1959 GCA_964654925.1 uncultured Candidatus Bathyarchaeia archaeon
TTGGAGGTGATCTGTTAAGGTTTAACGCTTAGGTTTATGATGGGGGAAGATTGCTCCCCCATGACCCCCTTCATAATGAATGAATGTCTTGAGGGAATGAGGGTTTGTGGGGGAAGCTTTATAAATAACCTTCTCATAGGCGCAAATATCAAAGCTTATGTATCGGAAATCTGATTTACGGTGTCTGATGGGTGCTGGTCGTCTCAAACATCGACCTAAAGGTAAATGCCCCCATAACAAGCCCGCTGGAATTCTTGAAATCATCGAATAAAGACTATATCCTAAACATAAACAACGACTACCGGTATATGAAGATGAGCTACTATGTTTCCCTCCATGCTGAAACAATTGGAGGCAAGGTGATTCCAACCACGGAAAACATCATCGACGCCTACAGAGTGCCAGTCCTGCTCGTAAGAGCCTCCAAGGCAGGTGTACCGACACTGCCCCATCTAGTGACTGATGCGGTTAAGCAAATAATGTCTGAATTCAGGTTTCCAGCAGTAACATTTACAGTTAATCCATTCTCGCCTAACAACTTTAAAATTGCTCACAACAAAAGCGCCCTCTACAGAGCTGTTAAAAGTTTAAGCATGAACTACAAGTATGCTGTCTGCGCCCAACCGCTCATCGGGCATATCGCAACCTATAAGGTCTTCTTTGGAAAATGCGATTCTAATGATGAGAGGGTTAACGAAATTTCAAAAAAGGTCTATGAAACATTTAAAATTCCAGTTTGCAAACTACATATGCAGCATGTAGATGGGAAAACCCATCCTTGTGGTCTTCAACATTTAACCCTAGAGGAGATTTCACCTTCTGACATTAGCATCATTTCTTCGCATGTCAGCACAATTTTGGTAAGAGGTGAATTTAACTGACTTACATAGCCTGTTTTTGTTGAGAAGTATAATTTTTTGAACCCCCGCGAGGCTGAAGCTTTAGATTATTTCAAACAGACAGCTGAAAGAATGGGTCATAAATTCAACTTCCTATTCAGGAACGGACTTTCAGAAATTCCTAAATATAACGCCGTCTTTATAAGGGCGACAACAGACCCGCTTTTACACCGCCTACGTTGTTTCGAAAACGGCATGGGAGCTAGGATTAAAGGTTATTGACGATCCACAGTCTATAAGAATGTGCGCCAACAAAATCCATCAGTATAAACTTTTCCAAAGATTCAACCTTCCCCATATTCCGACAATCTTCATAAGCAAGGAGGAAGTTCACCATAAAAAATTGAGGAAATATTTGAAAGTTTTGGAAAACCCGTTGTAATTAAGGCGCCTTACACTAGTTTCTCAAAGTATGTGGAGAAGGTTGCATGCAAGACAAGCTTCCGTGAGGTAGCGAAGAAGCTCTTCAGACGCTCAGACTTTCTGGTTGTGCAGAAATTTATGCCATCCCGCTTTGACTGGAGGGTTGGTGTTCTAAACGGTGAAGTTCTTTATGTATGCAAGTATATGATGCCTAAGGGCAAATGGAAGCACGGTGTAAAACGTCGTGGAAAACCAAGCTTCATCGGGGGAAGAACTGTCACCTTGAAAAGGGAAAATGCGCCTGAGGGACTAAAGGAAACAGCCCTAAAAGCCTGCAGCATCATCGGAAAAGGGCTCTACGGGGTTGACATCAAGGAAATTAAGGGTCAATACCTAGTGGTGGAGGTCAATGATAATCCAAGCATATATAGGGGCCAAGAGGATCTAAGAGATAGGGACATTTACAAGAAAATCATTAGATACTTGGCAGAATAGCTCCTCGGTCAAAAGCACTTTTAAAGATTCATCCTTGCAGAAACCAGCACTCCACATCAAAGACGAATCCATGTTTTTGTGTATTCTGCACAGAAGCCTCTTAGCACGTGCCTTCCTGCAGATTTCGCAAAAGCTTAATACAAAATAAGGGATGAAAGTTAACGCTAGACCAGAACGGCAACTGACCTCTGGCTATGGCGTC
>CAZZKO010000019.1:0-2787 GCA_964654925.1 uncultured Candidatus Bathyarchaeia archaeon
CCAACGCCAAGAGATTATCGAAGGCTAAACCTATTAAAATATTGCCCGCTCAGGAGTCTAAATCTGCTCGGGCGGAACATTGCTAGGCGAATGGGCTGCAAAATATTTCAACCCATGCCTATGCAGTCTCTGGCTTACATGCGGATAGAGGATAAGCTCTTCAATTTCAAGTCCCTCAACAAGGTTTGGGTTTATTTCCCCGAGCCTATGCATAAGCTTTTGGAGACTCTGCCTCGTCGAGAAAGAAGACATAACAGAAGCATGACAACTCACGCCTTCTTTCACAAGCCTACGCAGAGCCTCCAGCTGCAACGCGAAACCCTCCGGTTTAGCTCCAGTTAGCTTTGAAAACTCCTCTTCGCAGCATCCCTTCAAGGAAACCCTAACATGTAGGAAATCAAATTTTGAAAGATTCTTGGCATAATCTGCATCATAAGCTATGAGCATCCCATTAGTTTCAAGGATAAACCTGTAACCCTTCATATTATCTAAAGCTTCTAAAAGACCAAGCAAGTGAGCCTTTCCAATGGTTGGCTCTCCACCGCTAATCCTTAAAAGTTTCAAGCTACACCTCCTAGCTAGAGTAACTAAACTTTTGGCAATCTTTGCCGGCGAATAAAAACTTCCAACATCAGCTGGCCGCATCATAACAGCATCAGCAACCCAGCAAAACTTGCAGAGAAGTCCACAGCCCACACAATCAGCCGTAACTACTCCACCATACCATCTTGCCGGCCTCACGCGGTAATACTTCTTCTCTTGTCCATCAGGACCCATGCGCGTCACAAGCTTTTCAATCGCCAAATGCCTCTGAATAGGATCGTATGCTAAATCCAACTCTCCAGCTCACTATATTAAAATACTACACCACGAATATAATTGCTATTGGCGCCAAATTTGGACTCCGTCGTCTCACTAAAAGAGGGGCAGACTCTAACAAACACAGAAATTTCCAGAATCTTTGATGTCTGTGCATGCAGGGGCATAAGATATAAGGGAAGCATAAAATCAAGAATCTATCATGTCGTTTTGATAGCAACCTTCAATAAAATGCCAGAGGATTCGGTACGCAATCCCTATCATGATAGAAAAACCAATGATAGGATAATCTACACCGGGGAAGGCCTACTTGGAAATCAGAGAATGACTCGAGGAAACCTTGTGCTGGCGAGGCAAATGCAGGAAAACTTTCCATTATACCTCATCGAGAAGAAATCTCCTGGAAGATATATTTTCCTAGGCCGCTATAAGGTGGTCAATATAAAGAATGAAACGCAAAAAGATTCCAGCGGCAAAGAAAGGAGGGTTTTCATTTTTGAGCTTGCCAAAACATGGGCGTTGTGAAGTTTATGCTCCCGAGAAACTGTTATTTTATTATAAGACGTCCGTCAAAATACATTTCCGCCATGGAGACGCAAAATTTTCGTTCGGCAGTTTGGAAATTCATCGAAACAATTATAAGAAAAGTCCACAGTTTGCCTTTAGTTTGTGCTGCAGAATTTCGAGGGATGAATAATGAAGGAATTTGCCAGCCTATTCATAGAACTTGTTAAGGCAACTAAGGCTCATGAAAATTACCGTGATGTAGAGTGTATAAACCTCATAGCAAGCGAGGGTCTCAAGTCTCCAGCCGTTAAGGAGATGCTTAGGTTCTGCATGGACCTTGAGTGCAGATACTCGGAAGGGGAGAACGATCTCAAGGGCCATGTTAAAGCGAGATACTACCAAGGCCAAAAATACATAACGATAATTGAAAACTGCACTGTGGACCTTATCAAAAACTTGTTTAACTGTAACTGGGCGGATATTCGCCTCGTTTCAGGCACCCATGCAAACTTAGCGACTTTCAAGGGCATTTCAATGGTTACTAAAAACCGGAAAATGGTTGTGGCTCCCCTAAGCAGCGGCGCTCACATATCCCATGACTATGCCGGTATGGCAGGGCAAGTTTTGGGGCTTGAAATAATAAACTTGGCATATGACATGGAAGAATTAAATATAGACGTTGATAAGTCCATAGACATAATAAGGGCAGCCCGCCCAGGGATAATAACCCTAGGCGCAAGCCTGTTCCTTTTTCCACATCCAGTTAAGGAGTTGAAGAGTGTCGCTGAAGAAGTGGGCGCGTATCTAGTTTATGATGCAGCCCATGTTCTGGGGCTTATAGCCGGAGGCGAGTTCCAGGACCCCATAAGGGAAGGTGCTGACTTCATGACAGCCTCTACGCATAAAACTTTTCCAGGACCCCAAGGCGGTCTAGTAGTTGGCGAAATTAAAAATAGCCGCATGGAGAATGCCATAAAAGCAGTTCAACATGCAATATTCCCGCTAAGTACATCGAACATGCACCTGGCCAGACTACCGGCCGTAGGCGTCGCCGCTCTAGAGTTAAAAGTATTTGGAGAGGCGCTTGCAAAGCAAACTGTGAAAAACGCCCAGACCGCTGGTCAATATCTTTACGAGCATGGCCTTAAGGTTCTAGGCGAAGATAAGGGCTTCACAAGGTCCCATCAGCTGGCTGTAGATGTGCGGGAGTGGGGTGGCGGAAAAAGGGTTGCCGAAGACCTCGAAAAAGCCAACATAATTTTGAACAAAAACCTTCTACCCTATGACAATCAAAATAATCGTGAGAACCCCTCGGGCATTAGACTAGGCTTTCAGGATGTTACGAGGAGAGGCTTCAGGGAAGGAGACATCAAACATCTGTGCGACTTAATGTTAGACGTTATAAAGTACAAGCGCCGACCGGAAGAAGTTAAAAAGGAAGTCATAGAGTTTAAGAAGCAA
>CAZZKO010000020.1:0-16510 GCA_964654925.1 uncultured Candidatus Bathyarchaeia archaeon
TAAAGCTAGCCTTTGAGGGGTTAAATAAATTCAGCGATAAGGATGGTGTGATTGTTGATACTGCGGGTCGCCATAAGGAGGAACGCGAGGTGGTTAAGGAGATGAAAATGCTTGAGGAGAAAATCAAGCCAGATGAGGTTATGCTTGTTATTGATGGAACGATAGGGCAGCAGGCTCTAGTGCAAGCCAAGGCTTTTAACGAGGCAACCTCGATAGGTTCGATTCTAGTGACGAAGCTAGATGGCTCGGCAAGAGGCGGAGGAGCCCTTTCAGCGGTAGCAGCTACTGGCGCACCGATAAAATTCATAAGTGCTGGTGAAAAAATTGAGGATATTGAGCCATTTATCCCCTCTCGTTTTGTTGGAAGACTCCTGGGCATGGGTGACTTAGAAACCCTTATAGAGAAGGTGCGAGAGGCTGAAGTGAAGGTTCCGGAGGCGAAAGCGAAGGAAATTCTTAGCGGTAAATTAACCCTCACCGATGTTTATGAACAGTTCGAAGCAATGAAGAGTATAGGTCCATTCAAAAAGATTCTATCAATGCTCCCTGGAATGTCATATAATATCCCAGAGGATATGCTGGATATGGCTGAGGATAAACTGGAAAAGTGGAGAGTTATAATTCAATCAATGACGCCTGAAGAAAGAGAGGATCCAAAAATATTTAATGCTTCAAGGATTAGACGAGTTGCGCGGGGCTCAGGTACCAGCGAAAAAGATGTTAAGGAGCTCTTGAAGCAGTACTTCATTATGCGTAAGATGTTGAAGACCATTAGAAGGAAGAAGATGTTGCCATTCTTTGGCAGAGGCTTATCTGTTGGAAAGAGTTAAAGTGGCGGTGCCAGAGATTTCATGGTTCTCCTTGAAAAATCTCTGGAAATGCTTGAATCGCATCCTTTGTGCGATCATTGCTTAGGAAGACAATTTGCCTTTCTGGGGGGTACTATGGAAAATGAGGAAAGAGGAAAATTATTGAAGACCGTGCTCTTGATGAAAGCGCAGGCATTGGCGCTTGCAAAGGACGAGAATGGCGTACGGATTCTTAAAATCCTTGCAACAAATGGATTTCATAAAGCAGCAGAAGAAATTTTACATGCCTTTAAAAGGAGGATTCCAAAGAAAAACAAAAGCACATGTTTTCTTTGCATGGACAGTTTCAATTCGCTCGATCAATTGGCAGAAAGAGCCTCTGAAATGCTTAAGGGGTGGGAGTGCCGCTCCTTTCATGTTGGGATAAAACTGCCGATTGAAATTGAGGAGCGCGAAGATGAATTTAGGGCAAAATTTAAGGTTTTACACGGCGAAAGTATGCGATCCGAATTTGGAAGACTGTTGGGCAGGAGAATTTCCCTTTGCTCCGGAAAGACTGTCGATTATAGCAACCCAGATGTAGTTTTAATCGTTAACCCGATAACTCAAGAGTTAAGGGTTCAAGTCAACCCCTTATATATCGCTGGGCGCTACAGGAAGCTGGTGAGGGGCATCCCTCAATCTAAGTGGTTTTGCTCAAGTTGCGGTGGAAAAGGTTGTGAAAGATGTAATTTTACTGGTAAAATGTATTCTGAATCTGTAGAAGAATTGATTAGCGAACCAGTCCTAAAGGTGACAGGGGGCTCTAAAGCGTATTTTCACGCTTCTGGAAGGGAAGACGTGGATGCCCGTATGCTGGGCAGAGGTAGGCCCTTCGTAATAGAAATTTCTCAGCCTAAAAAACGCTTTTTAGACTTGAAGGGTCTTGAGAAAGCCATAAATGTCCATGCAGGAGGAAAGGTTGAAGTTTTGAACTTACATTTTGTTGATAAGACCTTTGTTAGACGATTGAAGAAAGCTGAATCTGCTCAAAAGTATTACCGTGTTATCGTCGAGTTTGAAAAGGAGGTTAGCGACGAAGAACTGAAAATGCTAGAAAAGAAACTCACAAACGCAATAATTAAACAGAGAACTCCTTTGCGTGTTCTTCACAGGAGGGCTGATATTACGCGAGAAAAGTACATATATGAGGTTAAAGTAAAAAGATTGTCGCCGAGGAGTGTTGAACTTGAGGTACGAAGCCAAGGAGGTCTATATGTAAAAGAATTGGTGACTGGAGATGATGGACGAACAAACCCCAGTGTTTCAAGTATTCTTGGTGTCAAAGCGAAGCCCTTAAGCCTTGATGTTTTAGATGTACTTATATAAGGATTAGGAGAAGGTGAAAGTTGAAGAGGTCAAAGGGATACCGTGTAAAGACGCGCAGTCTCCTGCGTAAAAAACCAAGGGAACGCGGTAAGATACAATTAAGTAGATTGCTATATGAGTATCAAGAGGGAGATAGTGTTGTTATCAAGATAGATCCAAGCGTCCAAAAGGGTATGCCTCATAGGCGCTATTATGGTAAAGTAGGCAGGATAGTGGGGAAACGTGGAAGGAGTTATATAGTAAGTGTCACGCAGGGTGATGCCGTGAAGGAAATCATCGTTAGGCCTGAGCACCTAAAACCCTACAAAAGTTAAGGGAGCTGAGGCTAATGGAAGTTGGAAAAGAAACTGAGAAGTTTAAAGAAAAGAACTTAACAATACCTCAGGTTAAACAGCTGTTGGAGGAGATAGGCGAAGATAATCTGGATCAATTTCAAAGGTGTACTCTAGACTATGCATCCAAATTTTCTAAGTGTGATGCTGAAACTGCCGAAAAGCTTGTGCAAAAACTTGTAAATGAATTTGGTTTAGAAGAAGTAGATGCTGTTCAGATTGTTAATTGTATGCCCCGTAGTTTGGATGAACTGCGGATTTTCCTTGGCGGTGGGCGTAAAATCATTGAGACGCCCAAGCTAGAGGCAATAGTTAAACTCTTAAACGAATATCGACCGGGATAACATTCTATCAATTCTTTAAATTGTAGAAAATCAAGTTTTATGTGAAAGGGAAGATAGGATGGAGAAGCGATACGAAGAGTATGCTTACGTTCTTGATTTTCTCCCCCATGGTCGCCCTGGTATTCATATAGGTGGGCGAGCAGGCTATAGGGCCGGTGCTCTAGTCCAACTTATAGGCGAAGAATTTTTCACCCTTTTAGAGGCCCTGGTAAAGGAGGGTGTAATCCTCAAACCTCAGGACCGTGTTTATGTTGGCAGGGAACCGCGGGAAGAGATAACTTACATAATCGGCCGAATAGGTTATGATGAATTGACAGCTGCGGCGAAAATGGAGCTACCAGCAGTTGTCAGCCGTATAGTACAAAATCGTGAAAGCTGGTTTGTTAATTTCTTTAACACGGCACAAGCTATAACCCCGAGAATGCATGCTTTAGAGCTTATTCCCGGTATAGGAAAAAAATACATGTGGCAGGTTATTAGGGAACGGGAAAAGAAGCCTTTTGAAAGTTTTGAGGATCTACAAAGGCGAACTGAACTTCCCAACCCCGTAAAACTGATTACTAAGAGAATTTTAGAAGAGCTAGCTGGTGAAGATAAGTATCGCCTATTTACTAGACCACGTTGAAAGATGGGTTAAACGGGTTATGAGTCTACTGGAGGAAGCGAAGCTTCTCCTTCGAAAATATCGCGTCGTTCCGAAGAAGCGTCTAAGTCAGCACTTTTTGATTGAACCATCAATTTTCCATGTGCTAGTTGATTATGCAGCGCTCACCCATGTAGACACCGCTTTAGATATTGGGGCAGGGCTTGGTTTTTTAACCCGCTTTTTAGCAAAGAAATGCAAAATGGTTCTTGCCGTTGAGCTGGATTTGAGGCTAGTTAAAATCTTACGAGAAAATCTCAGAGAATTTCCTAATGTGACCATTTTCGAAGGCGACATTTTGAGGTTTGATGTGCTGCCGCCTTTCAACAAGGTGATTTCTGTGCCTCCTTATAACATCTCCTCGAAACTTATTGAGTGGCTTTTTGATAGGGACTTTGCTAACGCTGTTTTGATTCTTCAGAAAGAATTTGCAGATCGGCTTGTAGCTCCGGTTGGAAGCGACAGTTATGGTTGGCTGTCTGTTTTGTCGTACTATCACTTTGAAGTTGATGTTCTTGATGATGTACCTAGTTTTATGTTCTATCCTCCGCCAAAAGTAAACTCTGTGATTGTGCGCTTAAGGCCGCGGAGCCCAGCGTTTTTTATTCAAAATTACCGGCTTTTTTATAAACTTGTACATTCTCTCTTCTCACAACGGAACAAAAAAGTCCGGAATGCAATTAAACAATTCCTAAAAAGGCATCTTGCCTTATCAAAGGACAACATCAAGCTTACAGAATCCCTGCCGTTCCGAGATAGAAGAGTTAGGGAATTAGCCCCAGAGGATTTCGGTGAATTGGCGAATGCCCTTTCAAACTAAGACTGTGTTTTTCGATAGATACGTTTTTCATGTCTGGGGAAGTGTTTATGAACCGGCAGAGGATTCTTTTATGATTGCTGAGAATTTGTTAGTTAGCAAAGGTGAAAAAGTTCTTGATATGGGCACTGGATGCGGCATTTTAGGCGTTGTTGCAGCTGAAAAAGCCTCACTAGTTGTATCTGTTGATATAAATCCTGATGCCGTGCGATGTGCAAAAGAGAACGCAAAGATTAACGGTGTTGCAGAGAAAATGTTATTTATTAATGGAGACCTTTTCTCGATGATAAGGCCAGGAGTAAAGTTTGACTTGATAATGTTTAACCCACCTTATCTTCCGTCTGACATTGGTGAAGACAGAGAATGGATTGTGATGGCTTGGGCTGGCGGATTAAATGGGCGGGCAGTGATAGATCGCTTTTTACACGACGTTCAGGATTATCTAAGGATTGGAGGGCGTGTCTTACTGGTGCAGTCTACGTTAGCTGATGTTGATATGACTTTAAAAATTTTTGAGGGAAAAGGGTTTAAGGCTAGGATTGTTGAAAAGCGAAACCTGCCATTCTTCGAGGTTTTGGTGCTGATTGAAGCATGGTATAATAACATCGCATCAAGCTGTCCTATTCCCGCGAACAGTGAAAGATATATACTATGACGTTTCTATTGCATTAAAAACTGGAGGCCCTCCTAGTTGTGTATAATCGGGAAGAATAAGTTGAAAGAACTCATTGAGAATTTTAAGTGCATATATCCATACGACTATAATTTGCTTGATGGTGACGGATATATTTTAACGGTCAAGGATGAGACCACATTACATTACCTGGAACATAAAAACCTAATATCCTATGAAATCGTCTTCACACCGCCAGATTACGTTGCCCACCTAACAGCTAAGAGTAAGTACGGCCGCATGGGTTTATCATTCCTGAACGCAGCGAAAGTCCACAGCGGCTTTGTTGGAAGGCTGGCATTGGAGGTTGTGAATTTGAGTAATGACCGTTGCCCAATTACAATTAAGCGTGGAGATCCATTCATGCATATAGAATTCATAAAACGGGAAGGTGAACCCTCACCATACACTGGGGAGTACCAGTTCCAATATCTAACTAACGAGGAAATAGAAATGTATATCCCTATTCTCAAAAAGGTATTTCCAAACTACGACGAATTGGCTAAAGCATGGTTTAAAGAAAAGCGTTCCCAGCATTAAAAATGTTTAAATTCCACGTAGCACTAGCAATAAATCGCCAACTGCAAATTAAATGGATGAAGTCTTAGCTGTAGGGGGAATGTTGCGTGCACGCGCGGAATTACAGGGAGGTGAAGGGACAACCGTATGTTCGGAAAGAGTATATCAAAGGGTTCCCCCAGCCTAAAATATCAAAGTTTACTATAGGGGACCCTAACGCCGAGTTTGCCTATGAAGCTAGGCTTATAGCGCTTGAGAGAGCTCAGATACGGCATAACGCTTTAGAGGCTGCGAGGGTTGCTGCGAACCGTCTGTTAATGGATAAGCTTTCAAATAACTATTTTATGCAGGTTCATCCATACCCTCATGTTGTGCTTAGGGAGAACAAGATGATTTTCGGGGCTCATGCAGACAGGCTTCAAGATGGCATGCGGCGGGCTTTTGGAAAGCCTATAGGAACTGCGGCTAGGGTTTCGCCAAATCAAACGATAATAACTGTAAGGGTCAATGAGGATGGAGTTGAGGTTGCGAAAGAAGCCCTGCGGAGGGCAAGTGCAAAACTGCCTATACCCTGCAGAATAGTCATCGAAAAAATTGTAAAAGCCCCGGCTGAGGGGGTTTAGAAGTATTGACATCTAGAGATGAGCTCATAATATGGTTTGAACATATTAATAAGAATGATATTCCGATCGTAGGCGGAAAGAATGCGAACTTGGGAGAAATGCTTAACGCTGGTATTCCTGTTCCGCCAGGTTTTGCAGTTACGGCGTATGCCTATAAAAAGTTTATTGAGGAGACAGGGATAGCTAATAAAATTTACCAATTAATTAGGGAAACTGTAGTAGATTTAAATGATCCTAAGCAATATGAAGAGGCCTCAAAGAAAATCCGTGCGTTAATAGAGTCGACTCCCATCCCCAAAGCAATAGAAAAAGCCATAAGGTCTGCTTATAGGGAAATTTGTAGAAGATTAAACATCGAAAATGTTCCTGTTGCCGTTAGATCAAGCGCCACCGCCGAAGACCTGCCAGACGCGTCTTTTGCTGGGCAGCAGGAAACATACTTGAATGTTAGTGGTGAAGATGAGGTTCTACAAAAAGTTGTTAAATGTTGGTCAAGCCTCTTCACGCCCAGAGCTATTTTCTATCGAACACAAAAGGGCTTTGCTCATGAGAAGGTTCTCATAAGCGTCGGCGTACAAAAAATGGTGAACGCAAAAGCTGCAGGTGTTATGTTTACAATAAATCCTGTAACTGGTGATCCTGATCAAATAGTTATCGAGGGTAGCTATGGATTAGGCGAGTCTGTTGTCTCCGGCGCAGTTACTCCGGATGAGTTCATTGTGGATAAAAAATCGATGAAGGTGATTCATAAACGCATAGCCGTTAAAAAAGTGCAATATACTCGCGACCCAAAAACAGGCAAAACAGTCCAAATTGAAGTATCTCCTGAAATGCAGGATAAACAGTGCATAAGCGATAAGGAAGTTATGAGACTTGCTGAATTAGCTAAAAAGATTGAGGATCATTATGGTAAACCCCAGGACATAGAATGGGCTATCGACAGCGAGTTAGAATTTCCAGATAACATTTTTATAGTTCAATCTAGGCCTGAAACAGTTTGGGTTGCAAAAGGAAAAGAGCTTACTGAAAGAGTTGAAGAGGTCGCAGTCAAACCGGCCGGGGAGCTCAAAGTTGTTGTTAAAGGTATAGCGGCAGGTAAGCGTGGGATAGGCTGGGGAGTAGCAAAGGTTGTTTTAAATCCAGAAGAAGCTGCGAAGGTCATGCGGAAAGGCGATGTCTTAGTTGCTGAAATGACAAATCCTGACTACGTGCCTTTCATGAGGCTTGCTAGCGCAATTGTAACCGACAAGGGCGGCGTAACTTGTCACGCGGCTATCGTCAGCCGTGAGCTTGGAATACCCGCCGTCGTTGGAACAGAGAATGCAACCAAGCTTATGGTTAGCGGAAAAGAATACACTGTTGATGCAAGAAGTGGTGTTGTGTATGAAGGAATAATTCCAAGCTTGACGGGACAACCATCGGTTTCACCTGCTAGTTCAGTTTCGCCCGCGCTTGCAACAGGGACTGTCTTTAGGTATGCTCCGGTGACCGCCACTAAAATTTACATGAACTTGGGTGTTCCTGAAAAAATAGAGGAGTATAAGGATTTGCCTTTTGATGGAATAGGTCTCATGCGCATCGAGTTTATATTGGCTAGCTATATAGGCGAACATCCGCTTTACCTTCTTGAGACCGGGCAAGGTCAAAAGTTTGTAGATAAGCTTGCTGAAGGAATAGCGCTTGTCGCAAGGACGATACAGCCCAGACCAGTGGTTGTGCGTTTCAGCGACTTTAAGACTAACGAGTATCGGGAGTTAAAAGGCGGCGATAAGTACGAGATTATTGAAGCTAACCCCATGCTTGGCTGGCGTGGGTGTAGCCGCTACATAAGCCCATGGTATGAGAAGGCTTTCCGTTTGGAATGCCAGGCTATAAGAAAATGCCGTGAGACTTATGGTCTTAAAAACGTTTGGGTTATGCTCCCTGTTGTGAGGACAGTCTGGGAAGTTAAGAAGTGTTTGCAAATAATGAAAGAAGAGGGACTTGAAAGGTCATTGGATTTCAAGGTTTGGTTCATGGCTGAAACTCCATCCATAGCTATACTTGCAGATGAATTTTCGAAACTTTGTGATGGCTTCTCTATAGGCTCAAATGACATGACTCAAGGGGTACTTATGATCGACAGGGATTCGGAACGTCTCGGACAAATGGGATACTTTGACGAAAGGGATCCGGCAGTAAAAAGAATTATCGCTCACTTGATAAGGGTGGCCCATGAAAACGGTTGTACAGTTTCGATATGCGGCGAAGGCCCCTCTAATCTGCCAGATTTCACCGAGTTTCTTGTGCGAGCAGGGATAGACAGCATTTCAGTTAATGCAGACGCTGTAGTGGCCACGCGAAATTTTGTAGCAAGCATTGAGCAAAAAATAATACTGGAAAAACTTGCCGAGCAGCGGGAAAGGTCTACGGAGCGGCCAGTAACGAGGTCAAAGGAAGCGTGGGAATGGCATCCTAAGTGGTAGAAGAACACGAAACAACATGTCCTATCGCCAAACATCTTGCTTTTACAGGTGAAACAGCGGCTATGAAGGTGTAATTTTTGAAATACTTTGACTTTGAAGAGAAGAGGGTTAAACAAGAAGTACTGAGACTTAACGCCAAAAGGGTCCTAATACAACTTCCTCAAGGATTGAAGGATGCAGGTCTTAAAATAGCTAGGATGATTAGAAAGTTAGGAGCACTGCCTATAGTTTCCGCTGATCCATGCTACGGTGCATGCGACATAGCTGTGGACGACGCTGAAAATCTGAATGCAGACCTCCTGATTCACTATGGACACGCTAGGCTTTTGAAGAATGAGAAGGTGCCGACTTTATATATTGAAGCACGGGCAAGGTTGGACGTTAGCGAGACTATCGAAAAAGCCCTACCCTTAATTAAAGATTGGTCTAAAATAGGTTTAGTCACCACGATTCAACATGTTCAAGCCATCGATGAAATTAAAGAAATGCTGGTACGCGCCGGAAAGACTGTTGTGATAGGTGATGCTGGTCGGCTGAGCTACCCCGGACAAATAACGGGGTGTGACTATAGCAATGCGAAGTCTATAGCCAAAGATGTTGATGTTTTCCTTTTTGTAGGTGGGGGACGTTTTCATGCTTTAGGTTTGGCCATTTCTGTGCAAAAGCCAATTGTGGTTGCTGACCCATATGAACGGCGAGCTTATGCTATAGAAAATATGGAGGTTCAAAGGATTCTCAATAAAAGGTGGGCCCGTATTCAGGAGGCAGCAAAAGCGAAAACTTTTGCTGTTCTTGTTGGATTAAAGCATGGGCAAAAGCGCATTGACGAGGCTTTGGACATTAGTGGAAAACTTGAAAAGGCTGGAAAGGAAGTCTTTATTTTCGCGTTAAGGGAAATAACTCCAGAAGCCCTTTTAGAGTTCCCTTCGGTTGAGGCCTATGTAAACACTGCCTGCCCACGTCTGTCTTTGGATGATGCCCCCAGATTTAGCAGGCCAGTTATATCGCTTAATGAGGCACGTGTAGTTGTTGGAGAACTCAAATGGGAAGATCTATGCAAGAGAGGATGGTTTGAAGACTAACATAAAAGTGGTAATGGTAACAAAAGATTTATTGGGGTCTTGTGGCTTTCAAGAAAAGCGCCTTGCTACTATTGGAAGACGAGGCTGTTGAGGTGTATGTTTGCTGGAGCGCAAGCACAGTAGCGGTCGTCTGGTGCTGCCTGGTGAGCAACTTGGGGTGATCGAGGAATTTGTGCCAGATTTTGGGACATATGTAGTGGACGGTATTATATATTCAAAAATTGTAGGTTACGCTTTAATCGACTTTAAGGATAGAAAGGTTTCAGTTTATCCTCAGTTTCATGGCGCGAGACTTCCTAGAGTTGGAAGCATAGTTGTTGGACAAGTTTTGAACGTTCAACCTCAAATGGCGACCGTTAGGATTTTTAAGGTTGGAAAAAGGCCGCTTTCAGGTTTCTTTACTAGCTTGCTTCATGTGTCAGATGTTCAATTAAGATTTGTTGAGTCCATGTTTGATGTTTGTAAACCCGGGGACATAATAAGGGCGGAAGTTATAAGTGAGAAGAACAGAATTTATCATCTATCAACAAAAGGGAAAAATCTAGGTGTTGTTTATGCTTTCTGTTCAAGCTGCGGTTATATGCTTGAGCAGAAATATCGTGAGCTGTATTGCGCAAGATGTGGGAAAGTTGAAAAGCGTAAAATTGCTGTGGATTATGGAAGAGGGATCATCTGAGCGGCGGTGACCGTATGAAAATTAAAGTATTAAAGAAAACAGAAAATGAACTTAAAATCGAGATCGAAGGTGTAGGGCACACTATTTGTAATTTATTGCAGAAAAAGCTTCTTGAAGATGAGAATGTAGATATGGCTGGCTACGATGTTCCCCATCCTCTTGCTCAGAATACCATAATGTATGTGCGAACAAAGGGCAACATATCCCCAAAGGAAGCCTTACTGAAAGCCATAGAGAGAACTAAGGAAATGAACAAAGAGTTTGGTGAAGCCTTGAAAGAAGCCTTCAAAACTTAATCCTGTCCTTTATTGTTAAGAGTAGTCGGCTAAAGCCTTCAACAGAATTTTCAGCTTCCTGCAAAATTTTTACACATTCATCTAGTTTTATAAAATTATATAGCCAAGCGTAAACGGTTATGGCCTCAGCGGCGTCAGCTAGTGCATGGCTGCTAACTCGTTTAGGCATGTGCTCTCTTAGGCAAGCCTTCTTTAGGGCTTCTGCAAGTATGTGATCGCTGACTTTTGCTCCAGAAGGCTGTCCTCTTTTTGCTGATATTGCAAGCGAATATGCAAAATTAACATACGCATCGCCTAATGCTGCCAGCTCGTGGTCTAATAGGATTTCCCTTAAGCACTTGTAATCATTTCTTAGGAAAGAAGGCTTTTTCCTATTATCAGATTCATCCATGAGTATCCCCTAGGGTTTTTATTTCAGTGCACTTTTAAGTATTTCATTTCTCTCTATGTATGATTAAAGTGGGTGTGTGCTAGAATGGCCGCAAACTCTGAGCATATTCCGTTAACGGAAGACATGCTTAGGGAATATCTTTCGAAACTTTATGGGTGTGATGTAAAAATCTCCGGCTTCTGGAAGCTTGGTTGTGAAAAAACAGAACCCTCAAAAGATTTGAAAGGGTTCGGTTATGGGGTTCCATACGTCATCGAGTTCCATGTTGGGGGCTGTTTGAAGCGCATTGTCTTGGAGACAATGCGCCCTGAGGGGTTTGGTCATGATTTCCCGTCAGACCGCGCTCAAGTTCTTCTATGGCAGCACTCAGCATTTAACAAGTTGCCAAGGCATGTCCGCTCAGTGGATGTGGGCGCCTTCACTATTGATGGCAAAAGTTTGAAATCCCTTGGAGACTGTGGTGAATTTTTCATATTAACTGAATATGTGAATGGCAGGCTTTATCATTTAGATTTAGATCGAATCAAAGCTACGGGTCAACTGGATCAATTGGATGAGCAACGCTGTTTAGCTCTTTCCGATTACCTTGCCGATATTCATGGCTTAAAAAAGGGAGCGCCAGAACTTTATGTTAGAAGGGTGAGGGAACTTGTTGGGCATGGCGAAGGTATAATGGGTTTATTGGACAGTTATCCAAGTGAATCGGATTTTATCAGCGAATCAGATCTAATTGAAATAGAAAAGGCATGTGTTATTTGGCGGTGGCGCCTTAAGCGTAAGACTCATAGGCTCAGTCAAGTTCACGGCGATTTTCATCCATGGAACATAATGTTCCACGAAGGCGTGGATTTCACAGTTTTAGATAGAAGTCGAGGTGAGTGGGGTGAGCCAGCAGATGACGTAACTGCAATGACCATTAATTATATTTTCTACTCCCTTCAAGCGTATGGTGAGCTGGGAGGCGCTTTTGAGAGGCTTTTTAAACTATTTTGGGAAAATTACCTTCAGAAAACAGGCGATTGGGAGATGCTTGAGGTTGTTCAGCCGTACTACGCATGGCGCGGCTTGGTTGTCGCTTCTCCTGTTTGGTACCCCAACCTAAACCTCAGCGTTCGCGTGAAACTCTTAAACTTTGTAACTAATGTGCTTCGGCAAGACAAGTTTGATCTAAAGGCTGTAAACTCTTACATTAAATCTCGCTAGGTTTATACTTGAGTATTGCAAGGGGCTCCTCAAGATCATGAGGGGAGTTTATGTTCTGCTGATTTATGTAAGCAACGATACTTATCTAAATGTTGGCGCCCTTGGGCATTTACTTTTTAGAAGAGGTTTTTATGCGTATGTTGGTTCGGCTCAAAATGGGTTAGGAAAACGCTTAAAGAGGTATTTTCAAGGCGTCAAGAAAAAGTTTTGGCATATTGACTATCTGATTAGCAGTAAAGCGGTGTCCTTAGTTGGAGCCTTTTATAAAGATGCTGGAAAGGACGAGGAATGTAAATCCGCTCGAGAACTTGGGAGGGTTGGCTTTTATGTTAAAGGTTTTGGATGTTCAGACTGTAGTTGCGAGAGCCACCTCTTTTTGTTTGAGGATGCTGCTACAATTGAGGATCTATGCCTTAAAATGGGCTTTAAGCGCTATTTTGCCAAAGAATCGCCGCATTGCGACGCATCGAATGCTTGAAGTTTTTCTCGGCTTTTAGCTATTTCCTCAAAGTCTAGATAGTCTCCACCTACGATTTTCAGTTTCGCCTTAATCTCTTTATCGTTCAACTCTATTACGTTATATGAGTTTAGGAAGAAACCGCGCAGTTTTTCGCAAGATACGCTTCCCGCGTGGATGACTTTGATTTTTTCTATTTCCCACTTCCATGGTCTATGTCTATGTCCACATAAGACCATGTTCACATTGGACTTAACTAGACTTCTGAGAACATCGCCAGCATCAACAATAGTGATTTGATCTGCACCTGTGTCTGGAACGGGTATTATGTGGTGATGAATGGCTACAATTTTCACTTTATCTTTGTAGTTGGCTAGGGTGTTTTCTAACCAAAGGTTTTGCCTATGTCCGACTTCACCGTCATCCCTGTCTGGACGAGCACTGCTTAGAACCACTATGACGGCATCACCTAGATCTGTTACTTGGTTAAATGGGAAAAACTGCTTGAATAGCAGGTAGCCTGTGGAGCGATAATCGTGATTTCCGCTGATATATATGACGTTTTTAACCTTGAGTTTCTTAAACTCCTCTGCCGCCATTTTAAATTCTGAAAGAACACCGTTTTCAGTTATGTCCCCTGTCACCACAACAACGTCCGGCGATAACGCGTTAATCTCCTCTATGGCTGTGCGGAATTTCCCCTCATTAAACATTGGGCCACAGTGGATATCCGAGATTTGCACAATTATCATGCAAACATCCTCTCAGTAAACGCTATGTATAACAATTATTATGTGTGCTTAAACTTCTAGATTACCAATTAAAACTTTTTGGAAGAAAAGATGGTCATCCACCAGGTCTTTAGTGAAATTGCTTAAAAGTATTGTGCTGTTATTATTTCATTGGCATTATTTTCATTGGGTGGTGATCGTTTGCAACAAGGCTGGTGTGTTTGGATTACTGGTCTTCCAGGAAGTGGGAAATCTGTTGTTTCTGAGGCATTGATTAAACTGCTAAGCGATAAAGGCATAAATGCTCAGCTTTTATCTTCTGATGCTCTGCGTAAAGTTTTAACCCCTAGGCCAACCTATTCGCCGGAGGAGCGCGACATTGTTTATGCGACCCTTGTCTATATTGCAGAGCTTTTGACTAGGAACGGAGTCAATGTTGTTATCGACGCCACGGGCAATCTGAGACGCTACAGGGATTCCGCAAGAAATAAAATTGCAAAATTCATGGAGGTTTATTTGTCCTGCCCTTTGGAAGTTTGCATGGAAAGGGAGGCTAGAAGAGCTAAAACTCATGGGGCCCCTAGGCGAATTTACGAGAGGGCCCTCAAGGGAAAAGCACCTACAGTGCCGGGGATAGGGCAGCCGTATGAACCCCCCATAAATCCCGAGTTGGTATTAGACACCACAATTGTTAAGCCTGAACATGCTGTTCAAAAAATTTTGGAGGTGATGGCTGAGAAGCAGTTTCTGAAGCTTTAAACGATGTCAGGTTAGTATATAGGAAGGTTTTATGAAGGCGCTTTAACGGTAACATTTATAACCTAATTTCTTCATTCCTAAAAGACGCGAAGCTGGAATAATGGGCCACAGAAAGCATCATGCTCCAAAACATGGTTCGCTCGCTTATTTGCCTAGGAAACGTGCTAAAAGCATAGTGGCTAGAATCCGTTATTGGCCTGAGATAGAGGCTGAAACTCCAAGGCTTTTGGGCTTTGCGGGCTATAAGGCTGGCATGACCTACGCTTTTGTAATTGAAGATCGTAAGCGCTCCCCAAACTTTGGAAAGGAGGTAATTCGTCCAGTAACAGTCATAGAGACTCCTCCCCTTCTTATATGTGGCATTAGAGCCTACACCGAGACTCCTTACGGTCTCCAAACTTTTACTGAAGTTTGGATGCGTGAGCCCCCCAAGGGACTTGAGAGGATCCTTACGGTCCCTGAGAATTTCTCCACAGATGAAAATCTACGTAAAATAGAGGAAAACCTAAGTCGGATTGCCAAAATTCGTGTAATGGCCATGGCTCAGCCTGAGCAGACTGGTCTGCCTAAAAAGAAACCTGAGTTGTTTGAGATAGAGGTGGGTGGAGGAACTATTCAACAGAGATTCGAGTATGCAAAAAGTCTCCTTGGGAGGAATGTTAATTTTGCCGACGTGTTTTCAGAGGGCCAATATGTAGACGTTATATCCATAACAAAGGGGAAAGGTTTTCAGGGACCGGTGAAGCGGTGGGGTGTGAAGATTCTACAGCACAAGGGCAGAAAGACGAAAAGGGGTGTGGCCACTCTTGGACCTTGGAATCCCCACCGCGTACTGTATACTGTTCCCAGAGCCGGGCAGATGGGTTTTCACCATAGGACAGAGTACAATAAGCGGATATTGAAAATTGGAAAAGATGGCAAAGAAATAACGCCTAAAGGCGGTTTCATAAGGTATGGTGTAATCCGCGGGCCATACGTTCTTATAGAGGGAAGCGTGCCAGGCCCAGAAAAGCGTCTAATAAAAATGCGCTATCCCGCTCGTCCTCCAAAGGAAATTCCAGAGGCGCCGCCACAAATCACCTATGTTTCCCTTGATTCTCCTCAAGGAAAGTGACGGTGTTGATCCATGACAAAGAAATTGAAGGTCTTTAACCTCAATGGGGAACCTGTAGATACAATAACTTTGCCACCATTGTTCAGTACACCGATAAGGCCAGACGTTATAAAAAGGGCTGTTTTAGCCATCCAATCTAATAGACTTCAGCCTAAGGGCAGAGATCCCATGGCTGGAAAAAGGACATCTGCCGAGTCTAGGGGCGTAGGGTTAGGCATTGCGAGAATTCCGAGAATTAAAGGTCCAGCAGCCACAGGGGCTTTTGCTCCCGGCACTGTCGGCGGGAGGTTGGCCCATCCTCCAGTCGCTGAAAAGAAAATTGTTAAGAGAATTCCTAAGAAAGAAAAGCGATTGGCGCTCCTCTCAGCAATAGCTGCTACTTCTTCCAAGGAAATGGTAATCTCCCGTGGCCACTCAGTTGAAGGGGTTCCTCAGATCCCCATGGTCGTCGTGGATGACCTAGAGAATCTAAAAAGAACAAAGGATGTTGAAGAAACTCTCATAAAACTTGGATTTCTCTCAGATATCCTGAGGGTTAGGAAGAGCATAAAAGTCAGGGCTGGAAAAGGGAAAATGCGTGGAAGACGGATAAAGCATGCGATAGGACCCCTCATAGTTGTTGCAGAAGATAAAGGCATAAGAAAAGCTGCAAGTAACATACCTGGGGTTGACGTTGTTACGGTTAGAAATCTCAACCCGGAAGTCCTTGCTCCGGGCACGCATCCAGGAAGGCTCACGATATGGACGAAGGGCGCTGTTGAGATGCTGGGGAAACTTTACGGTGGCGGTGGTGAAGACTGATGGATCCTCATGATGTTATAATTTACCCGTTGATGACCGAGTCTGCAAGCTTGAGGGTGGAGAAAGAGAATAAACTTACTTTCATAGTTAATATTAAGGCCACTAAGCTGGATGTGAAAAGGGCTGTTGAGGAACTTTTCGGCGTTAAGGTTGAGAAGGTTACAATTGCTATAACGCCTAGGGGAGAGAAGAAGGCTTATGTTAAACTTCACCCAGAATACAAGGCGTCAGATGTTGCGATTAAGCTTGGAATATTGTAAAATTACGGATGAGGGAGATGGGAAAAAGAATAAGGCAGGGAATTCTTGTTGTTCCTACAACGAGAGTCTTCAATGCCACGGACAGCGAAACAACCTTTGATGCTGAAATCAATGTGGGAAGATGTGGAGATGGATACGAATGGGAGG
>CAZZKO010000021.1:0-14457 GCA_964654925.1 uncultured Candidatus Bathyarchaeia archaeon
TGGAGGCAGCAGCCGCATGACCGAACAAAAGGATTTTGAACCTAAAATTATAGGTTTCCTCTGCAACTGGTGCGCCTATGCAGGCGCAGACCTTGCCGGCGTAAGCCGAATTCAATATCCACCAAACATCCGCATTATACGCGTCATGTGCTGTGGAAGAGTGGATCCTGCCTTCATCCTCGAAGCCTTAAAAAACGGCGCTGACGGAGTTCTGGTGGCTGGATGCCACCTACCCTCGGACTGCCATTACGTTAGCGGCAATTTTAAGACTCTGAGAAGGATAATGCTATTAAAGAGGGTGCTTAAAGATCTTGGGATAGAACCCGAACGTGTGCGTTTGGAATGGATCTCCGCAGGTGAGGGAGACAAATTCGCAGCCGTAGTTCGAGATATGTTGAACAGATTAAGAAGCTTGGTCCTAACCCGTTAAAGACGGGGTGAAGAAATGAGTGAAACTAAAAGTGAAGCCCGGGAATACGCTCCACCGGTAATAAAGGCTGAGGAGCTTGACCCGAAATTCAAGTATAAAATTAGTAAGATGCACGGCGCAGAAAAAATAATGGCTTGCTTCCAGTGTGGAACATGCACGGCTGATTGCCCCATAGCAAGATTCAGCGAGTTTTACAGGCCCCGTAGAATTGCCCGTATGGTTCAGCTGGGCCTAAAAGATAGGCTCTTGCTGGACAGGGCTCTATGGCTTTGCTCATCATGCTTTACATGCGTGGATCACTGTCCCCAAGGCGTGGAAATAGCCGGCATAGTTCGAGTCCTTCGAAACATGGCTGTTGAGGACAAAAACATTCTCCCGTTAGTCTATAAAGAGTTAGCCACAAATCTGATGAAAAGCGGTTTTGTCTATGAGATTCCGGAGTCCCGACTACAAAAAAGGGTTGAGCAGGGATTGCCGCCGCTTCCAAAGCCAAACGTGAAGGATGTTATGAGAATTTTCGAGGTTACTGGTTCAGCCCACCTTATTGAAAAAGTTCAAACTATTGCGAAGGTGGAAAGCAAATGAGCAATCCCAAATATTTGTTGTTTCCTGGGTGTGTAATACCCTATAGGCTTTCAAGCTACGAGATTTCAGCCAGAAAAGTGCTCGCCAAACTCGGCGTGGAAATTATTGAAATGCCCGAATACAACTGCTGCGGCTATCCCATGGACGTTATAAACCACGATTTGATGTTGACGCTTGCCGCTAGGAACCTATGCATAGCTGAGAAAGTTGGCTTACCGATAATGACGCTTTGCAATGGATGCTTCTGTAGCCTAAACGAAACCAACAAGATTCTGAAGGAGAATCGGAAACTACGGGAGAAGATTAACGGCTATCTGAAGGAGGTCGGAATGGAGTTTAAAGGCACCACGGATGTTAAACACCTGATATACGTGCTCTCGGAGGATATGGGCTTCGAAAAGATAAAGAATGCGGTGACTAGACCTCTGACTGGGCTGCGTGTGGCACAGCATAGCGGATGCCACGTTTTGAGGCCACGCAAATATGTGGGACGAGACGACCCTGAGAACCCCACAACCCTTAAAGAACTAATCAAGCTGACCGGCGCCGAATGCTTGGATTACATGAATGAAACTGAATGTTGTGGAAACCCGATAATAGGCGTTAATGAGGATGTACCCTTCAGCATGGCGAGGGAAAAGCTCAGCAATGTTCGAAATGTTGGCGCCCACGCGCTTATAACAGTTTGTCCCTTCTGCCACATAATGTTCGACCTAAACCAGCCCCGCATAGAAAGGGCATTTAACGAAAAATTCAATTTGCCAGTTCTTCATTACCCGCAACTTCTAGGATTAGCTATGGGCCTCTCGCCAGAAGAGCTAGCCCTGAACGAGCTTAGGGTTAAGCCGACAGAATTATTAAAACAGATAGTTAAGGTGTAAAATATGGAGAAACAAAAACTAAAATTCGCGTTTTATTGGGCAGCAAGCTGCGGCGGATGCGAAATCGCCGTCTTAGACATCAACGAGAAGATCCTCGACGTGGTACAAATCGCCGATATCGTGTTCTGGCCGGTAGCCATGGACGTAAAATATGGGGATGTCGAAGCGATGCCTGACAAGTACATCGACGTTTGCTTCTTCAACGGCGGAATCCGAAACAGCGAGCAGGAGCATATGGCGAAACTCTTGAGGCAGAAGTCAAAGATTCTTGTGGCTTACGGTGCATGTGCCCATCTTGGCGGCGTCTCAGGGTTGGCTAACCTCCATAACAAGAAGGAAATCTTCGAAAAAGTCTACGCCAAAACCTTCTCAACAGACAATCCGAATGGCGTTTTCCCTCAGCCGAAAGTGCATGTTAAAGAGGGTGTACTGGAAATCCCAGAATTTTATGACACTGTGAGAACCCTTGACCAGACTGTGGATGTTGACTACTACGTACCGGGTTGCCCACCAGCGGTGGAACGCACAATATTCACTTTAGAGGCAATCGCTAAGGGTGAGCTGCCGCCAAAAGGCTCTGTGCTTGCACCCTTAAAGTCGGTCTGCGACGAATGCTCCAAAAAGAAGGAGAACAAGAAAATATCGCGAATATACCGCGTCTACGAGAAGATTGCAGATCCTGAAAAATGCTTGCTGGAGCAGGGGATCATCTGCATGGGTCCAGCCACGAGGGGCGGATGCGGAGCCAGATGCCTAAAGGCTGACATGCCATGCACAGGCTGTGGCGGGCCGTGTCCAAACGTCCTTGAGCAAGGTGCAGCTATGATGAGCGCTCTAGCCTCAATACTTGGACTAGAGGAGGAGACGGAAAAATACACGGAGAAGGAGGTTGAAAAACTGATAGACCAGATAAAGGACCCTGTTGGAACCTTCTACATGTACGCTCTGCCAGCCTCGATATTGCGGAGGAAGGTGATTCGCGAATGAAGGAAATAATTATAGACCCGATTACGAGACTTGAGGGGCATGGCAAAATAGTCATATTCCTAAACGATGCTGGAGAGGTGGAAAACGCCTACCTACAAGTTCCAGAGCTCCGCGGCTTCGAAAGATTTTGTATTGGACGAAAAGCCGAGGACATGCCTCTTCTAACCAGCAGAATCTGCGGCGTCTGCCCCGTGGCCCATCACATGGCTGGAACAAAGGCTTTGGACGCGGCCTTCAACGTTGAACCACCAGAACCAGCTAAAAAGCTCCGCGAATTAATGTACTGCGGCTACTACATATATGATCATACGCTCCACTTTTACTACCTGGGCGGACCGGACTTTATTGTTGGACCAGATGCTCCTCCTGAAAAGCGTAACATCTTAGGCGTTATTGAGAAGGCTGGCTTAGACATTGCCAAAGAGGTTATTAAGCATAGGGCTTACGGGCAGAGAATAACCGAGATCGTAGGTGGAAAGGCAACCCATCCAGTCTGCGGATTGCCTGGAGGCATTTCTAAGCCATTAAGCGAGGAGAACAGACAGGAAATTGAGAAGATGGCAGAATCCGCTGTTGAGTTTGCAAAACTCTCCTTGAAGCTTTTCCACGACATTGTTCTGAAAAACACAAGATATGTTGAACTGATTAAAAGCGACGCCTATGCCTTGCGCACATACTATATGGGTTTAGTTGACGAGAACAACAAGGTAAACTTTTATGATGGCAAGATAAGGGTTGTAGATCCCGAAGGCAGGGAATTCACCAAGTTTGAGGCTAAAAACTATTTGGAGCACATCGCCGAGCATGTGGAGCCGTGGACCTACGTGAAGCTTCCATACCTAAAGAAGGTTGGCTGGAAAGGCTTCGTGGATGGTCCCCAAAGCGGAGCCTACCGCGTCGGCCCTTTGGGAAGGCTCAACGCGGCGGAGGGAATGGCTACACCCCTAGCCCAAGAGGAATACGATCTTATGTACAAGACCCTGGGCGGCAAACCAGTGCATTCAACCTTGGCTTACCATTGGGCTAGGCTCATCGAGCTGCTTTATGCCTCTGAGCGGGCTGTTGAACTCGTTAAAGACCCGGAAATAACAAGCACAAATGTGAGGAATAAGCCCGGCGAGCCCGGCGAAGGCGTCGGCGTGGTCGAGGCTGCTAGGGGAACCCTTATCCATCACTACGTCTTAGACGAGAACGCCCTAGTCAAGGATGTCAACCTGATTGTTGCCACAGTAAATAATGTGCCCTCCATCAATATGTCAGTGAGGAACGCGGCTAAGGGCTTGATTCACGGAGACAAAGTTGACCAAGGCTTGCTTAACATGGTGGAAATGGCCTTCAGAGCCTACGACCCATGTTTCGGATGCGCCACCCACTTTGCTGTGGGCCAAATGCCGCTTACATTAGAAATCTATGACAGCAATGGAAAACTGATTAAAGTCGTCCAGAGATAAGCTCAACTATTCTCTATTTTTCTTCACCTTTCCCCTCTTGGCGATTTTCTTGATAAAAAGCGAATTAGAAAGAGAACTGCGGATCTGGCTATCCGGCGCGGAAAGGGTTGTAGTGGTTGGAATAGGAAATCCCATACGTATGGACGATTATGTAGGCGTTAAAATAGTTCAGCATTTACATGGAAAGGTTTCGGAAAAAGTCTATCTCGTCGAATGTGAAACTGTCCCCGAAAGTTTCATTCACGAAATAGTCAACTTCAATCCAACACATATTCTAATAATAGATGCGGCGCTGTTAAACGCAAAGCCTGGAGAAGCAAAATTTTTCAGGCCGGATGTGCTGGAAAATTTTCCAGCGTTTTCCACCCATATCCTCCCCCTTAGAGTTTTCTGCGATTATCTGGCTGAAACAACAGGCGCCAAAATAGCTTTGCTTCTGATACAGCCCAAGAATACGGATTTCGGAGAGGGTTTGTCACCTGAAGTTGAAGCTTCGGCAGAAGAAATTTCAAAAACCCTACTCGTTGTTCTTCCTCAATAGTTCGATTTAAATTAAGAATTAGAGACTTGGTGATGCAGGATAAAGAAAAGGGAAAGATAAAGATAAATTCAGGCTGTCGGAGCAGCCTTTAGAAGTTCTCGTAAAAGCTTCTTTGTGGACGCCACTCTGGATTTCTGGGCAAGAACATCTGTAGAAACCAGATCCAGCGCTTCTTCTGGACACCATTTTATACACTGGGGGCCGTCGGGCTTATCCTTGCAAAGGTCGCAGACAAATACGACCTTCTTATCTGGATGCAGTGTGATTGCCCCGAAGTCGCAGGCTTCAATGCACCAGCCGCATCCATTACATTTATCTTCATCCACTATTATTGTTCCATTAACGTCTGATTGTTTCAGCGCGTCTCTAGGACATGCGGCTACACATGGTGGATCCTCACAGAGCCTACAGGTTAATGAGACGTTGACTAATGGGTTTAGCCTTACAACCCTTATTCTAGACTTCAATGGGTTGAATGCCTTCTCCTTGGTCCATGCACATATATACTCGCAGACTTGGCATCCCACGCATTTGTCTGGATCCACGGAGACGAATTTCCTTTCATGAATCTTTACCATGCGACTCTCCTCCTAGCTCCTCTTGATTTTTGCCTCCACTATGGGGATCAGGTCGTCCATGCCAAGTTCCTTAAGTTTCTCTGGCGTTGGTATACCATCTCTTGTCCAGCCTCTAACTTCATAGTAGTCATCCAGCATCATGTTCAGCTCTTCCTGACTTACATACGCTCCCTTTGACGGTCCCTCATCCGGTATCGGATAGTTCATAACTTTCCACGGCAACGTATCGTCCTTTCTGCTGAACCCTTCTCTGACATTTATAACCCTTGCAAGGTTGTTTATTCTCTCACCCTTACGCCGCATCTCTTCAGGGGTGGTTTCAATGCCTGTTACCAGCGTGTAAAGCTTGGCGAAGTCCTCTAATTCCTTGTAGTATGTGCCCCTTGAGAACTTGCATACGATCATGGAGTCAATTACCGTGTAGACGTCCTCTATGTCCTTAACAAATTTTGCTCTTCCCTTTTCGTATTTTAGCCTGTTAAATTTGCCCTTGACATCAAACGCATAGCTGCCGTGCCTGTTGTGATCTGCCCCTCTAAATGATACAGCATAGCCCAGGGCTGCCGTCTTAAGGCATCTTAGGTCGTAGCCCGTAACCTCTACACCCTTTATGTGCTGGGCTAGTTTCTCCGCGCCTTTTCCTATCTTTTCAGCGGCTATTCTCACCCCTTCAGCAAGGACGTCGCCTATCCCCTCACGCTTTCCTATCATCTCGAGAAGCTTTATTAACGCTTCATGATTGCCGAATTTGGCCTCTATCCCATTCAGATCCTTCTCGGTTAATATCCCGTTTTCATAACAGTCCATGGCGAAGCCTACAATCACACCTGCGCTGATTGAGTCCATGCCATAATAGTTGCAGATCTCGCTTCCCTTTATTATGGCGTCAAGCCTGTCCACTCCACAGTAGGGCCCTAAAGCCCAAAGTGGCTCATACTCAACTCTGGCCATGGCGCCCTTGTATGGTCCTTCCTTAACAACACAAACGTGTTCGCATCTCATAGCGCAGGAGCTGCATCCAATAATCTTCGCCACGTACTTCTCGTTTAGAAGTTCTCCGCTTACCTTTTCGGCCTCTTCAAAATGTGCATTATTATAGTTTCTCGTTGGCATACAGTGCAATGCGTTGTGCACTAGAACGTTTTCTGGGGTGCCTAAGGTCCTGTACTTCTTTGTGGCCGGTCCTTTCATCCTTTCATGGAACTCCTTCACAAACTCTAGAAATTCGTCTGGTTTGGCAACTTTTACATCATTGGTTCCTCTTATCGCGATGGCCTTCAGCTTCTTTGAGCCCATAACTGCGCCTAAACCTGTTCTGCCGGCAGCCCTTGAAGTTTCATTCATTATGTTCGCTATTCGGACAAGTTTTTCTCCAGCAGGACCTATTGACGCAACCCTTATGTAGAAGTCACCAAGCTCCTCTTTTATTGCCTCCTCAGTTTCCTGCGGGGACTTGCCCCACAAATGTGCTGCATCTAAAATTTGAACAGAATCATCGTCTATCCATACATATGCCGGCTTTTCGGCTTTGCCCTTAAATATTAGCGCATCATATCCAGCCCTTTTCAGTTCAGCTCCGAAGGAACCATGTGATAAAGACTCAGATATGCCATAACTTTCTGGAGACTTTGCAACAACAGCATGTCCGTTCCCTCCGGTGGGCCATATGGAGCCCGATGTTGGACCGGTCGCCACCACCAGCGTGTTTTCCGGGCTGAAGGGATCAACCCCAGGTGGAGTATGATCCAGCCAGAGTCGCATGCCCAAACCTATGCCGCCAATGTATTTTTTGGCATAATCCTCGTTCAGAGGCTCTGTTCGTGTTTTGCCCGTTGTTAGATCAACGATAAGAATTCTGCCAGCATAGCCGTACCACATTTACATTCTCCTCCAAATCCTTTTGAATTGGTGATGAGGGGTTTTTCGATATATTAATCTATCTATAAAAATTCTTAGATTTACATCGATCTAAAATGTTTAAATGCTTTTCATGTGAAACAAATATATCAAAGCGTTCTCATATAACGATCATGAGAATTTGATGGGCAGGGTCATGTTTGCGGGTTAAAGTTGAATATATTGGGCATATAAGGAAGTTAATTGGCAGCGAGAGAGAGGAAACCCTTGAGGTTCCCGAGGGCGCCCTTTTAGAGAACTTGCTGAATATGTTGGCTGAAAAATATGGTGAACCGTTCAAGGTGGCCGTCTATGAGCCTGGAGACACCGATCTTAAGCATGGCTTTATAGCGACAATTAACGGCTACCTTATTAACCAATTAGATGGGGTTAAAACGAAACTGAAACATGGCGACCACATAATTCTAACGTCCGTCGTAAGCGGAGGCTAAATTCCAGCCTCAGAATTTAGGACAATCGTTTATAAAAGTTTATTTCGGTATTCTCCTAAAAGGTGAAGTTCTTGAGGCGAATAGAAATTTTGAAAAGGAAGAGTTTTGAAGAGAAGAATTTTGATGGCTTCCTGTTATTCAATGATGTTAACATTTTATATTTTTCCGGATTTTCCGGAGCTTCATGCCTTCTAATTCCAAAGGATGGCGAAAATAGGTTATACGTTTACAGCGTTAACTATGAGCAGGCAAAGGCTGAATGTAAGGATTTTAGAGTTGAGTTGGTAAAGGCTGGGGAAAATTTTATAGAGAAAGTTGCGGAGCATGTTAAAACCCTGAAAATTAGAATGCTGGCCTTTGACACGTTAAACGTCGAAAAATATCGCATCCTTGCTAGGAGACTTAAAAATGAGGCGAAACTTAAGCCGCAAAGCGCCGTTATATGGGAGCTCAGGAGGTTTAAGGATTCGGAGGAGCTTGAGCTTATGCGGAAGGCTGCGGAGTTAACCTCGATGGGAATGAAGGCCGCTTATGATACTATAAGGCCTGGCATTAGGGAATACGAAGTTGCTGCTGAAATAGAATATGCTATGAGACAGAGGGGCTCGTGGGGAACGGCCTTCGAAACCATAGTGGCGTCAGGCCCGAGATCCGCATACCCCCATGGAGGATGTACTGATAGACGTATTCAGGAAGGCGATCTTGTTGTTGTGGATATAGGCGCTGTATATCGCTATTACCGCTCGGATATGACTCGAACTTTTGTCGTCGGAGCACCGTCGGATAAGCAAAGCAAAATTTACGAGGTAGTTAAGCTGGCACAGGAAAGCGCCATTAAAAACATTAGGCCCGGAGTGGAGGCAAGGGCGATTGATATTGCAGCTCGCAAAATCATAGAAGAGGCGGGCTACGGCGAATTTTTCGTTCACGGCTTAGGCCATGGAGTGGGGGTGGAGGTTCATGAACCTCCAACCCTTAGTCAAAACAGTAAGAACAGGCTCGAGAGCGGCAACGTTGTAACTGTAGAGCCCGGTATATACCTGGTGGGCTTTGGGGGCATAAGAATTGAGGACACGGTTCTAGTTGACAAATTCGGCGCTGAAAAATTGACTTACGGTCAATATCCTTTTAAGGTTCCATGATCAACAGGGCTAAAACTATGAGTTAATCTTCATCGATCTATAGACAATAGCAAGGGATGCTGAAGTGCATCGCTTAAACATCGGCGTAAGTTGAGAAAAATTTAAAAGTCGCGTTTTTAAAGCCTATCTTAGGGGAGAAGACGGGCATTATGGTTTTATTTTTCCCCCGAACCCCATCCCGTCTTCTCCCTTGGCTTGGTAAAGTTTAAGGACTCGATCTTCATAATCTAACTGAAGGTTATGTGGGTAGATCATGGTTAGCATATTGATAATTTATGATTCCAAAACTGGAAACACGGAGAAAATGGCTTTAGCCGTTGCTGAGGGCGTTGAGCAAGTGGGTGGCGTTAAGGCTGTTCTCAAGAGGGTTGAACAAACAAGCCTTGAAGACCTTGTAAATGCTGATGGAATAATAATTGGTTCGCCCACATATTTTGGGCAAATGTCAGCTAGGATTAAGGCGCTTATAGACGAGTCTGTAAAGATTCATGGAAAACTTGTGGGTAAGGTTGGTGCGGCCTTTACAAGTTCCGGGGGAACAGCCACGGGTGCCGAGACAACCCTCCTTTCCATATTGCAGGCCATGCTGATTCATGGGATGATAGTACAGGGTAGGGCTGACGACAAGCATTATGGAGCAGCAGCGGTAGAAAGTCCAGATGAAGAGGATATTGAAAATTGTAGGGAACTTGGAAAAAGGGTAGCCTCGCTTGTTAAGAAACTAGCAACCTAGCCTTATTCAGGGCTTACGGGTCACTTCCAGCTCCGCTTAAAATTCTAAAGCCCAAATCCGTTGCTGTAATAAAAGAGATGGCTATGAAGACTAATTCCTGAACCTAAACTAGGAATAGGAAATTATATAAAATAGCGTTGAGGTAAAATTGTGGGGGATCAGGGAATGAGGATGGCTGTCATAATAATTGACATGCTTAATGACTTTGTTACTGGCAGTTTGAAGTGCGAGAGGGCTCAGCGCATAATCCCAAATTTGAAGAGACTAATAGACGCTGCCCGTAAACATGACATTCCTGTCATATACAGCAATGATGCCCATTACCCTAATGATTTTGAGGTTGAGAGGTGGGGTCTTCACGCTGTAAAAGGCACGAAAGGGGCTGAGGTTATTCCTGAGCTCAAACCCACCGAGAAGGACTTCATTGTTGAGAAGCGAACTTACAGCGGTTTCTATGAAACTGGATTAGACCCCCTTCTAAGAAGCCTCTATAAGGGTGAAGGCGTGAAAACCCTAGTCTTGGGAGGTCTTCACACGCACATATGCGTAAGACACACCGCTGCAGACGCCTTCTTCAGAGGATATAAAATAATCGTCGCGAAGGATGGTGTTGAATCCTTTACACAGGAAGATCATGAGCAGGGCTTACGTTATTTGGAGTATGTTTACAACGCCAAGATAATGACTGTTGATGAGATCATAAAAGAAATTGAAAAAGCCAGAAGCTAACCTGTCTTTTTCCATTTCAAAAATCATCCTCACTTCTGCAGCTTGTGTAAGAATTTCAGAAAACTAGGGAATGGTCTGTTTGCGAGTTGAAAATTTTGATTTTAGGTAGACAAAATGGGCCCGGCCGGACTTGAACCGGCGACCAACAGGTTATGAGCCTGTCGCTCTAACCTAGCTGAGCTACGGGCCCAGACAGCCACTAAATTATTCGTTTTGAAAGTCAATTTAAATGTTTTCTAACTATAACTGTCAAAACAATTTTAAGGAGCTAGATGTAAAAACTAAAAACTATGGAAACAGTTCATGACTTGGAGTTGAAGGTCTTCACCCTGCCAAGCTGTTCCGTATGTCCTTTAGCTAAGCGTATCGCTTCTGAGGTTGCACAAAAGTTCGGCTTAGCCTACAGAGAAGTAAACATGGGCACAAGGGAGGGCCTAGAAGAAGCTAGGCCCCACCAAATAATGAGCGTTCCAAGCATAGTATTGAAGGACGAAGTTCTTGTTCGGGGGCGTCTGATATCAAAGGAGCGGCTTGAGGAGGAGGTTCGTAAGAGGCTAGAAAAGTGGAAAGCAAGAGCCTATGCTGGGAAGGGCTAATTTTGAATGAAAAAAGAAAGGATTTCCTCGTATTCCATTACACTGAAAGAACTAAGTCGACCTTATAGTGACCTCAGATCTCCTAAATTTTATTGAAAATTTGAAGAACCGGAAATCGTCGGCGCTGAAAAACTTCTAGAGGCATATTTTAACGCTTTAATGCTTGAGGTTAGCGTAGCAGTCAATGTTACCAAAATGGAAGAGTTCAGGAAAATAATTCAAAAGCTTAAAAAGGCTCTTGAAGAAGCAAAAACACACAATTACGATGTTGCTAGGAGGCTTATTTCTGAGGTCATATCGATGGTGACAACTCGGGGGAAGCAGGTCCGCAGAAACCCTCAAGGCAATAGGTTTAATTTAAAGTTTTGCCTTTCAAAATGGTATAGGTATTCCTGCGCATATCCCGCGAACTTTCCAAAGTAGTTTCGCCCAAAAGAGCTTAGGAGTTCATATTCCCTTATACTTGGGGAACGTTTTGAGGCTACCTTCCGAATAAAATTTCCATCAAGGTGGCTTGCATAATGCCTTATTAAAGCACGCTTTACCCACACATCCACCGGAAAAGCCTCCAGCTTTTCAAGGGAGAAAAGCAGCACACAATCTGCAACCTTTAAACCAACACCCTTCAAAATGAGCAGTTCCCTTCTGGCCTCCTTGAACCCCTTAAGCCTTAGGCTTTCAACTTGCAGTTCGCCGCTGTAAACCTTTTTAGCGGTTTCTAGGACGTATTTAGCCCTATAGCCCAGTCCACACTCAGCCAGATCAGCTAAACCCGCCTTTGCTAGACTCTCAGCTTCTGGGAAGGTGTAAAAGACGTAGCCGTCAAAGAAAATTTTCTCACCGAACTTTTTGCATAGGCAATGGAGCATCCGCGATATTGCAGGTATACTTTTATAGGTTGCGCATATGTATGAGACTAGGCATTCCCATGGATTCTGTCTTAAAATACGTAGACCTTTAACGGTTCTAACAACCCTCTGCATGTGTTGATCTTTTGCTATTTGACGTAAAATTTCTTGCAGGTCATCCTTCAGTCCGAAATACTCCTCAACCATTTTTCTTGAAGCATTTTCAAATTCAAGTTTTCCGTATGCTTGCCTAATCTTTAAGACCTTGTCCCCAACTGTGCCATACCACCAATCGCCGATTTTGCTCCACCTGAACGTTTGGCCGCAGCATAGAGTCAATTCTAAATCGAAGGGCTGATGGTCATCAAGCCTAATCTCCTCCATAAACCCCGCTTACCCCATATCTTCAGCTTTGGGATATGAGCCCTAAATAGGCAAGCCTTTCCTTTCACGTATCTGCTTCACGATCTTCATCATTAATTCCTTTGGAACTTTCTCCCAACCGTGGAAATTGAACTGCCAAAAGGCGTGGCCTGCAGTGGCTGAACGCATATCCGTTGATAACCCAAACGATTCCGCTACTGGAATATAAGCCTTAACAACAGCTAGGATTCCCTTAATTTCTGATGATAGCACCCTGCCTCTCCTCTTCTTAATAATGTTTAGGCATTCGCCAAGCCATTGAACTGGAACTGACACTTCAATTCTGTAAATTGGCTCTAGGAGTATGGGTTTAGCCGTCAGGATCGACTCATATATTGCGCGGTGCAGCGCGGGTAATATTTGGGCTGTCCCCCTATGCTCTGCACTATCGGCAATTCTGGCCTCTAAAATTTTAATTTTGATGCCTCTGATGGGCTCCTGGCATAATGGCCCGGTCTTGCATGCCCATAAAAAGCTATTGATCACAGTTTTCATAACCTCACCATCTCTTTGAATATTTCCAGAAAGGTCTAAGAGGACATTTCCGGACTTTTCAAAGGCAAGAACCCCTTTCACTTCGGTTTCAGCCCATCCCATTTCAATTAAAAGCCTTCCATCCACCTCGCCTTTTCCCATGAGGTTTATAACCTCTTCTTCTAGGGGTTCCACCTGCACCAAAAACTCGTTTTGCCCGTTAGGGCTTTCCGCCGAGATTGCCGCCCCTTTTTCTTCTATGCTTTCCCTGTAAACAACGCTGGGCTTGGATGCAATGATTTCCATCCCGCCGGCGTATTCCCGTAGAAATTCTAAAGAAATCTCAAGGTGAAGTTCCCCCACCCCGCTGATTAGATATTCCCCTGTTTCCTCGTTTATGTCAATAAGGAGGTTTGGATCTTCCATGGAAATTTTCCTCATAGTTTCTACTAAGCGCGGTAAGTCTGCCGGGTTTTTAGGCTCAACCGTAATTGTCATGACGGGTTCTGATACATATTTTATCTGCTCAAAATGCGCGGCCTCATCCTTATAGGCCACATCGACAACGGTTTCACCCGCCCTAGCGGAATCCAACCCAGCTATTGCTACTATGTTGCCTGCGCTCATTTCGGACACGGCTTCCTTGAAGGGACCCATGTACATGAAAACCTGCTTTACCTTATGCTTTTCACCCGAATTCAAAAGGTAAACCTCCTTGTCGGCCCTAATGGTTCCCGAGAAAATTCTTCCTGTGGCGATAAGTCCCAAATTCGGATCCGTCTGAACCATGGTTACCAATATAACTGTGGGTCCGCGATCATCACATGTCATCATAGCCCTGCCAGCTTCAGAATTCAAATTGCCCTTCCATATTTTGGCCAGCCTATATTTTTGGGCTTCAATGGGGTTTGGAAGCTTCTCAACGATCATATCAAGGATAACCCTAGGTAGCGGAATGAACGTTTCAAGACTTTCGTGTCGATTTTTCTCGTAGGCTTCAATGATATCGCTAAATTTTATCCCCATTTCCCGCACTATTTTTAATGTTAACCCCCATCCGTCAAGAGCTGACCCAAAGGCTACACTCCCATTTATAGGGTCAACTTTCCAGGTTTTGGTAAATTCAGGCTCGCCATAAATTTCGATTAGATTGTTGAACTCGCGTATTATGCGCTTCAGCTTTTCTTGTATTTCCTTTGGGTTAAGTTTCAACTCTCTAATAAGCCTATCCACCTTGTTTATGAATAAGACGGGTTTAACCCTCTCCTCTAGGGCTTGTCGAGTAACAGTTTCCGTCTGGGCCATAATTTCCTCAACTGCATCCACAACCACAACAGCACCGTCTATGGCCCTTAATGCCCTCGTAACCTTGCCTGTAAAGTCCACGTGGCCAGGGGTATCCACTAAATTAATTACATACTGTTTTCCGCTGTTTTCATGCAGTAGTGATATATTCGCTGTCTTTATTGTTATTCCCCGTTTCTGTTCTTCTTCTAAATAGTCCAGAACCCGAGCCTTTCCGGCTATTTTATGTGAAATTAGCCCAACTCCGGCTAGAAGAGAATCTGTAAGCGTGGTTTTTCCATGATCTATATGCGCCACTATTCCGACATTGCGGATTTGCTCCTTCTTTTTCATTATTTCGATGATTTTGGCCGTTTGCCTAAATCTTGTTAAGGCTAATGCTCTTCACCCCGTGGCACGATTATAG
>CAZZKO010000022.1:0-15290 GCA_964654925.1 uncultured Candidatus Bathyarchaeia archaeon
AAGATGTGGGGACAGGGGTTTGCCCCGAAAGGAGCCAAGCTCGATGACACGCTCCCGATGAACCCAGAGGGAGATAAGGGCGGTGAGGCTCAAGGGCTAGGCATTGGATCTATACAAATCAATACCTAGCTCAAAACCCTTGCTTAATCCCCTTCTAACCACCAGCATGGTTGGAATTTTAGTGAATGTTACGCCTTTTTCATTCACTTGGGCTTCTGTAAAATCTCCAAGCCTTATGCCGTCGGTTCCTGTGTAGCTGCCTAGGGTTTGGGGTCTCAGTCCGCTGAAGGCCATGAGGGCTATTGAAACTCTACCTCTTAGAGTGGCCATTCTGAGGATTCTGTCAAGCTCCTCCTTGCTTGGAACCCTCTCGTTGGCTATGGTTGGCGTTTCATGCTCTCCCCTCACATTAACCTTAAGCCTAATGTTCAAGCCATTGTAGCTGAACCAGGAATGCAAAGTCTTCTTGAACCTAGCGATATAGGATCCCGCCTTGCCCTCCCTCTCCAGCCTCCGAACGAAATCAGTAAAACCATCCCTGAACGCTTTGGTCCCTGCAACCTTAAGCAAAGACTTAGGACTCGTCCCATTAACCTCACAATAAAAACCAAGATTCCTAAGATAAACAGTAGCCGTCAAATAAGACTTAGCGGCTAAATTATCAAACCACCTCTTAACATCCTCATCCTCAGCAAATAAGCGTACTTGGCCCTCATACCCACCAATAAGGATAAGGGAACATTCCATATTTAAGGATTCGCTTAAAAAATTAAGTGGACCGGGCGGGATTTGAACCCGCGACCTCCCGAGTGCAAGTCGGGCGTTCATACCAGCTGAACTACCGGCCCGCGTTTCCAGCCTTTTTGAGTTGCACACCCCAATTTAGGCTTTATGTTCTACAGGCGCCTAGTAAGATTTATCTTAGTTTCTCCCCGAAATTGATGGGGCAGGCTTATTCGGAGAATTATGGATCTTGTAGAGTGTTCCACCCTTCGCATCCGTTTTTGGAATGCTTATTGTGAATTGGGCGCCCTTCCCATACTGGCCTGTTTCTTCAATTCTCCAACCATATATCTCGCATGGCTTCTTTGCCAAGTATAGCCCGTAGCCTGTCCCTTTTCCATAGCCCTCCTTGAAAAGATGGGCTCTTATTTCGTCGGATATTCCAATGCCATCGTCCTCGTAGATAAGCTTTAGAGCTTCTCTCTTCTCTATAGTGTAATCTTATCTGGCTGACTTTCTCGCCGTGCTTCATGGAATTTTCTATTGTGTTGTAGAATAGCCGACGGAGCTGTGAATCCGCCAGCACCTCAAGGCTATAACACTCATTTATTATTTTGATACCCTCTAACCCTGAAGCTAATGAAACAGCCTCGTCGAAGATTTACCAACATTAATGTATGATCGTTCCTCCACGCCAATCATCTCATAGGCGCTTGCAAAATTGAAAATCTCAATGATCTTATCGCATGCCGCGTTAATTTCTTCTAGATGCTTTAGGACTGGATGATCTTTCGGCAGCTCCTTTTTAGCCAAGTAAAGGCTGTTTTTGATTGCGGAAAGCTTGTTTCTGGCATCATGTCTAGCCCACTTTCCGACCACCACAAGTTTTTCATTAGCGAGACGCAGTTCTTCCATTATCTGGCTAATCTTCTCCTCAGCCATCCTACGTTCCGATATGTCCCTTGCTATGCTAAGGATTGCGCGTTTCCCTCCATAGGTAACAAGGCTGGAGCTTATTTCCACTGGGATTACCCTGCCATCCCTGGTGACGTGAGTAGTCTCAAAAACTTGTATTTTGTCCTCTGGCATTCGCCTAATAAGCTCCATTATCTGCTCCCTGGTTAGGCTTCCATCGATGTCGAAAGGCCCCATTTTAAGCGGTTCTTCCCTAGAATAGCCTAAAACTCTGACCGCAGCCTTATTAACGTCGATGAATTTTCCATCAAACCCGATAACCCAAGCAGTGTCATTCATGCCGTTGATCAACTCTCTGTATTTTTCCTCGCTGGCTTTCAAGGCTTCCTCCATTTTCCTCTGCTCAGTAATGTCCCTTGCAAAATGTATGTACCGTATGGGTTCGCCATTCTCATCTAGGATGGGGGAGACCGTTGTATGATAAATTTTATCTACTTTGGTGTTGACGATATCCCTGGACTCCACTTTTTTGGTTTTAGACGCCTCTACTTGAGGGCAGTTGGGACATGGGTCATTTCTATCGTGAAGAATCTCATAACAATGCCTGCCTATAAGTTCCTGCCGCCTTTTTTGGAGAACATCACACACCATTTTATTTACCTTTAAAACTCGAAAATCCTTGTCTACAATAAATACTAAATCAGGTATTGCATCGAAAGTCCTTTCCCATTCCTCCACTTCTTCATCAGTCTCCTCGTTAAAAAGCGTAGTTTTGATGATGGAGTCGGGAGAGGTTCATACAATTTATCATCTTTTTATGATATCACATTAAATCATACAAAATCGCCTAAAAAGTTTTATGGATTAAAACTTACATTCAACCATTAAGCAAAGAGCATGATCAAAAATTTATTAGATCAAAAACTTTCAGAGGTCTGTGAAAATATGTCTGGCAGGGTCTCTGGAAGATTTGTGGTTCAACGCCACCAGGCAACCCATTTACATTATGATTTCAGGTTGGAGATGGATAATGTCCTGAAAAGTTGGGCTGTCCCAAAGGAGCCGCCCTCCCAGCCTGGAATAAGGCGACTCGCCGTGGAGGTTGAGGATCATCCCCTAAGCTACATAGATTTTGAAGGTGTAATTCCTGAGGGAATGTACGGCGCTGGTAAAGTGGAGATATGGGATAAAGGCACCTACATTCTTAAGCACAGAAGCGAAAACAAGATAGAATTCACATTGCATGGAGAGAAAATGAGCGGCGACTACGTTCTAATAAGGTTTAAGGGAGACAAAAACTGGCTCCTCATAAAGAAGAGCAAATAGCCGCTGTCAAATTTAAAAGCAATTTCCAGTCAAATACTCTAAAAGGGGTTAAGCATGCTAGAGTTTAAAAAGGTTAAAATCGAAGTTCCGAAGGAATGCAATGTCATCTTAGGAACAGCCCACTTCATAAAAACCGTTGAGGACTTGTACGAGGCGCTGGTTAACTCCGTTCCAAACATAAAATTTGGGATAGGCTTCTGCGAGGCCTCAGGTCCCTGCCTTGTAAGGCGTGAAGGAAACGATGAGGAACTAACAAGGCTCGCGGCGGAAAAAGCTTTAGAGATTGCATGCGGCCACAGCTTTATAATCTTCATAAAAAATGCTTATCCCATAAACGTGTTAGACAAGATTAAAAATGTTCCTGAAGTGTGCACTATATATGCAGCTACGGCAAATCCGTTGGAAGTCATAATTGCCGAATCTGAGCAGGGAAGGGGAATTGTAGGGGTAATAGACGGATTAAAGAGCAAAGGTATAGAAACAGACGAAGAAGCCAAAGCCAGAAAGGAATTTCTGCGAAAAATAGGATACAAACTCAATTAGGCTGTAAGCCATAGTTTAGCAGGGCGGGTTGCTGCGAAGCCAAAATGGGTACATTCATGCCGTTAGAACTGCTTAGAAAACTACTAACTCCCGTGCTGTTTCAAAGGGAACCTTTTCTTTCATCCTTTCTGCAGCATAGGCTGTGAGCTCTTTAAACTGCCTCTCAGTTAACACGTGCCCTGCCTTATGAAGAATATCTAGACATATTTCTTTAAAAACAAGTTCAGTGCAGCTCATCTTAGCATCGTCAACAAGTTCCTTGCAAGCTTGAAGAATTTGACTGTTCAAATACATCCCCGCCCTGCAATAGGGAAATCGCCTTAAAAATTAAAATGCCTTATGAATTTTGGATTCATATTTGAAGTTCATAACCATTTTAATTATTCCCGTTTAATTTGGGCATGAAGGTGAAAGCCTTGTACATAGTATGGGCGAAGGTTGATGAAAGCCTTCCATGGATAGAGCTTAAAGGCATCTATGGAACAAGGAAGGCGGCTAAGGAGGCGGCAAGATAGCTTGTCGGCGAAGCAACAATTAGGGTTGTAAGGGTAAACGCCAAGGCTGAAGGTATAAGAACTTTAGCGGCCATAGGGCAAAAGCGCGCGGGGTTGTTTGCCCTGTTTGATTGTTTTGCGAAGGAAGGGAACCCCCGAAGCCTAAGGATGCGCAGCGAAAACTTCGGCGGCGTCAGCTCAGACGTTCACGATATCATATATATGTTTCCCCGGGTAGAGGCGGTCTAGGGGCAAGTCTACCTCCAGTACGGATATTGAGCGCCATCCTTCCTAGGCCAAGACAGCAGCTCAGCAGCTATCTTCTCCCTAACTATAGTGAAGTTCCTAACCACCAGCGGAGGCTGGTCACCCATAAAAATCTCAAAAGAATAGTTTTCAACGTATTTCAAAGCTATGGCTACAGCACCATCCTTAGATATCTTTACGCTCGCGGTACCTATTTTGTAAAGGTTGCGTTCATCGAGGAAATAAACGTTATTACTAACGAAACTGACGCCTAGTGGTTGGGATAAGCGATCCCGTTGAGCACGTATACCCAAGAGAAAATCATGAATTCACGTGTGGTTGTAAAAGTGAACTTCCAGGTTCCAATGACCTTTGTCATGTTCTTTTCAGTTTCAGTCATGGCAAGCATTTCTAGCATTTCATTTAAGCTGGCATTTCCAGAACAGTCTCTGTAGCGTTCAAGGATACCTCTCACTCGGTTAATGACATTGGCTTGGAAGTGAACATGTATAGGAGCGCCCTGCTCCGTGTACACTCTGCAGTAAACTAGGCTTTCATTTATGAATAAGCGTGATGCTGTTACCTGGCTGTTAGCTTCCCTTTAGACTGTAAGTGACATCTTCGTGGAGGTTTTTATAACACTATCGGAGTACTCTACAAAATAATCGCTTAACTTTATCGTGTACTTTGATAGGTCCAGCTGTAGAACATCCTTCAAAAGATAGTGCCGTGTCTTTAACATCAACCTCCGCTGAAAATACACGCACCTTTAGCAACAGCAACATAACGATAACCATTAAGAAAGGGCGCAAACTTCCTAAATCTTTCTCCCAACACGATCACCCCTTAAAGTAGCATAACATCCCCGTTTCCATAAACTCGTAGGTAGCTCCAATTATTATAAAGCCATATGCCGTTTCGTGGAGGGCTGTTGGCAAAACTAGTGCAACTCGCGAACACTTAAATATACTTAAAGTAAGGATGGTTTGTCGAAGGACACGCAGTTGACGAAGACATGGATGTGTTAGCCACAAGCGTAGCTAAGGAAGGCCTAGACATTCCAGAGGTTGACCACGTTGTATTTTATGAGCCTTGTTCCAAGCGAGATACATTATATATAGCGTCGTGGCAGGACGAGAAGACGGGTATCCGGCAAAGTAACAATCCTAATAGCTGAAGACACGGTTGATGAAGCCTTCTGCTGGTCAAGCATTTCAAGGCTAGGAAAATGAAGTGAGGCGGATAATAAGCCAACTAAACAGTAAGCTGCCAGAACTGCTGAAGGAAAAAATTAAGCCAGCCGTAACTCTGATGGACTACCAGCCGCAAACACAACAAGCTCCAACAAGCATACAAAGCCTTCAAACGCCAGCCCCTCCGCCTAAAAAGGAACTTTGGAAACCCGTAACAATACAGACGAAAGGCTTAAGCCAAGCCCTAAAATGGCTCATGGAAAACCTCCCAAACCAAACAATCTCAATAGAAGAGGTTGTTAAACAAGCATATGTGGAAGAAGACCTAGAAAAAGCCGCGGTGGAAACAGCCATATGACGCCTGACACATCAAGGCCAGAACATACCAACCTGAACCAGGAAAAATAAGAAAACTGTAAGTAATCTATATTCAAATGAGCCTTGACATAGAAAGGTTAAGTAATATTTTGTGTGGTGAAGAGGCAGGTTTAAAGCTAAAGCTTTATAATTTTGTATTACAAATTGTAATACGGTGACTATGAGCATTATAACTGTTAGGGTTACGAAGGAAATTAAGGAAAAGTTGGAGAAATATAACGTAAACATTAGTGAAACTGTGAGAAAGTTGCTTGACAAATATCTTGTAAAATTAGAATTGAGGGATCTTGGAGAGAGACTGGAGCGGTTAAGAGAGCGCCTTAGCAACAAAATAGATCCAAAATTGATAGCGAAGCTTGTACGCGAAGACAGGGAAGCGCATTGAAGTATTTATTAGATGCCTCAGCACTCCTGCCGCTTACCATCAGACGCGGAAAACAACTAATAATTGATGCCTCTCGTGGAGATTTGGCTACTACAGACCTAGCCATATATGAGGCCTGTAACAGCCTTTGGAAGCTTTCAACACTATTGAAACAAATATCCCTAGAGGACGCTGTGGATACAGCTAACATGATAAAAGACCTCGCCACAGGAGGTTTAATTAAACCGATAAAATTTACAAAGCTAGATTTTTCCAACACCCTCAAAATAGCCAACAAAGAAGGATTAACATTCTACGACGCCTCATATATAGCAGCTGCTGAAAACTCAGAAGCAATCTTAGTAACCGAAGATGAAAAATTAAAGAAGACAGCAAACAAATTCGTAAAAACAATAACATATTCTGACCTTGAACGCAAACTAGCCCAAAGCTAAAAGTTGCACTTCTTGGTCAACTTTTTTAATTCGGATAGGATTTTTCCTATTCAAGCTAGACTTCGAGGTTGTTGTCCCATGTTTCAGTGTAGCCGTCAAGGGCCAGGTTGTTTTTGCGGGTCCAGCAGTAGCAGTGTCCAGTCCACGCTCGGCAGTTGGAGCAGTACCATAAGGGATATGAGTGGGCTGTCCAGCATGCCCAAAGGAACACGAAATAATGTTTGCCGTAAATCGTTTTGGTGTAGATGTATGCATCTTGTATATATTCACCGTTATATCCACGAAGAGCGTAATGGGCACCACATCTCCATGGCACGTCATGCCCTTAAAGAAAAGCGCAACAAAATTGTAGTAATAATCAAGAGCCAAGGTTTAGCTACCCATACGATCCCGCGTCACATCATTGCATTTCCAATACTGCCAATACTGGAAAAAGCCATAATACTTGAAGTATTCATTAATTGCACTGCAAACTTGATCGGAACGACTTATCTCTGGAATCGAATCTAAATAGGCGGGATAGTAAACCTCGCAAGCATTTGCACCTTTAGCAACATTAACCTTCTCAATCTCTGTCACTGAAAAGAAAAACAAAAGTAATAACACAGCAATATGGAAGAGCCCTGTCTTCCCTGTAATTACTAGTTCCCCTCAAGTAGAAAATCAAAAACTCTTATATTTCGAAAATCGACCCGGAGACTGTTAAAATAAGCATTCAACTGCAGCATTTTAGTGTTGGGGTATAGGGGCTGCTCCTGTTTGATGTAAATTTTTTAGCTATGAATGGCTTCAGGCGTGTTTACGCTAAGGGCGCATCAAGCCCATGCCCAACATGTAGAGCTAAGCCAAACCCAAATAGACATAGGCTAACGAAACACCCAAACTCTAAAACGAAAACACACAAAAACACGATAGCCTCGAAAAACCCACCCAAAAAATACCAAACGAACACACCCCCTCCACCCATCCAAAGCAAAAACCCTCCCAAAAAACGAGAAGGGAAGACCTGATAACGGAAGTTAACGCCAGGTCGGAACGGATATAGCCTATGGGCGATTCTTCAACGGAAAAGGATAAAGAGCTGGAACGCCTTAAAGAGAGGCTGGCTAGGGAGCTGTTTAGGAAGCTGGAGGAAAAGCGGGAAATGACTGGAAAAGTAGTGCACGTATCGGATTCAAACTTTAATGAATTTATTCAAAGGAGCCCCGTTGTTGTGGTTGATTTCTGGGCAGAATGGTGCATGCCATGCCGCATGATAGCCCCAATAATTGAGGATCTCGCTAGGGAATATGCTGGAAAAGTTCTTTTCGGCAAGCTTAACGTGGATGAAAACCCTGAGACTGCCGAGCGTTTCCAAGTCTTTAGCATTCCAACCCTTGTTATATTTAAAGACGGCAGGGAAATCGAAAGAATAGTTGGATACACGCCAAAGAATCGTATAGAGGCTGTGCTTGAGAGATATTTGACGTGAATCATATGAAGAATCGCGGAAAAAGGATTGTAGGCGTCATTCTTCTCCTTTTAGGATTCTCCTTTTTAGCCATAGGCTTGCATGTGGGTCAACTGAAGATTTTAATGAAACTGTTGGAGAAGGTTTTCCCATAAATATCCACAGGCAAGGTTTAAAATAATAATATATTCTGCGACATTTAGCCTAGAGGAGCCTGTTTCATATGAGCCCAAAAATAGAGGGTAGACAGGGCGAGCTTGAAGGGATTTTAGAAACAGCAAAACTTATGCTCGTAGCGGCAAGAACAGCGCCTAAAACGATCGGAGTAGACGACGTCATTACTATGATTGTTTATGGCGAAGAAAAGGATGCTGTTGCGGATAAAATGGATAATATAGCTGAGGAACGTAAAATTGAGGGATTTAAAAGAGATGCAAAAAATGTGAGGGAATCAGACGCTGTGGTTCTAATAGGCGTTAGAGGGGAAAACACTGCCGGATTAAACTGCGGAGCATGTGGCTACAAAAACTGTGAAGAATTGAAAAGGGTTGTTAAGAGTAGGGGACAGGACTTTACCGGGCCAATTTGCGTTTTCAAGGCAATCGATCTTGGAATAGCCATGGGCTCAGCGGTTAAGATGGCCAGTCTATTAAATGTTGATAACCGGATAATGTATCGCATCGGCGCAGCTGCTTCAGCCCTTAACTTAATGCCTGAAACCGCAATAGTTATGGGGATACCGCTTTCGGCTAGGGGTAAAAACATATACTTTGACAGGGCATATTCGCTTAAATAATGAAAAACCCGCTAGGCAACCCTCATTTTTTCGTACATTTTCTCCAAGGTCCACTTTATGCTGGATTTAAGATCTCTGAGGCGCTCCGCATCAAAGTTCTTGATGACTATCTCCCTGAGGATATCATCATCCCTGATGATGGTATAGCTGAAAACTTTTTCAGGCGTAAGCTTTCCAGCCTTTAAAAGTTCACCATCCTTCTCCTGCATCTTTGCCAAAACCCTTTCAACAAGAAACTGGTTGAAGGGCGGAGTGTTAACGTTGAAAGCCTTATCCTTATTGAAAACCACTCGCAGCATGTTTCCTCCAACATAAATCTTCGCTAAATCCTCCCCATCATCAGCCTTTATTGGAAATACCTCCTTAAATTCCACTGTGGGGGTAATGGGCTCCGCTTCCATCGGTGCTGGGGATTCTGGAATTGATGGAGCTGGTGCGGTCTTTACAACGGCTTCTGCACGTTTAAAACCCTTTGAGAGGAGAATTGAATTGATCGTTTCCAGTATTGTCTGTGCCTCTTTGAGTTCGTTTTGCAGTTTCTCAATTCTTTTTTCAAGTTTTTTCTTGAAAGCCAAAAGACTTTTTATTTCCTCAGCCTCAGACATGCCCTTCACAATAGCAAATATACAGTTTATGCTTATCAATTCTTTGACTTTTAGGATTTAGGCCGCTTGTGTTACATTGTATTTCTCAGTTCCAATCGGGTGCCGCTTAAGCCTTACTTTTAACTCCCTTCTAAGGTAGTTTTCAAAAGCGTGAAAGACGTCGCTTCTTGTGAGGTTAAGCGCTATACACATCCTTTTTCCATCAAGAAGCGGGCTTAAATCGTATATGGCCACTCTCCTTGAAAGTTCAGGATTGCTTAAGACGATGTCGGTAATACTGCTTGGCGGAGTTTCAGAAAATAACCATGCGGTGTAGCTTGCCTCAACAATCCTGTAGGATAATCCTTCCCTAACGACGCACTTTCTATTCAAAACTATGTTTTTAAATGATGCTGGGTGGATGCTTCTGATCAAAAGAAACTGATGATACTCTTTATCTGCTTCAATCCAATCTTCACTTTCAGAGGTTTTCCATCCGCGAAGCTTACAGGTCTCCTTAAATCTTCTGAGAACATCCCATGCTCTAGAAGTTTTCATAACAACCATTAGCCCTCTTCCAAGAGGGAAGAGGGGAGACACAAATTTAAATATAATTGTGATTTTAACCGCAAAAATGTAGATTAAAAACTTGAAAATTGAAAAAATGAAGATAAAATCAAATAATTTCTAAAGAAATTCCAATAGGTCTTTCGCGATTTTAAAGCTTGGAAAAGGCTTTAATCACAAATTCGACCATTTTGAAGGCGTTCGATATCCGAATATCCAACCATTCATGTAGACTTCAAAACGCTTTTCCACTTCTTTGATAATAAATAATAAATGCAGGGGCAATAATAAGTCAATTTGGACGGAAGGTTAGCCGTTGAAGATTAAAAGTAACTCCCTCATTCTTGACCCTGTTGATCTGAAAATTTTAGAAGCCTTAATGGAGGATGCCAGGCAAACCTACACGATGATTGGCAAGCGCTTAGGCATTGCCCACTCGACTGTTTATGATAGGATAAAGAGAATGGAAGAACATGGTATAATAAAGAAGTACACAACTTTAATCGATAGAGAAAAAGCCGGAGCCAAGTGCATTACAGCTGTAATGACCATATACACGGATCCAAAGGAAAGCGAAAAAATCGCAGAGAAGCTCTGCGAATACCCGCAGATTTGTGAAGTCTACACTTCCCTGTCGGAAGAGCTCCAAATTATAGCGAAAATTATGGCTGAGGATCAGGAGAGCCTCCATGAGTTTATTGCAAAATTTATAGCTCCCCTTCAGGGTGTTCTGAGAATTCGCACATCTATCATTACCAAGAAGTTTAAAGAGACAATTCCTCCATTAGTCAACAATAACAATGCTGGAGAATCAGCCTTAGCTGTCAAAAGTGATAAGCGGAGATAGGGCTTGAGGGATTATGGACACGGAAAAAATTGAAGTTTTAAAAACTGTGCCGAGGGATAAAGCCTTCTACTTTTTCACGTCCATTGGAAATTATACTGGAAGAAGCGCTGCCTCCCTAGAGGAGTTCTTGCAGATAGTGGGGGATGTTAACGTTAAATCCTTGGAGTTTCACCTTTACCGCGGAGACTTTGAAAAATGGTTAAACGAAGTTTTTGGAGTACAGGAGCTGGCGGAGGAGCTGAGAAAACTACGCATGTCCAACCTCTCCGGGGAGCAGCTTCGAAGCTACATATACTCGATCCTTGAGTCTTATTTAAAGCGGCTAAAGGAACACGGTGCTCAACATTAGCTTTCAGCAATCTTTTTGAGCTGTCTCTGGTACATATCCGCAATTTCACTTGTTGTTGTGGCATCTTCAGCCGCCTTGTCAAGCCTATAATTGCCCGTGAACCTTGGAAATCTGATGGCTAAACCGCTGCCCTTTCGTATAATGTCCCTTGCGCAGGTGTGGATGGGGCTGAGGGTTATTTCACGCCCTAAAACTTCTATGACAACGCTTGGCTCAAACCAGATGTCCGCTTCGATGAGGGAATTTACCCTCGGATGCTTGCGGGCAATAATATGCTTCTTCATGATTTCGGGAAGCTTCGCTAGATCCTCATCTGTAAATCCTGTTCCACATTTTGTAACCGTTTCAAAAGTGTCATTTTCAGGGTTGTAGGCTGCTAAAAGGAGCGCCCCATAAGTTCCAGCCCGTTTACCCCTACCGTGAAATGCGCCTACAACTACGAGGTCTACAGTGTCCGTCATTTCGCTCTTATAATCGCGCTTATACTTTATCCAAAGCCATCCCCTTGCACCCGCCTGATAAATAGAATCGTCCGCAAGGGACTTGCAAACGAGGCCTTCACATCCACTTTCTATGGCCTCTAAAAAGAAGTTCTCCAGTTCTTTAACGTCGCCAGTGATTATCGACTTGGCTATCCTAACCCTCTCGCCTTCCTTCACTGTTTTTATGAGGAATTCACGCCTAACCCGATAAGGTTCAAGGGTTAAGTCCCTACCATCAACATAGAGGGCGTCGAAAAGGAAAAGCGAAATTGGATACTCCTCCATGGCCTTTTCAATTTCGTACTTGCGCCTCCGATGCATGAGTTCCTGAAAGGGTTTCATCTCGCCTGTTTCAGGCTCTATGGCCACGCATTCTCCTTCAAGAATGGCGTCCCTGGCCAATACATGGGCTCTCAGGAGTTCTATTGCATCGGGATATTGGTTGGAAATGTTTTCCAATCGTCTTGAAAAAAGTATGATTTCATCGTCCTTCTTGTGAGCTTGTATCCTTTCGCCGTCATACTTGTATTCGGCTATGCATTTTCCACCTAACTTTTCAAGGATCTCCTCAGGCGATGAAAGTCTCTCTGCAAGCATAGGTCTAATTGGATTGCCTACAATGACATGGAACTTTCTTATGCCCTCTAATCCATCCTCCGCTAGAACTTTGGCAACCCTTCCAAGGTCTGAGGATATGTTATATGCCCTTTCAACGAGCTCGCGGGCTTCTTTTCCACCCCCATAGGCTATTGCGAGGGCGTCAAGCACGGTCATATCAGCTATGCCCAAACGAAGGTTTCCGGTAACCGTGCGGATAAGATATTTTGCCTCCACCGGATCAGCGTCCGCGAGGAGACCGGCCAGAAGGGCTATTTTGGTGTCAACAGCCCCGGAGCCTGAGGCACGGGCTATCTTGTCAAGGGTTTCGTAAACCCTTTTAACCGTTAGTGGTTGCTTGAAAAATGTCAGCTGCCTCTTTTCAGCCATGAATTTCTGGGCTGTCTCCCCAATATCTCCGGTTTTTTTCATGTTCTCCTCAATTTCGCTTTCCCTTCGGCCTGATGCCCGGCTAAGGGCTTTGATGGCAAGCCTTTCAGCGACACCTATCTCAATATTAACAAAGTCTGGGTAAAGTTTGCCCTGGGTTAGGTATACAACCTTATCAATCAGATCTTTAGGCGTCCTCTTAATCAAGTCCACCAGCAAATCAGTCATTTCAAGTCTTTTAGTTGTAGCCTCAATCTTCTCATAGATGTTCGCTATCTCCCTATAATACAAAACTTGACTCCCCACGGGATTAAAGTAGACTATCGCTATTTAAACTTAGATAGAACATATTGCATTAATGGTAGGTTTCATAATGAATTATCTGTTTAAGTGATCTTTTAGCTGGCGCTGTTGGCGATTCGGCAGGGTATCCGATGGGGATTATGGCCACAGGCCTGATGCCCTCTGGGATTCTGAGGGCCCTTCTTGCTTCCTCTTCTCTGAAGGCTCCAACCCAACATGTGCCCAACCCCATTGAATATGCTGCCAAAAGCAGATTTTGAATAGCGGCCGCCGTGTCCTGTATACAATATAGGTTTTTGCCGCGCATGCCGTAACCCTGCGTAGATCGAATCTCGTTGGCGCAGACCACAACCACCACGGGGGCCTCTTCAATAAAGCGTTGGCCTAATGCAGCCTCAGCCAATTTCCTCTTAAGCTCCGGATTTCTGACAATTATAAATTCCCATGGCTGGATGTTGCCTGCTGATGGGGCCCATCTGGCTGCATCAATCAACTGCTCCACAACAGCATTTGGGACATCGTCGGGTTTAAAGGCCCTTACGCTACGCCTACCCTTTATCGCCTCTAAAACATCCATAATCGGCATCTCCACATCTATAAGCCATAAATTCTCCACCAATTGATAAATTTAGTGAAGCGTGGAAGTCGGAAACCTTAAATTTGCAGGCAACCTCCTGTCTTTTGGATGATGAAGCGGAGAGTCAATAGAGCCGACTGCAATGATATGACTCGACGGGCGAACTGACATTAGTAGGCACTTCTTTGACGGATGTTTATCTGATCTGTAAACCTTCAGCGCTGCCCCTAACATTAAAAACAGTTTTGCCTTCTGCGGAAAGCTTATCAATGGATACGTAGATGTGAAAGAGGAAAAGGATGAATTAGGCCTAGGCGGAGAAACTTTGTCTTGGAAGAAGGTGCTCGGAAGCCTTGACAAACTTTCTTCACGTTCATGTGTTAGATATTCCGTTTATCTGGCAGCGGTTTTAGCCTTTTTTGCATTGATACTGCTGCCTCCAATCTTCGGCATACTCATCAAATGGAATGCCCTGTACGCAATTCTTGAAAAGGAAGAGCTGATCAATAGGGCATTAACGGCTATATCTAACTCGTTTATAATGGGCTTCATTTTATCCTTCATTGATGTTATTGCTGGCCTTCCAATGGCCTGGCTCATTACAAGGGGAAAATCCAGATGGCTAAATTTCTTAGACACCCTTGTAGACATTCCCTTCATCGTACCCACAGCGGTTTTGGGCTACTCTTTGCTGCTTTTCTGGAGCAACTCTGAGGGCATATCAACCCTTTTTGGGGCTTCCCTTGTTTCTCCCGGTTGGGTTCTTGTGGCCTTGCTGCATTTTGCATTCTCCTATCCTGTTGCTGTTAGGGTGCTTGTGGGCGCCCTGCTGGACTATAAGCTGGAGTATGAGCAAGCGGCTAGAACCTTAGGTGCACCGCCCATTACTGCTGCTAGAACTGTAACCCTTGAAATTATAAAGCCTTCCATAATCGCTGCTTTCACGTTGTCCTTTGCAAGGTCCCTCTCAGAAACAGGCGCTACAATGATGGTTGCAGGGAGCTTTGAAAACGGCGCCGTATTCATTCAGAATATGAAAAACGCCTTTTCAGCTAGTCCTCCCCTAGTAAGCCAGGCCGAGTATGAAGGTGCAACGGTTTTTGCAAGCGTGATCCTCATAGCAGTTTCATGCCTTATTTTTGTGGTAATACGCTTTTTGGGCCTAAGGGTTAGGCTTCCACTCAAGAAGGCTTGGCCCAGTTTTGAGAGGAAAATTAGCTATTCAAAAGCCGTGTCCACAAGAAATACTCTCGCGCTCCTCGCATTCTTCTTGATCGTGCTTGTTCCATCCCTTTTTGTAGCACTTCCAGCCTTTGAATCCCTTTTCACGGATGTTCTGTTGAAGGCTTTCTTTGGCGTGTCGCCGTGGGGCGATTATTGGCAGAGCATCATGCTTTCCTATTCTCTAGGCGTAGCTGTAACCATGCTGAATTTAGTAATTGGATTGCCGATGGCTGTTATTGTGGCTCGTAAAAGACTTGGAAAAGTTTCAAACCTTTTAGATGTTCTAGTGGATATTCCCATAATTATTCCGTCAGTAGCCCTCGGCGTTTCTTTAAGGTTCTTTTGGAAGGAAACTGTGGCTTTTATCCCCGAATTTTTACTTCTCACATTTGCGCATATGGCTATAACCTATCCATACTTTGTGAGGTCGACAGCCGCGGCCATTCAAAGGATAAGCATGGACATAGAAGAAGCTTCAAGAACCCTC
>CAZZKO010000023.1:0-3626 GCA_964654925.1 uncultured Candidatus Bathyarchaeia archaeon
ATTTTTAAGTCTCCCATATCCCAATTCAGCCGCCTTTGACGCGTCAAAAATTTCGGCGCCAACGCAAATTATTACTGCTCCTACTTTAAACGTGATTTTTTCGGTTTTCTGTTCAAAGTTTATAGCCTTTGATTCACAGACCTCGAGACACTTGTCGCAGGGCTCTTTGCCACTTAGTCGCAGGCAATATTCAGGATTTATTACCGCCACTTTTGGGATGGCGTAAGGCGAATAAAAGGATATCGCCTTTGTCCGGCACAGCCCCCTATTAAATTCATCTGGGATACTGACTGGGCAAACTTCAAGGCATTTACCGCATCCTGTACATTTTTCCTCCTCAATATATCTTGGCTTCCTGACCACCGTTACCTCATAATTCCCGTTGCTCCCGCTGAAGCCTACAACTTCGCTGTAGGTTATAAGTTCTACCCGTGGATTTTTAGCGACATCAACCATTTTAGGCATCAGTAGTTTGATGCTTGGCTCAAGGGTTGGAAAGATGCTGTCCAGCTGAGCCATTCGGCCGCCTATGCTCGGCGTTTTTTCAACAAGGTAAACTTTAAATCCAATGTTGGCCAAGTCAAGGGACGCTTGTATTCCCGCTATACCACCACCAAGTACCAAAACGCCATTGTTCATTTCGGCGTGCGTCATTCATGATCCTTCTTTCTTTGATTTATTATCGTTCCCTTTGAAGGTCCTCTTAAGTTTTTTGTTATTGAACTATACAACCTTGAATGATTTTTCAGTAAGCTTTTTTAGCAAATGACCCGTTATTAAAGATCTCTAGTTTACAGGGTGATTGCTTGCCAGGAGTTAGAGATAAAGTTGCGATCATAGGGATGGGTTGCACGAAATTTGGTGAACACTGGGATAAGGATGTTAAAGATTTGATTGTAGAGGCGTGCTATGAAGCCTTTGAAGACGCGGGTATCGAGCCAAAGGATATACAAGCTGCATGGTGGTCCACAGCCCGCAGTGGTGAACTCGGGCGCAGTCTTGCTTACCCGTTAAAATTGGGTTTCATACCAATTACTCGAATTGAGAATAGATGTGCCAGTGCTCATAATGCGTTTATTGATGCTTGTTACGCTGTTGCATGTGGCGCTTTCGACCTTGTACTTGTATGCGGTGCTGAAAAGCTTAAGGATACAGGACTGCCAATACCTGGGGATACCAATCCAACAGACCTCTATACTAGTAGGGTGGATCCAAGATACTTGCCAGTAACACCCTATGCCCAATTTGCCTTAAGATATTTTCACCATTATGGCATATCTATTGAAGAAGGACGTCGCATTTTAGCTAAAATTGCTGTTAAAAATCATTACAATGGTTCACTAAATACAAAAGCCCAGTTTCAGAGGAAAATAACCCTTGAAGAAGCTTTAAATGCTCCGATTGTAGCTTGGCCTTTAGGACTTTATGACTGCTGTGGAATAAGCGACGGCGCGGCGGCAGCAATTTTAACCCGTGCCGAACTGGCAAAAGATTACCGTGATGATTATGTGCTTGTTAAGGGTGTGGGTATGAGCTGTGGAATGTATCAAGCTGAAGTTATGGATGATTGGAGCATGGTACATGTTGAGGAAACTTTAAGGGCAGGCCAAATGGCGTATAAGGAGGCTGGTATAACCAATCCGCGTAAGCAGCTGGATCTCGCAGAGGTCCACGATTGTTTTACGATACATGAGCTTGTAATTTATGAGGATCTTGGCTTTAGCTTAAGGGGTAAAGCGAGGGATGACGTTGAAGCTGGAACCTTTGAACTTAGGGGTGAACTTCCGGTAAACGTTGATGGCGGACTAAAGTCCTTCGGGCATCCGGTAGGAGCAAGCGGTCTTAGAATGATATACGAAGTTTATAAACAGCTTCAAGGGAAGGCTGGTCCACGTCAGGTTAGGATAAAGAATCAACTAGGTTTAACACACACTTGTGGTGGCACACCGATAGATTCCCAAACAGGGGCCGTTGTAATTGTAGGATTGAGAGGAGCTTAGATGGTTGGAATAAAGTCATTTGGCATTTATATCCCCATATGGAGGATAAGCCGCGAGCTTATGGGCAGCGGCATACCGGGAGAAAGGTCGGTGGCAGGCAAGGATGAAGATAGCCTAACAATGGCTGTCGCGGCTGCTATAAATTGTGTTAGAGGTGTTGACCGCGAAACAATTGATGGCATATTTTTCGCTTCCACAACTTCCCCTTTCAGAGAGAAAAGTGCTGCAGCAACGATAGCTTCTGTTTTAGATCTCCGCCGCGAAGCCTTTACAGCGGACGTTTCTGGGTCTCTTAGGGCTGGTACAACCGCCCTCAAATTTGCCCTTGATATGATTAAGGCTGGAACAGTCAATGAGGTCCTCGTTACAGCCGCAGACTGCCGGTTAGGCGCTCCGGGTTCCTATTTCGAGCAGACGTTTGGGGATGGTGCTGCTGCTCTTTTACTAAGCAACAAGGATACAGTTGCCGATTTAGAGGCTCAACAATCAATTTACGATGAAATATACGATGTGTGGCGTAGAGACGTTGACCTCTATGTAAATGCATGGGAGGAACGTTTTATATATACGTGTGGATATGCAAGGGTTATGAAGGAATCCATTACAAGGCTTATGAATAAAAGCGGAGTAAACGCTAAGGATATAAGTAAAGTGGCTATATCGGTTCCAGATACCAGGCGTGCTATAGATCTTGCAATAAGTTTAGGATTCGACCCGAAGACGCAGTTGCAGGATTCATTCATGGACACTGTTGGCAATACTGGATCTGCTCAGCCTTTAATGCTTTTTGCAGCGGCACTTGAGGAGGCCAATTTAGGAGATAGACTGCTACTTGCAAGCTATGGAAGCGGCAGTGATACGTTCCTTTTTAAAATCAACAGTGATAGAAGACCTGAAAGTTTAAAACGCGGATTTAAAGTTCAGGTTGCAAGTAAGAAAATGATACGTGAATATGCTACATACCTTAAATGGCGCCAACTTATTAAAATGCCGCCTCCAAGAATAGACATGACAGTTTCTTATCCAAGTGCGACTGCGATATGGAGGGAGACAAATCGCATTTATCCGCTACATGGTGTTAAATGCAAAACATGTGGTGCAGTGCAATATCCTCCACAGAGGGTATGCACCAAATGTCAAACCAAGGACAATTTTGAGCAGGTTCGACTCTGCGATAAAAAGGGTCGCCTATTTTCATATTCTTTCGATCCTCATAGAGAAAATGTGCCGCTTGGTTTAGTCAATCTTGAGAATGGTGGGCGCATCTTTTTGGAGCTGACAGATGTGGATACCAATGAAATACATATAGATATGCCTTTGGAACTCACATTTCGACGGGTTGACCTAAGGCGTGAGGATAGCATGTACGTCTACTTCTGGAAGGCGACGCCCATAAGGATTCAGAGCTAAAATTTTTCCACTAAATTTTTCCCAAGCAAATACCTTGCTATGGCATTTTTCTGTATTTCTTTTGTCCCCTCAACCAGTTCAAGCTTCTTGGACCATCTGAACCATCTTTCAATGTCGTAATCCGCCATGTAGCCATATCCGCCAAATACGTCGATGGCGAGGTCGCACACCTCAACAGCCAATGAGGCCCCATAATACTTGAGCATGCTGGAAAAT
>CAZZKO010000024.1:0-1507 GCA_964654925.1 uncultured Candidatus Bathyarchaeia archaeon
TATTTTCAGCTGCTCTTCAGACATGTAGGGCTCTAAGTCCTTATAGCCATATGGAAGCTGGGGTAGGGAATAAGTTTTGGATTTTTCCAAAAAATCACCTCCTTCGGATCATTTCTTGATTTTAAACATATCTTTTGGTGCGCCACATATGGGGCAAACCCAATCATCCGGCAGAGCTTCAAAGGGTGTGCCGGGAGCTACTCCCCTTTCAGGGTCCCCTACCTCGGGATCATAAATGTAGCCGCAAACCTCGCATTCCCACTTATCCATAAGGGTACCTCCTAATGTTCTACTTTAAGGTTGTAGGTGATTTTCGTGTTTGCCCTCTCAAAGATTTTTCCAACAGGACAGTTTTCAACTGTCAGTTTAAAAACCCTTTGAATAGTCTCTTCCGAAGCGGCGGTTTTAACGTTTATTTTGAAGTTTACTTCAGTTATTGTTCCAGCTTCATCTGTTTTTATCGCTTCAAGGTTAACCTCTAAATCATTTATCGCGGTTCTTGTCTTCTTCGCCATTAAGGCGAATATTGTGGCAAAGCATCCAGCGTAACTCATAGCGCAAAGCTCCAAGGCTGTTGGACCCCTATCGGTTCCAAGTTCCGGCGGCAGGTCAACGCAGACGCTGTGGAAGCGGCCGTTATCAACCAATATTCGGAAATCCTTAACCAGCTTTGCAGTAGAAATAATTTTTTGAGCCATCTCCTTTCACACTCGCTAAAATTATATTGTTTTTAGTTTTTAGAATTTTCTGAATTTTTCACTGGTTGCACCGCAAACGGGGCACCGACTTGGAGCCTCGCCCTCCACGGTGTATCCGCAGACTTTACATATGTAAATGTCGCCTAACCGTATGTCCTTCCCGCTTTCCACGGCCTGCTTGGCCTTCTGGTACATTCCAGCATGAATTTTCTCTGCTTGGAGAGCCCATTCCATGACTCTCTGGGCGTTTCTTTCTTCCTGAAGTTTGGCCACAGCACTGTAGGATGGGTACATTTCATTCACTTCATAGTTTTCGCCGTCAATAGCCACTTGAAGATTTTCAGCTGAGTTGCGTACCATGCCTAGGACACTGTAGTGGTTTGAGGCGTGAACCTGTTCAGCGTAGGCTATTGCCCTGAAAAGCCTCGCAACGTTTGGGAAACCCTCTTCTTCGGCTTTTTCGGCAAATATTAAGTAACGCATATGCGCTTGGCTTTCGCCTGCAAAAGCCTTTTCCAAATTTTCCATGGTCATCCTCTTCATTTTAGTTATCCTCCACTTCTTTGTGCGTTAAGTTTATTAACTTGTCCGAATTTAAAAATATTTTGTCCGAAAATCGGATAAAAATGTGCTGAAAAATTTGAAAATCGTACTAGGAGAGTTTAAATAATGGTTGATCAACTTGACCTGAAGATCCTTGAAACCCTAAGGCTGGACGCTAGCCTGCCGTTCACCGAAATTGCCAAGCGCTTCAAGGTAAGCGAGTCCACCGTCAGAAAGCGTGTGGAACGCTTAATGCGAGAAGGTGT
>CAZZKO010000025.1:0-24376 GCA_964654925.1 uncultured Candidatus Bathyarchaeia archaeon
AAGACGCCTACGTCGACATATATGTAGGCGGCCAATTAAACATGTTTGTTGAGTGTGAAAGAAAACCGAACAGAATGAAAGTGCTTGAGAGGAGACGGAAAATCGCAGAAGCCTATCCAAAGTCAAGGTTCATCCTTGCCGTACAGGATAGGATGGGATGGCTAAGCCAAAAGCTGACCGGAGCTGCTGATGAAATTTGGATAGTTTCCATGGATGGGCAGGTGAAGGCTCCATGGAAGTGGGTCCAAGACAGGAAGAGCCTCCTCCAGTCATTATTCGCTGCCCATGGATTCAAAGCCATAATAGAGGAGTACATGAGAGCCGAGGAGGAATATAGGAGGCTTGTCAGGCTTGAAGAGGAGGAAAAAGTTTACTGGCAGACGCTTCTGGCGAAAGCCGTCTTCAAAGCTTCAGCCGAAGCCAGCTGGCTAAACAACCTAAAAATTAGGGGCGCATGGACCACCCAAGCCGAGAAAACATGCATGAAGCTGAACCAGGCAAGGCTGGCAATCATAAAAATAGTCATAGAGCTTCTAAACACTATACTATCTCTGTCATCTCCCTTTACACTAAAACTTGGAGAAGATTACAGCCTATGCGTGGAGGTAGATTGGGATAGGTGGCAATGGTTGGGATGGAAGGACCTTCCAGACAGCCGCTCGACCCAAACAAGCCAATACCGCCTACTGGAGAAAAACATGGAAATAGAGCTCGAAATAGCCGCAAAGCAGCTTAAAGCAGGCCTCATTAAAACAAGCTTCATAGAGGACGGAACAGGCATAAACTTAGAATCTGCAAACATATGCCCTGAATTGAAATCCATCTGGGACACCATTCAAGAAATGGAGCAGATAGTTAAAACCCTAATAGCACTACGAATCTAAGCAACAAAACCACCCACAACACCGTAAACAAGAAAAACTGGACGTGGCGACTTAAGGCTTACCTCCTTAGATGTTTTTAGTAGTGTGTAAATGTTTTAGAGAATGGGTTCCGTGCTCTATTGCCCTTTTCCTTTTGGATGCATGTTATATTTTGTTGAAGGATGTTTTTGTGTTGTTTGAGGGATGGGAAGGATGATTCTATTCGGTTTCTTAGCCGTGGGTTCGATGGTGTTTGGTTAGTCTAAGCTGGCGAGGCTTCCCTTAACCATGGAGCATTATCCACAATGAACTCAGGCTTGTCATCACATTATTTTAGCACGCCTTTAATGAAGGGCTCTGTTGTCAATCCGTTTCTCGTATGGTGAACCCTCATGGATATCAATTCATTCCTATCAACGTCTAAAGCTGACTAGACCCAATACTGTTCGCCATTAACCCTTACGCATGTATCATCAACAGCTATGAACCGCCCAGCCCAGCCCTCCTTTCAGAGGCTATGCTCGGCCTCTCTTAAACTTAACAATCCACTTCGGAAACGCTACAATACTCGGGTAACACCTACCGTTTTCCTAAGGCTTGAAAAATAAAAATACATGGCCAAATCGATAACCTTAAGCCCTAAAGAAACCCTATTCCTCTCAAAGAGCCTAAGCCGCTCAGCCAGAACCCAACATTAAACATAAAGAAAACAGAAAAAAGAAACGTAAAAGCCTACAGCTTGAGTTGCCACCATTTAATCAGCAAAATTTATATAGAAATGTAGGTTTGCTATTTTCGGTCTGTTAGACCTGTTGGTTGGTGCCGAAACACCCGCGTTAGGAACCCGCGTTAGTGGATCCGTGAGGGGGCGCTGCTCCCCCAACTTGCGCCACCATGGTGGCGCAAGGCAGTGCGGCATGGTGGCGCGAGGCTTAAATATGCTACGTAAGTTTGCTAATCCTGGTGAATTATAACAATGGCGCAAGAGTGGCGCAAGGAATTTTTCTATTCAATTTTGACGCCTGAGCAGCGGAGGCGTTTTAGCGATGTAAACTGGTCGAAGTTTCCCTACAGGATAATCGAGTGCGGTGGCAGGAGCAGGGATGGACCTTGGATATGCAGTGGGCTTACAGGCTTCACATCTCCACGAGAAGCCCTTGAAGATGTTATTAGACGCTGCCGTCAAGACTTCCACGAGTTCTGCGTCGAATATCTCAACAACGCTTGGGCCTTAGTCTGTTACCGACAGTCAATCCATGATAAAAACAGGGTGTTCTGGGACAGATATATCCTAGGTCCATACGAAGAGTTCAAGGAAATACTCCGCCTCTACAATATAACACCAAAATTTTTGGAACCTGAACCAAAAACGGCCGAAGATAAACTGAGAAAATACGCCCAGCTGGGTTACGAATTCCAGGTCCTAAAACGCTGGAATAAACAATACCTATATGCAAGAAAATGGATACCTGAAGAAAAGAAACGAAGCTCAAAATACGAAGCTCAAAATACATTGGTCCATGGACAGACAACCTAAAAAGGCTGGCCGAAGAAATCAACGTCAAACCCACATACTGCACCCAGAATAAAGCAAGATCCACAAACTAAATAGCGGATTCACTTAATTATTTAATTGCATACGGTTCCGGCCCACTAACCTATCTAAATTTAGGTTCAGGAAATGTTTGAGCTAATTGATGTTGCCCTCGGAAAAGAAAAAGCCGAATTAGTCATCCAAAAATGGGTCTCTTCTCAACGTCTACACTGAAGAAATTCTTGAAGGCTTCTCTGTAGCCATTAAAGGCGAGAAAATAGCCTATGTGGGCAAAAATGCTGATCACACAATAGGTGCATATACAAGAGTTATAAAAGTTGAAAGCCAAGTTCTAATTCCCGGATTTATCGACGCCCATGCGCACATGTTCGCATTCTGCAGGGTTGACGAGACTGTGAAATATGCCATAAAAGGCGGAACTACAACAGTGATAACCGAAGTGATAGACACATTCTTCCACGTAGGATACCCGGGACTCAGAGAATTCATGAAGGCTGCCAGGATTCAGCCAATAAAAATATTCATGCTTTTGCCAGGATCCCCATTCATAGGCGAATCCCCCAAGAAACAACGGCTTACAGGCGAAGAAGCGGACAGCCTACTCAAACAAAGCGAGGTGCTGGGAGTCGGCGAAGTATATTGGCCCTATGTCCTCCGAAAGGATGAAAACGCATTAATGCTCATCAGCAAGGCTCTAACACAGAACAAGAGAGTGGAGGGGCATGGGGCGGGGGCAAAGGACAAAAACTTGGCAGCCTATGCCTCCGCAGGCGTCTCCTCCTGCCATGAGGCAATAAACGCTGAGGAAGCCCTTGAACGCCTTAACCTTGGATTCACCACAATGATCAGGGGGGAAGCATAAGACAGGACCTTGAAGCCACCGCAACCATCAAAGATAAGATACATGATTTTAGGAAACTCTGCCTAGTAAGCGACGGATTATTCCCAAAGGACCTCCTAGAAAGGGGCTATATGGGTCATATTGTCCAGAAAGCCATAGACTTGGGATTCGACCCTGTCAAAGCCATTCAAATGGCAACAATAAACCCGGCACAACATTTCTCTTTAGACGGCATCATTGGAGGCATAGCCCCAGGCAAATACGCTGACATCCTACTGGTTCCAGGCCTAAGCAAAATCAAGCCAAAACTCGTCATAAGCAACGGTAAAGTAATCGCAAAAAACGGGAAACTCCTCGCACAGCCAAAGAAGCCAGAGTTCCACATATGCATGAAACCCATAAAACTCAAGAGGAGAATGCTGCCATCAGACTTTCAGGTCTACGCTGAAGGAAAGGAAGCCAAAGTAAGAATTATAAAATTCGTTGGAGAACTCGTAATAAAAGAGACGCAAGCAACACTTCCAGTCATAGATGGGACAATTAAATGTAACCCTGAAAAGGACATACTTAAAGTCGCCGTAGCTGATAGGTGCCGACAACAAGAAAGGGTTTTTCACGGGTTTTGTGGAGGGTTTCGGAATAAGAAGTGGAGCCCTCGCCTCAAGTGTCGCCTGGGACACACTCAACCTATTCGTCCTAGGTTCAAACGAAAATGACATGGCTAAAGCCGTAAACAGAATATCAGTACACGGTGGAGGAATAATTCTGGCAGAGAACGGCAAGGTTTTGGTTGAGGTTCCCCTCCCAATAGCGGGTACAATGTCAGATTTGCCCATGAAAATCTTAGCCAAAAAACTGGAAGACATGAGGCTAAAGCTAAGGGAACGCGGGTGCCCCCTCCGTGATCCGCATCTGTCACTTATTACCCTGACAAGCCCCGCAATACCATTCATCAGAATTTGCGAAGATGGGCTAATAGACATAAAAACTGGGAAAACCCTAAGCTTAATAATAGAGCCATAGTTATACCCCAAGTCCGATGCATGCCGCTGCCATGCAGTGAAGCTCCTTGACCATTCATGGAGTAAGCGGCAGTTTTTTATATTCCATTTCCGAATAAATCTAAAACATGATAGTGCTAAAAGAAGTGGTAGCCACCGCTATCCTCTTCATATGGGTTATATTTGTGGCATATGTGCTTACCACACGTCTATACAGCCGCATGAAGGGGAGAGGCTTTAAAGAAAATGTCGCAGTGTACTATAACAGGAAGATTATCCATATCTTAACGGGCGGAGTTGTCGCAATTCTTGTACCGTTCCTCTTTGAAACCCCGCTGCTTCCCTTCGTCATGGCTATGCTTTTGGCACTATCCCTCTACATACCCCACAGAAGAAGGAAGATCCTTTACTGGTTCCAAACAGAGGATAATGCTTACGAGGTTTCATTTTGCATCATGTGGGGAGCGGTCATAACTTTTGGCTGGATCATTTCCGGAGGGAACTTTTGGTTCGGAGTTCTCCCCGTCATATTCATGTCCATTGGGGATGCTATAACAGGAATCGTTAGAAACCTCCTTTACAAGCATAGAACCAAGTCATGGCTGGGTAATCTTGCCATGGCCTCTTTCTCAATTCCAATGGGAGCCGTGTTGGGGGCCGCTGGCATGATAGCTGGAACCATAGCCTCCATAGTGGAACATTTTGAGTGCAATCCAATAGACGACAACATAACGGTTCCATTATCAGCCTTTGTTATAATAACACTAGCAAAGTTCTATGCACCGTGGCTTCTGACGCTTTAAGCCTTTACCGCTCCTCTGAGAAGGCCCGTCTAACACCTACATAGAAAATCAGGAATATGAACAGGATTAATGCTATGACAAAGGATCCAGTAGCTGAAATAAGGAGATTTTTTCTTGCGATATCATCAACTGTTTGGAGGGAAAGAAGCGACAAATAGAAGGCTAAGAAAACAAAGATCAGAATAACTGCAACAACTGCTGACTCGATTTTCATAACGAGCTATTCCTAAGCCTTCTTAGAAAGAGATTGATAAAAGGTCCATTAAAACGTCACGTATTTTGAATCTAAATCTGAATAGAACTACATATAACCTATTTTGACTTGCCCTTGAACCTGCTTAAGCTTTTCTCGATTATCCAACTGCTTGACTGAACTTTACCGCCGCCAACCCCGTAAACTATCGCTATACCAAGCCTCTGGCAGGTTTCAACCTCCTCTTCAGGCATGTTTTCTGGGGTTCTATCCCCGCCTTTAGCGTAAACATCAGGCCGTATTGACTCTAAAATTTGCTCCATCGTCAGATTGCAGCTCTCCGGACAAACCAGCACCTCATCCACGTATCTAATGCTCTCTAGTATGGCTTTTCTATCCTCAAGCGGCATGAAACAATAGCCCTTTTTCTTTACACAGCACTCATCCCTATGGACCAAGACTATGAGCTTGTCGCCTAACTTCTTGGCTTCCCTCAATAGGTTTATGTGTCCCCTATGAGGCGGATCGAAGAAGCCGCCTGTAAGCACTACTCGCAAAGCAACATCACCACACAACACATATACATACTTGTTCGTGAAAATGTTATTATTAAAAATTTAGCTTTTTTGATGGCTGGGGTGATATAATTCGAATAGAAGTTTGATGGACCGGGCGGGATTTGAACCCGCGACCTCCCGAGTGCGAGTCGGGCGTTCATACCAGCTGAACTACCGGCCCACCAAGGTTCTCTTTAATTTTGGGGCTCGGGAGTATGCCCATCGTCATCCTCAAGTCGCGTAGAGAGGAGGATTCCTTCATCGCCACAAGAATTTTGGAAGGCAAATTTTAAAGCTTTGCTATGGGTAGGATGGAAAAGTTTTTAATCGTTGGCTACACGTTTTAAGTTGTTGTGATTTTGATGAGCGACCGTGTTGATGTAGGAATTTCTGGAATGAATGAAATATTGCATGGCGGTCTGCCACGAAGAAACATAGTGCTACTGTCAGGAGGCCCGGGAACTGGCAAGTCAATTTTTGGGCAACAGTTTCTTTATGCAGGCTTTAAGCTTGGGGAGCCCGGTGTTCTGGTGACTTTGGAGGAGCATCCTGTTCAGGTTAGAATTAACATGGAGCGTTTTGGATGGGAGCCCAGAAGGTTTGAGCAGGAAGGTCGGTTCGCCATCGTCGACGCATTCACCTCCGGAATCGGCGAGGCGGCAAAGAGGGAACGTTATGTTGTAAAGGATCCAGAAGATATTCCAAGCTTTTTGGATGTTGTTCGACAGTCGATTGTGGATTTAAAGGCTGAAAGGGTTGTGATAGACTCCATTTCAACGCTTTATATGACTAAACCAATGCTCGCAAGATCCACCATAATGCTGATAAAAAAGGTTCTAGCGGGCTTGGGCTGCACAGGCTTCTTGGTCTCCCAAGTCAGTGTCACGGACCGCGGTTTTGGCGGACCAGGTGTTGAACATGCAGCTGACGGAATTATTCGCCTTGACCTAGACGAATTTCAGGGGGAGCTTAAACGTTCAATAATCGTTTGGAAGATGCGGGGTACGAGTCACTCCATGAGGCGGCATCCCTTCGACATAACAGGCAAAGGCATAATAGTCTATCCAGATAAGACCGTAAAGGTAACCCCTAAAGGATTTTTTGAGGGGAGTGGAGGTGAAACCTAATGAGCGAGGTTGAAGTTCCCTTAAAGCCTAGGGGTCGAGAGGACATCCAAAAGCTTGAAGCAGTTCTCCTACTGGGAACAGTTTCAAGACATGACGTCATCGAGAAAATGCGCAGCGCAAACCCCAAAGACAGGATAACATGGATAGATTCACTAGCTGTAGCAGCTGGAGCCCTTGCAAGGGAGAAATTCGGCATGAGCGCCTCACGAATAGCTGACGAGCTTGGAAGAGGCGAACAGACGGTCCGCTCCCATCTAACTGGGAAAACCGAGGCTGGAAAACTTGTGAGGGAAACATATGAAATGCTTTTGCGAGGCGAGAAAGTCCTAACCTTCATGCTTAGGGAGGCTGAGACACCATCCAGAGAGGAACTGGAAAAACTTAAGATAGAGCTAGAGAAAGAGCGCAGGGAAAAAGCCGAACTTCAAGAAAAACTAGCGGCACTTCAAAGCAAAATTAAAAATGCGGTAAAGGAGCTTGAGAACACCATTAACCAGTTGAGGGCATAGTTTCAATTTTAAACTTTCTCAACTCTAAGTTTTTCACCCTCTTCAACCTTTTCGAGAACCTTTGGGTCTCCAAGGATTTTGCCGACCACGTTGACAGGGCTGTAGGGCTTTATCACGTTTGGGTTTGGACTGGAAAGGGTTGGTCCAAAGAATAGACACAGCGCTGGACCCTCAGGCCAGTAGGCCACGTCACCGTAATCCACAATATCCCTAGCTTTTTCTAATCCTACCTTAAATGGCACCTCAAAGTAGATCTCTTTCCCCCAGAATTCAGCCCTAGCCTCGAAGGGCAAAGACTTCATTAAGGCCTCGGCCGTTTTAGGGTTTTCATTGAAACGTATCTCGCATTCAATGGTTATTCTGGATTCAAACACTATCCTCAATTTCTCTCTTCGTTCCATGCTTTTATCCTCACCATTCCTTCGTTAAGGGAGCTAATGATCTTTTAGGATATAGCAACGTAAATTTTCCTTTCGTCTAGGGAGTATTCGTGCCACTTGGCTTCAACCCCCTCAGTGCTTCTATGAAGTTGCACTTTCTTGGCTCGAACCAGATCAGCCATCTGACCCATATATGGTTTTAGAAGTCTTATGCTTTCCTCATCCAATCCAGCCACGTGGACTGTTTCAAGGATGTCTGTTGGCACATAACCCAGTTCTTTTCTTAAGGATTGAACCCTTCTGGCTACATCGCGCATGAGGCCCTCGCCTATAAGCGCCTCGTCCCTGTATATGTCCAGGTATACAGCTATTCCCTTTTCGGAAGCTTCAACCCACTTTCCAGATTCCACGACGCCCTTCAAGTTTTCTGGGAGCTTTTCCACGTATTCTGCTTCTTTAACATTTGTTAGTTCTAGGAGGACTTCGCTTAGGCTTTGGAGGTCCTCAAGCGCCTTTTTAGAGGCCACTACCAACATTTTCCTTAGAGGCCATCTACGCTTCAGCTTGGCTTTTTGACGGGCAGAATAAACTAAGGAAACACAGTTCAACATTATCTCAAAATTTTCCTCTAAAGCAATATTTCGGAAATTTTTATCTGGTTCTGGCCACCCCTCAAAGTTTATGGACTCTGGCAGTCCGGGTTCTAGGCGCTTGTAAATTTTCTGGTAAAGGGCTTCACATATGAAGGGCGTTACTGGGTTAAATAGAAGCAGCGTTGTTTTTAGCACATGCCATAGGATTGCATATATCGCCAACCTGCGGTTTAATGTTTCAGGGTCATCCGTCCAAAGCTCCTTCCTAATCATCGGCACGTACAAGCGGCTTATAGTTTCAACGACGAACTCCTCGAGCTCAGCAAGCGCCGCGTTAAACTCACACTTCTCCAAGTTCGCCGTGTAGTCGCTTATGGTTTTTTGAAGTTTTGATAGCAGCCAGAGGTCTGGCTTTTTAAGCAAGCCGTTGCTTTTCGCCCACTCTAACGTGTGTTTTTGCGGGTTAAAACCGTCGTATTCAGCATTTTGTACGAAGAACCTGTTCAAATGGTAAAGGGTTGCAAGCACCTGATATGGACGTCGATTCATTTCGTTTAGGTCAAAGTTCATGAAGTCTATGGGTGAACATTTCCTCAGCATGTAGAACCTACAAACGTCTGCCGAAGCCTTTTCCAGAAGCTTGTTTACTTCTATGATGTTGCCTAGGCTTTTGCTCATCTTTCTGCCTTTGGCATCCTGGGTCAAGCCTTGAAAGAGGAAAGCCTTGTATGGAGCCTCTGCTCTCCCTGTTAGAATTACGTGCTCCAGCAGTAGGGAGTTCGCCCAACCTCGAGTTTGGTCTATGCCCTCGGTGAGGAAATCCACCGGCACATATTTGGCGAACTCTTCATCTGAAAACCTCGCATAGGGAGCCGCCCCACTGTTATGCCAAGTATCTAGGACGAAGGGTTCCCGATGCATGATGCCACCGCATTTTTCGCATCTTATCTTTATGCGATCTATCCACGGCTTGTGAAGCTCAAAGTTAGGCGGAGGCTTCTCTAAAGCTTTTTCGATAAGTTCCCTCTTGCTTGAAATGAAGGTTTTTGCTCCACAGCTCTCGCAGACCCATATGGGCAGCGGGGCACCCCAGACGCGTTCCCTTGATATACACCATGGCTTGCCCTCTTTTAAAAAGGATAGAAACCGATTCTTTGGGGCTTCAAAGAAATATTCAACCTTCTCAGCTGCGGCTACGACCTTGTCGTTTATGCGGTCTGTCCTCAAGAAGTATTCGCGTCTTGCCAGCCAAACTAGTTTATGGTGAGAGCGCCAACAGGTGGGGTACTCATGTTTTATCCTACCAGCTTTAACGAGCAAGTTTCTTTTGCGAAGCTCCTCAATAACCATTTTGTCAGCATCTCTTGCAAAAACTCCTTGGAAAAATCCTGCATCGCTTGTGAATTTAACCTCGTCATCGAAAGGCGCGAAAATTGGCACACCCCTCTTCTGAGCAGCTGAAAAGTCCTCCTCACCGTTTCCAGGCGAAAGGTGCACGACGCCGGTGGCAGTGTTCACATCTACAAAATCTTCGCAGACAACCCTATGCACAAGCGGATGATTGTCAAGCTCCGCTTGCTTTGGAACCAAATCCTTAAACGGGTAATCGTATTTCACACCCTCTAAATTCTTGCCCAAAACTGTTTCAACTATACTATAGTCTTTTATGCCAAGCTCTTGCATCACAGGTTCCACGCGTTGCCTAACCATTATCCACTTTTCATCGCCCACCTTAACAGTCGCATACTCCGCATCCGGATGCACAGCCAACATCAGATCTGTAACGATGGTAAACGGCATTGTAGTCCAAACGAGGAAGTAACTATCATTCTTTTCTGCCAGCCGGAACTTGAAGTATAGGGAGGGGTCCTCCACCTCCTTATAGGCTCCCTCATAACCAACTTCAGCGCTGCTCAGGCTGGTTTGGCAACCAGGACAATACGCCACAACATAGTAGCCTTCCTCAAGCAAGCCCTGTTCCCAAGCACGCTTAAGATACTGCCATTCCCTCTCAATGTAATCGTCCAAGTAGGTCCAGTAGGCTTTGCTATGGTCGATGAAAATGCCAAGATTTCTGTCGGCTTCAACCCACTCCTTATGATAGCGCATTATCGTCTTCTTGCATTCCTCCACAAAACGTTCTTCACCAACTTTTTCAATAAGCTCCCGCTTATTCTTCACTCCTAAAAGCTTCTCAACCTCAAGCTCCACTGGTAAGCCTTGACAGTCCCAACCGGCCCAAAATGGCACAAAATAACCTTGCATGGTTTTCCATCGATAGTAGAGATCTTTTATCACACGGCCCCTTCCATGGCCCACATGGGGAATACCGTTGAGCGTCGGAGGCCCCTCAACCCAACCACAAAAGCCTATGGCGTTTTTCTCACGGTACTCCATGAGCTTTTCTTTAATGCGGTTTTTCTCCCAGAAATCGCGTATTTCTTTCTCAATTTCAAGCGGGCAGTAGTTTGGGTTTAAATCCTTTTCAGAGTTGGCGCTGAATTTGACGGCCACCTTTCATCCCTGGCACCCGCGAATAAACCAAATAAACCCAGCTCAAATATAACCTTTTTGAGCTTGACTTCTTATTCGAGTGGAATTTTCTTCCCATCAAAGTCCCTTTTCCAAAAGCCGAACTCGTCCTTCACTTCCCTCAACTGCCTAGCGCTGAAGACAGGGCCATCCCTGCAAACGCGATACCTTCCTATTACACAACTTCCACAAATGCCGACGGCACAGCGCATTAAACGCTCCAAACTCGCCTCTAAATCGACGCCATACTCTTCAGCCAAGCAGAAAACCTTGAACATCATCTGTTCCGGCCCACAAGTGTAAATGATATTAAATTTCTCACTTGACAACAGCTTCTTTAATGGCTCCGTAACCAAGCCCTTAGCGCCGTAACTTCCATCCTCCGTAACAGCTAAAACGTTCGCCGAACCACAAAGCTCACACAAATCATCAAAGAACAACAATTCATCCTTGGTCTTAGCACCAACTAAGAAGGTGACGTTGACGTCCGACGCAACAAGTTTTCTCGCCAAGAACATTAAAGGAGCAATGCCCGTTCCCCCGCCAACCATAAGCGCTCTGCCCTTCCGAATGGAGAAGGAATTTCCAAAAGGTCCTCGCACACCCAGAACCTCGCCAGCACTCATATTATGAAGGACCCCAGTGGCCTCGCCGACCCTTTTAACAGCCACGGAAACTTCGCCGTTTTCCTCCGCGGATAGAATGCTAAGCGGAATTTCATCCACACCTGGAATCCAAAGCATTAAGAACTGACCAGGCTTAGCCCTAGCGCATAATTTATCCTTAAAAGTAAATATTTTAACGCTGGGCGACGCCTTCTTAACTCTTATGATCCTTGTTGTCCTTAGCACGTTATAGGCTATGCGATAGGCCAACAATTTCACGTACACTCCTAAACTTCTTTTTCCTCAAGTATCTTTCAATCCCTCTACATATAGTCTCAAAAACGCTTAGTCCCTTTAGGGCTATGGCAGTTCCGATTTGAACTGCCGTAGCCCCTGCAAGCATGAATTCCACGGAATCCCGCCAGTTTGTTATGCCGCCGCAACCAATTATCGGAACATTAACCTTTTCATAAATCTCATAAACACACCTTACGGCTATTGGCTTTATAGCAGGCCCAGATAAACCACCTTTTATATTACCTAAAACAGGTCTTGCAGTTTCCGGGTCGATTGCCATAGCTTTAACCGTGTTTATAGCCGTGATGACATCAGCTCCAGCTTTGACGGCGACCTCTGCAAGCTCGGCTATATCAGCGACATTTGGTGAAAGTTTAACAAAAATTGGCTTATCTATAGAAGCTTTAACCCTTTTGACCACGCGGGCCAAAACTTCCGGTTTCTGTCCGATCTCAACGCCTGTCTCTTTAACATGGGGGCATGAGACATTAAGTTCAACGGCATCCGCGCCTGCCTCAACAGCTTTTTCAGCCACTTTGACATATTCTTCAGCCGAAAAACCATAAACACTTACAATTAGCGGAACCTGTAAAACAGCCTTTGCCCTTTGGATATCCTCCACGAAATTATTTATTCCAGGGTTTGGAAGCCCCATGGCATTTATTAAACCACAGCTTGTTTGAAATACCGTGGGGTTTGCGTAGCCTTTTCTAGGTTTAAGTCCAACAGACTTCGTTACAACGGCTCCAGCACCGCTTCGCGCTATATTCTCAAGGGATTCGGCGGAATATCCCAAAATCCCAGAGGCCAGCATCAAAGGATTTTTCAGCTTCAAACCAGCTAAATCCACACTTAAAAGGTCGATTTTCAATTATTATTCCACCACGACCAGCTATGTCTACGTGTCTGATAAGATAAACTTTCTTAAATGACAAAGTTTTCAGAATTCTTTATTTATTCTAGGCAATTTAATACTATCAAGCATCTGAGGAGTAATTGATGAAGGCCGTTATAATTCCAACATTTTTCGGAGTTATTGCCCTTGATGAGGGCAACATGCTTGTAGCCAGATCATTGTTCAGTAAAAAACCCGAGGAAGCAGCGAAAACCCTGGCGGACATCGAGTCAGGTAAAGTCGTTAGGGAAATATCAGACATAATAGAACATCTAAAAGAAAAGGGCTACACGGTTTTTGCCTTCATCAATGATCACTTAGCAGAGGAAGTCAGGGAAAGGTATGACGTGAATGTTGAGGTTTTAAAGGCGTCGGAGACGGAGGCCATACGCTCTAATATGGAAAAATTCGCCCTGGAAACGGGTTTTGTTAGGGATTACGAGGAATTCCGCCGCTGGATTCACAAGGTAGCCGTTGAAGTAGCCAAGCTTAAAGTTAAGAAGATGGTGGAGAAAAAAGATCTAATAATAGCACAGGCCATCCAGGCCCTTGATGATATAGATAAAACCTTAAACCTTTTCATGAGCCGTATAAGGGAATGGTACGGCATCCACTTCCCAGAGCTGGATAGGATGATAGATAAACATGAAACCTATGCTAGGCTCGTTCTGAAATTAGGGAGAAGAGAAAACTTTACCGTAGAGAACCTTGAGAAAGAAAAGTTGCCAAAAACCAAGGCAGAGCAAATAGCCAACGCTGCTCGGGCATCCATGGGTGCAGACTTGACAGAAACGGACTTGGCGCAAATTCAAGCACTATGCAAGAACGTGCTAGATTTTTATGCCCTCAGGGAAAATCTGGAAAAGTACATAGACATATCTATGGAGGAGACAATGCCTAACATAAAAGCCGTAGTAGGCGCACTTTTAGGTGCACGCCTAATCGCCTTGTCGGGAGGGCTTACGAATTTAGCCAAAATGCCCGCAAGCACAATACAAGTTTTAGGAGCGGAAAAAGCATTGTTCCGTTCCTTAAAAACTGGAGCAAAACCACCAAAACATGGCATAATTTTCCAGCATCCATTTATACATGAAGCTAAAAAGTGGCAGAGGGGAAAAATAGCCCGAGCTTTAGCTGGAAAATTGGCCATAGCAGCTAGAACCGATGCCTTTGGAGGCAGGTATATAGGCGACGAGTTAAAGGCTGATTTAGAAAAAAGGGTTGAAGAAATCAAGGAAAAATACGCTGAGCAACCAAAGATTCCAGAGAAAAAGGCTAAAAAGGAAAAAAGAAAGAGAGGAAAAGGGCATGCGCATTAAACCTCATCCGCAATTCCCCCAAATTTACCAGGTAATTCTTGAAGATGAAAGCCAAAAGCTTGCAACAAAGAACCTCGCTCCTGGAAGAAGCGTCTACGGTGAAAAACTCATACATTACGAGGGAGTAGAGTATCGATTATGGGATCCCTATAGAAGTAAGTTAGCGGCAGCCATAATTAAAAATCTGAAAAATGTCCCAATAAAGCCTGAAAATCGCGTTCTCTACTTGGGAGCAGCCTCAGGAACCACTGCAAGCCATGTTTCAGACATTGTAGGAGAAAAAGGAATGGTTTACTGTGTGGAATTCGCCCCCCGATCCATAAGGGAGTTGATCAACAACGTATGCGCCTATAGACCAAACATGATTCCAATTCTTGAAGATGCCCGTTTCCCGGATAGATATTCCATGTTTATTCAAGGCAAAGTTGACACCATATACTGCGACATCGCACAGCCTGATCAGGCCAGAATCTCAGCGGACAACGCTGACCTTCACCTTAAAAAGGCCGGCTGGATTATGCTCGCCATAAAAGCCCAAAGTATAGATGTTACAAAGGAACCATCAGAAGTCTATAAACAAGAGATAAAAGTGCTGGAAAGTAGAGGATTTATAATTGAGGATGTTGTACATCTGGAACCATACGACAAGGCTCACGCGATGATAGTTGCAAAATTCGGGTGAAAATAAGGCGTATAACCTTATATTTAAGAGCATTCCGGTACTTTAATTGTGGAGGCTAATGACCTCTGGGGAGATGGAAGGCGTTAGGTCCGTCAAAACTGTGCTTAAAAAGGCCGGATTCACCGTCTCCCCCGTATATTCTAAGCCAAGCTGTTTCAACTTAGCAGCAAGAAAAGATGATTCCCTCATCCTGATAAAGGTTCAGCCGGATATTGGAGGCATTTCGCCCCACGATTCTTCAGAGTTGAGAGTCATTTGCGAAAACATATTAGCGGCCTCTTTAATAATTGGAGACAAGACGCGGGAAAAACCTCTAGAGGACGATACGGTATACTTCAGATACAACGTTCCAGCAGTAACATTCAGAACATTCAAAAACATTATCCTCAAGAAAATTTACCCGTTGGTTCAAGCAGGTCCGGGAGGCTACTACGTCGAAGTTGATGGAGAAGCCTTGAGGCAGAGAAGGCAAAAGCTCAGCCTCTCAGCCGGCATGATAGCGGAAAAAATCGGTGTTTCCAGAAGAACCCTTTATGGATATGAAAGGGGAATGACAAGAACGTCTGTAAGCATAGCGTATAAGCTGTTATGTACACTGGGAGCGCCAATAGCTAAATCCGTGGACATTTTTAACATATCAACTCGCAAAGATAAGACTTCAATAAAGAAGAAGGCGAAACGGCTAATCACTAAAAGCAAAGTCTTTCAGAGGATTTTTAAGAACGTATCCGGCTATGAAGTAATCCCAGTAAGAAAAACACCTTTTGACTTCCTTATAACGAATCAAGAAGACAACATCAAGATTATAGGCAGTGTAACGAATGGAAAAGAGGAAAGTTTAAGCCAGCGAGTCAGCGAAATCTTGAGCCTCAGCAAAGTTGTCCAAGCACGTGCAATACTTGTAACAGAAGACAAAAAAGCAGAAAACGTGGGTATTCCATGCGTCCCCCGTGAAAAAATTTCAAAGATACGGGATCCAGAGGAGCTTTGCAATATTTAAAGAAGACGCATCTGCTTGAAGCCCCTTTCCTCCTTTATCCTCTTAGCTGGTTTCCAGGACCTCCGCACGAAGTCCGGGTAATCTCCGAAGGTTTCAAGGCATTTTTGCAGAAAATTAATGGTTTTTGGGTCTGAAGGGTAACCGCACCCGAAATCGCCGTATCTCAATTTCAAATCCGCAATTTCACTATCTCTTTCAACCTTAGCTATTATGGAGGCTGCGGATACTATTGGATATTTCCTGTCGGCCTTATGCTCCGAAATTATTTCAACCTTGGAGGATAAGAGTTCAAGGATATTCTGTTTAAAGCGTTCCTCTAAAACATCTAAAGCATCAACATAGGCGATATCAGGTTTAAGGTGCGCTATAACTTTAGCCATCGCCTGAGCTTCCAGCCTATTAAGCCTATGGAGCTTCCGACCCGTTTCAACAACTCTATCAATATCCGACGGTGAAAGCTTTATAATGCAATGATTTTGGATAGTCCGCATAATTTGGGCTGCAAGTCTTTCCCGAGCTGTAGGCGACAGCAGTTTTGAATCCTTAACGCCCAGCTGAACAAGTTTCGGTAAATCCTCATCTTTGATTAAAACTCCTGCGACGACGAGGGAACCAACCACGGAACCCCGTCCAGCTTCATCGACACCAGCAATAAGCATAGGGGACATCTTTTCATAAAGATAATATAATTTTTACGCCTTTAGCCTAAGCCGGAAGTCTTAAGCTGTTTTATTATGTTGAATGGGCAAAATAGGGATGGTGCCTGAATAGGAGTAAATTTCATCGTCAGCTTGAGCCATGGATTATTGAATACCGAATATCTCGATGACACCGAAATCTACCAGAAACAGGGAATATATTGCCTTATCCTATATTTTACACCTAACTTCTTTGCCAATTCTTCAAACTTCTTAAGGTCAACCTCGGGAACAGCCACGGCTGTGACTTCCACATCAATAATATTCTTGGCCCTTTCAACGAAGTCTAGAACCGCCTCAAAGGCTCCATCGATGCTTGGCCTACAAATTTCTAGGTATGTTTCCCTGTCATGGGCATTTAGGCTGACGCTTAATTTGTTGACGCCGGCCTCATTAAGCTCTTCAGCAACCCTTCGACCCTTATTCAATAGATACCCATGCCCGTTAGTGTCAACCCTTATAGTGACGATTCTTCCATAATTCTTTCGAACATATTTGCTAACCTCTAAGATGCAATCCAACCTCATTAATGGTTCTCCAAAACCGCAGAAAACGATTTCCTTCCAATATCGCAAATTAATCACATTCTGGAGGGCGCTTAGAATTTCGTTGATCGTTGGATCCTTCTCCAGTTTTAGGTTGAAACCTCCAACACCATTCCAAAAGTTTCTTAGGCAGAAGTAGCAGTTATTTGTGCATCTGTTGGTTATGTTTAGGTATAAGTTGTCTCCGAGCCAGTATACGATGCTTGGCTCCTTTCTTATCGCCATGCGCATTTCCTCTTCTACAATCAGACCTAAGGTCATGACTGCTTTAAACTTTCGGAGGGTATGGAATAAGTTTAAATTCTCAGCCAGACCATGGTTTTGCTGTTGTGGAGCGTAACAGAATGGTTAAGTATATCTTTGTTACAGGCGGCGTTTTAAGCTCCGTAGGTAAAGGTATAGTAACTTCCTCCATTGGAAAAATGCTTCAGGCAAGGGGATTTAATGTAACAGCTGTGAAAATTGATCCATACGTGAATGTTGACGCGGGAACGATGAACCCATACATGCACGGCGAAGTTTATGTGACTGACGATGGTGGGGAGACAGACTTGGACTTGGGTTGGTATGAACGCTTCCTAGACTTAAACCTTAAAAGAGAAAATAACATCACAACAGGCCAGGTTTATAAGGCCGTGATTGAAAAGGAACGACGTGGAGATTTTCTCGGTAAATGTGTGCAGATTGTTCCGCACATAACCAACGAGATCAAAGATAGGATAAGAAAGGTAGCCGTAAATTCTAAAGTTGATGTTGTGTTAACAGAGGTTGGGGGCACCGTAGGCGACATTGAGGGGTTGCCGTTTCTTGAGGCAATACGCCAAATGCGCTTGGAAGATGGTTACGAAAATACGCTTTACGTACACGTTGCACTGGTTCCAATCCTTGACGTTACAAAGGAGATGAAAACAAAGCCGCTGCAGCACAGTGTCAACGAATTAAGGCGTATCGGCATACAACCGGACATAATTGTGGCGCGATGCCAAAGGATGATAGATTCTGAAACGCTGAGGAAAATAGCCCTATTTGGCACAATCCCAGAGAATGCCGTCTTCTGCTCCTACAACGTTGAAAATGTCTACCAAGTTCCGCTCATTCTAGACGAGCAAGGGATGGGTAAATTCATCTGCAGGAGACTTAACCTCCCAGAAAAAGAACCTAACTACGAGGAATGGAAAAATTTTGTCAATGCCATATTAAATCCTAGGTATGAAATTGAAATAGCCCTGGTCGGGAAATATGCTAGTCTTGCAGACAGTTATGTAAGCATGAAAGAGGCCCTGCTTCACGCAGGTGCGGCGTGTCAAACAAAAGTTAACATTCATTACATTGAGGCTGAAACATTTGAGAAAAACCCGGAAACTCTGCAAACTCTGAACAGTTATGATGGAATATTTGTCCCCTATGGTTTTGGACCAAGGGGTGCTGAAGGAAAGATCATGGCTATAAAATTTGCTAGGGAAAATAACATCCCCTTCCTGGGAATATGCTATGGCTTCCAGTTGGCTGTTATAGAGTTCGCCAGGAATATTTGCCAGTTGGAGGAAGCAAACAGTACAGAAATTGATCCGCACACTCCTCACCCTGTTATTGATTTAATGCCGGAACAGCGGACGATAGAGTATAAAGGTGCAACCATGCGCTTAGGCTCCCAAAAAATTATCGTGAAAAAAGATACGATCGCGTATAAGCTATATAAAAGTGAGGAGATTTATGAGCGCCACCGTCACAGATTTGAGGTGAACTTAAATTACATAGAAATGCTGGAAAAGAATGGGCTAATATTTTCCGGAAGGAGCCCAGATGGGAAGAGAATGGAGATTTTAGAGCTGCCAAATCATTTCTTCTTTTTAGCCACTCAATTTCATGGAGAGTTTAAAAGTCGTCCTGGAAAACCTGATCCTGAATATTATGGGTTTGTGAAATCATGTTTGGACAAGAAACTTGGCAAACCCAACCCAGAGTTTTGATCATAGACCTATATCCTGAGCTATATTCTTTAGCCCCTGCAAAGCCAGCCCGAAAAATTTTTCCTTTGGAATATTAATAGCCTCGCATAGCAGGATTCTTTCCCTATCTGCACCCCTTGCAAAATCTTTGTCCTTGAACTTTTTAATTACGGTTTCCACTTTAACCTCCTCTAACTTCTTAGAGGGCATAACCAACGCACAGGCAACCAGCAGACCGGAAACCGCATCACAAGCTATCAAGGCTTTATCCAGAAGGCTTTGCGGCTTTACACCTGTATACTTAAAATTATGGGCTTTTATGGCATTTATAATCTCGTCAGAAACATGCCCTTTCAAGATTTCCTCGGCAAGCAAACCATGTTTGTCCGGTTTCTCCTCCGTCTCCTCATAGTCTATGTCATGTAACAAACCAGCTAGACCCCAAACCTCCTCATCTTCTCCAAGATATCTTGCAACATTCCGCATTATTGCTTCTACCGCAAGCATGTGAAGGATGACATTTCTTTTTGAAATCCAACTCTTAATAAGGTTTAGTGCTTCTTCCCGGGAAAGCATAGACACACCTAAGGCATTCATGATTCTGAAGCTTTTAAAAGCTTTAGATCACCTTCATCCCAATAACATTTTTCCCAAAAATTATATAATCTGTTAAGAGCTTTTCTGAGGTCATTGCTGGACTAAGCGATGGCTACAATGAAAAGTCAAGTCACGTGGAAAACTATAATCTTACCAGTAATAGGCATAGCCGCGTTCATAGCATATCTCCAAATCTTCCAAGTTAGCATACCAGAAATAATAGCAACAATCCAAAAGGCTGATCCTTTGCTATATTCATTGGCAGCTCTCCTAGTTTTTGTTGACGTTTTCTTCCACTCGCTGGCATGGCACCAGCTTATCAATTTCCTTTCAGTTAAGCTTTCGGTGCTAAAATCTTACTTATATGTGTGGTATGGAATATATGTTGACATAATTATACCAGCGGAATCTTTGAGCGGGGAGATCTCCAGAATATACCTTGTAACAAGAATGCATGGTAATAATGTGGCAGGTAAAGTTGCCGCATCGCTTGTGGCACAGAGACTCATAGGCATGGGAATTGGCACTGCTACTCTTTTAATAGGCATGGGGATGCTAATGGCCGAATTTCAAATTAACAGCCTTATTTTTAGCCTAACATTATTTTTAGTTATTGCAACACTGTTTTTCGCATTTTTGCTACTTTTTCTATGTATTAAAAAAAGCTGGACCTTGAAAATTATTGATTGGGCTATAAGGTTCGCTGAACACATCAGCAAAGGGGAATGGAAGCTAGCTAAGATTAAGGAGGAAGCTGTGAAGCTTGCGGATATGTTTCATGTTTCCATAAGAGCCTTTGGACACACTCCAAGGGTCGTGATAGTTTCAATCATTTTAACGGCACTTTCTTGGATAGTTTATCTTGGAATCTCTTATCTTTGCTTCTTAGCACTAAACTTCAAAGTCAGCTGGAGCATAATCATTACGACTCAAGCGGTAGTCTCAGCTGTTAAATCAATTCCTCTAGGCGTGCCCTTTGAAGTGGGACTCCCGGAAATAACCATAACAACTTTTTATGGATTGCTAGGCGTCCCTCTTGGCATAAGCGCCACGGCGACTATACTAAATAGGGTTTTAACTCTTTGGCTTAGGTTCTTTGTGGGATTTATAGCCCAGCAGTGGATTGAATTGAAAGCATTAAGGCATCTCCAAACAGCGTAACATTGAAAGGATAACAATCTATTAAGCATTATAATTGATGATGCACAAATGGCGGTGGTTATCGAAAGCGCATCCATTAAGCACTTAGATAGACTCTATGAAATTGAAAAAGAGTGTTTTAAGGATGAAGCTTTTACAAAAAATCAGATAGCCTATTTACTCTCAATTTACAATTCAATCAATCTTGTTGCAAAGGAGAATGGAAAAATAGTGGGATTCATTATAGGAACCCTAGATTTCGAGGGGGATATTATAGTAGGACACGTATTAACGTTGGATGTATGTCCAAGCCACAGGCGGAAAGGCGTTGGAACGAAACTTCTTCAAGAGCTAGAGAAAATCTTTCTAAATAAGGGTGCTAAAAAATGTCGTCTTGAAGCAAGAGAGGATAACATTGCAGCATTAAATCTTTACAGGAAGCTTGGTTACATAAAAGTTAAAAGAATTGATAACTACTACAAGGTTGCTCACGGAATACTTTTTGAGAAATATCTTCAGGGCTAGATGGCCACGAAATAAACCGTGAATTTAACATCAAACGTGAAAGTATAGAAGCTGATGCTACTAGGATTTCTCGATGAGTTTTTTAGCGTTTTCAATTAATGTCATAGCCATTCTTGGAGAGACTTTAAGTTTAGCAGCTAAATCTTCAGCGGAAGCCCTAGCCAATTCTTCAACGGTGTTTATGCCAATGCTCCTAAGACGTTCTGCTCGCTTCTCACCTATCCCCTTCACATCCGTTAAGCTGATGGTTTTTGAAGGTGCCCCAGCAGCGCCCTCCTGTGCAACAACTGTTTCTGCAGTTTCTTGAGACTGTTGCGAGGTGGCAACTAAGGAGGGCACTCCAGGATCAGTTATAGCAGGCAGCGGTGTTGATTGAACACTTGAAATAGGCGTTGATGCTTCTACGGCTATTGGTCTAGCCTTGGGTCTCTGCAAATATCCAAGTCCAACGAATGTAAGCCCCAAAACTACGGTGGATATAACCCATAGCTCCTTATATGCAACCTGATATCCAAGTGCCATTCCGGTAGCTACGAAAACCATTGCCGCAATCACATATAGTGTATAATCTAACCGCAAACCGATTCCTCCCAGTATGGAGTTCACTTATGCTATTTCAAAGATAACTTTTGTTAATATGCTGATATAGTCTAAACTGACATAAACACCTGCTAGGACCTCATATGTTAGAAATATACCTTAAAACCTAAAATCTTCTAATTCCGCTATTTTTACAATTTTATGAAGATTTCCGGTCTGACAAGAATTTTGAGCTTTGCAGTTGAATCCTTAAATAATGCTTTTTAATCTTTAAGTTCAAAATAATTGTATGCACAAAATTGCAGTTATAGGAACTGGTAATCTCGGATCATGTGTAGCTTACGAGATAGCACGTAGAAAGCTTGTTGAAGAGCTGGTTCTTATAGACATCGTTAAGAACTTGGCGGAAGGAAACGCCGCGGATATAGCACATGCCATTGCCTTCAAAAGCAATACTGAGGTTTTTGCTGGAGGCTATGAGGATTTGGATGGTTCGCAGGTAATAATTGTTACTGCAGGCAAACCTAGAACCCCCGAAATGAAATCTAGGCTTGAACTTTTAGAGGTCAATAAGAAAATAATAGTAGATGTGGCGCAGAACTTAAGGAAGATTGAAGGTGAGCCGGTTATTGTCACATTAACAAATCCCGTGGATGTTATGAATTACCTCTTGTGGAAGCATTCTGGTTTTCCATGTTCAAAAGTTATTGGAAGCGCCGGAATGCTGGATTCAGCAAGGTTTAGGCATATTCTAAGTAAAAGGTATGATGCTCCAGTTTTGGATGTAGAAGCATACGTTATAGGCGAGCATGGAGATAATCAAGTTCCGGTCTTTAGTAAGGTAAGAATCCGCGGCCAAAGTGTAACATTTACAGAGAAGGAAAAAACCGAAATAATGGAGGAATTGAAAAAGTCAGCTTTGGATGTCATTTTGAAAAAAGGTGCGACCATATATGCCCCCGCAAATAATACTGCCGACATGGTTGAAATTATAATCCGTGATGAAAGGAAACTCTGCGTTTGCTCTACTGTTTTAAACGGAGAATACGGCCTAAGAGACATAAGTATAGGCGTCCCGGTAATTCTAGGAAAGGAAGGCATCGTTGAAGTCTTAGAATGGAAGTTAAATGAGGATGAAAAGAAAACGTTCTATATGGGAGTGGAGGAAATTAAAAAAGCCATGAAAAGTATTCTCTAATGCGGCGAAAATTGATGACGGAGACGGAGAAGCTTTTTAACAATATTTTAATCGAAGCAATAGATGAGGGACTGCTAATACTTAGCGAAAGCGGCCGGGAGGTCGTTTATTCTCACCTTCACAATTATTATGGTTTAAAAAAGGAGGATATACCGAAAAATCTGGCCACATTCCTGAACTGCATTAGAAAAATTTTTGGATCAGGAGCGTTCGTCATTGAGAAGGCGATAATCAAAACGCTTTATAAAAAATTGGATTAGAATTTTCTGAAAAAGAAGAGTATGATTTCATAAAATTCCTGGATGCATTAAGGGAACGTTTTGGAAAAAGCTGCTGAATTCTCCAATCTAGTATCTCCTCTGCTTGTATCTGCTTCTTCTTTCCCTTCCACCGAAATCTCTTCTGCCTCTTCCTCCAAAGTTTCGTTCTGTTTGAGGATATATCTTTGCGGAAAGATTATTTTCGGTGTTTACTTCACCTGTTAATGCTTCTTTTGCGGCTTCTAGTATGCCATATCTACCAACGTTTAAGCGCATACTACCTCTGAACAGGCTCACGTACCCATTCCCTATGCTTATGGTTTCACCAACCTTAACCTTGTCTATATTGTCGTCCCAAAGGGTTAGATAAATGCATCCTGTCTCATCGCCTATTAAAGCATCGCAGACATTGTGGGGCGCTCCGTCCCTCCCTGAAGCTACACTTCGAACGTCACTCTTTGAAACTACCTTTGCTTTTACATTTACAGACCTTGAGGTTGGTGTTAGTTCACCTATTTTTATGTCTACAGCTCTTTTACTTCCGGAAAAACCTTCAACGACCAAACTTAAACCAACACCCTAAATTTTCTGCCAACTAGTTAGAAGCTTTCCCAATTAAGGTTTTTGGTCGCAGGTGCTCCTGAGCTTTGGGCCCTTGCCTGATGATTCATAGGGAAGGTTGCTTGTTCTAAAAATAACGATTTTATCTTTGAAATCAGCCAAGTAGGCTAGACTAATTTTTTACCCTTTACAGTCAACGCGTAAACAGGGATAGTATTCCCAACCGCAGTAACGCCCTTTTTCCTATTTCCTCTCTAAGGATTTTTGATGCGCCAGCACATGAAATGTCAGCTTTCACTATGTGCCTTAAGTCTTCTTGGCTCACACAAGTGTTGCAAATAGAGAATATTAAAATGTCTCTCTATGCTTTTTTCCAATTTTTCTAATTTCGCTTATCACTTTGGATTGAAAGCCAGCAACAGTGATACTGTCAAGTTATGGGCGTTGCTGGTGGTCTTTTTAGTGTTTGGCAACGAGGAATACTGGCTTGTTTGTGCACGTTAAAAGCGCTTTCCTTAGGAAGGCTTCCGCATGCATTATGTTCCTCTGCCATGAAACCCATATAGCCAACAATTCACGCGTGTCCACGTCTATGGCAGCCCATACATAGC